>NZ_JAGINT010000002.1:3308374-3609136 GCF_017876295.1 Kribbella aluminosa | reverse complement strand
TGCGCCCGCGCACCGACGATCAGGGCATGACGAAACGCATCCAGCCCCAGCAGACCGCAGCGTTCTACGCCCAGGCCGTCGCTTCGTTCGGCATCTCGCTCACCGCGATGGCGATCGGCCTGGTCTACCTCCCGGCCACGCCGTGGGTGCGCGCCTTCCTCACCCTCGGCCTGCTGTACGTCGTCACCTCGACGGTCGTGCTCTGCAAGGTGGTCCGCGACCGCCAGGAGGTCACCGAGGTCAGCAGCCGCGTCGACCAGGCCCGCCTCGACAAGCTCCTCACCGAGCACGACCCGTTCAAGGTCGACGCGGCCTAGAGCACCGGGAGCAGCTTGTTGAGCTCGAACGGGGTGACCTGGCGGCGGTAGTCCAGCCACTCGGCGCGCTTGTTGCGGAGGAAGAAGTCGAAGACGTGCTCGCCGAGTGTCTCGGCGACGAGTTCGCTGTCCTCCATCGCGCTGATCGCCTCGGCCAGGCTGCCGGGCAGCGGCTTGATGCCGAGGGCCCTGCGCTCGCGGGAGGTGAGGGACCAGATGTCCTCCTCGACCTCCCTGGGCAGCTCGTACCCCTCCTCGATCCCCTTCAGGCCGGCGGCCAGCATCAGCGCGAACGCCAGGTACGGATTCGCCGCCGAGTCCAGTGAGCGGAACTCGACACGCGACGACTGCCCCTTGTGCGGCTTGTACATCGGCACGCGGACCAGCGCGGACCGGTTGTTGTGCCCCCAGGACACGAACGACGGCGCCTCGTCGCCGACCGCGAGCCGCTTGTACGAGTTCACCCACTGGTTGGTGACCGCGGTGATCTCGCCCGCGTGGTGCAGCAGCCCGGCGATGAACGCCCGCCCGGTCTTCGACAGCTGGTACTGCGCGCCGCCCTCGAAGAACGCGTTCCGGTCGCCCTCGAACAGCGACATGTGGGTGTGCATCCCGGAGCCCGGCTGGTCGGACAGCGGCTTCGGCATGAACGACGCGTAGATGCCCTGCGAGAGCGCCACCTCCTTCACCACGACGCGGAACGTCATGATGTTGTCGGCGGTCGACAGCGCGTCGGCGTACCGCAGGTCGATCTCCTGCTGGCCCGGCCCGCCCTCGTGGTGGCTGAACTCGACCGAGATGCCCATCGACTCCAGCATCGTGATCGCCTCGCGGCGGAAGTCGTTGCCGATGCCCTGCGGCGTGTGGTCGAAGTACCCCGACGAGTCGACCGGCTCCGGCGTCGTCCCGGGCGCGCCGGTCAGCGACTTGAACAGGTAGAACTCGATCTCCGGGTGCGTGTAGAACGTGAACCCGAGGTCGGCGGCCTTTGTCAGCGTCCGCTTCAGCACGTGCCGCGGGTCGGCGAAGGACGCGGACCCGTCCGGCATGTTGATGTCGCAGAACATCCGCGCGGTGCCCATCGTCTCGCCGCGCCACGGCAGGATCTGGAACGTCGACGGGTCCGGTTTGGCCAGCATGTCCGCCTCGGTCACCCGGGCGAACCCCTCGATCGCCGACCCGTCGAACCCGAGCCCCTCGGCGAACGCGCCCTCCAGCTCGGCCGGCGCCACCGCGACCGACTTCAGGAACCCGAGCACATCGGTGAACCAGAGCCGCACGAACCGTACGTCGCGCTCCTCCAGCGCGCGCAGCACGAACTCCTGCTGCTTGTCCATCAGCCCACCTTTCCGAGCTCGATCGGGGTCTCTCACAGTGTGCCCCGCTCTTGTTAAGCAGACGTTACGTGCCCGGCCGGACAGTGCGGCTCTCAGGGCCTAGCGTGTCCCCTTGTGCAGCCGATCTTTCACACCGCTCTGATCGTCGCGGCGATCCTCTGCCTGAGCGACCTGATCGTCAGCACCGCCCGGTTCGCCCGTTCGCTGCGCCGGAAACGACCGGCCGAGCAGGACGTCCTCGGCCGCCGCTGGCTGCCGGTCCCGGAGCTCGGGTTCGGCATGGTGGCGTTCTGCTGCCCGGGCCTGGTGACGCTCGGGATCACCCATCACGACGCGACCGACCTGCCGACCCGGCAGATCCTGCTCGCCGCCCTGGTTTTCGGGTACGCCGGTGCGGTGCTCTCCCGGGTCGTCCGGACCCCGGGTCCCGGCGGACGCCGGTTCAAGCTACGCGCCGGCCTGCTGCTCGGCCTGCCGGCCGTGTTCGGACTGGTCTTCGGCCTCTCGGGTATCGCGGCCTGAACAGCGGGACGCCCCGCCGACCGCGGGCAGCTTGCGCGCCCACCCGTCCGCTCACCGTCAGTCACGCCGGTCATTGGGTCATTCCGGTTTGGAGGGCTTGCGCGTAGGGAATTTTCCTATACATGACCGCCCCAGAAAATATCCAACGTGCCCGGGTCGCCCGGCGTACCCTGCTCGGCGCGAGCGCCGGCGGCGTACTGCTCGGTGGACTCGCAGCTGCGACACTGCCCACAGCAGCCCACGCGGCTCCCGCGCCGCGCTGCTACACGCGCACCGAGTGGTCGGCGCGCCCGCCCAAGTCCGCCACCCAGGTGATCGCGAAACCCGACCACATCGTCATCCACCACACCGCGAGCCCGAACGTCACCGACTACTCGCTGGCCGCGGCGTACAAGGTGCAGCACTGGATCCAGGACCTGCACATGGACACCAACGGCTGGATCGACATCGGCAACCAGCTCACGATCAGCCGCGGCGGGTTCCTGATGGAGGGCCGGAGCAAGTCGTTGTCGGCGATCAACAACGGGCAGAACGTGCTCGGCGCCCAGACCGCGAACCAGAACAGCCACACGATCGGCATCGAGCACGAGGGCATCTACGTCACCGAGAACGTGACGGTCGCGCTGTTCGACATGTCGGTGCTGACGTGCGCCTGGCTGTGCACGAAGTACGGCCTCGACCCGCATGCCGCGATCGTCGGGCACCGCGACTACAACACCACCGAGTGCCCGGGCGACGTCTTCTATGCGCGCCTCCCGGAACTGCGGGATCGCGTGGCCGCGGTCATTTGATGTCAAGGTGACGGTGACGGCTCCGACCGTTGGGTGACAGCATCCACCAGGAGGAGCATCCACATGTCACAGGTCCGGATTCACAACTTCGCGATCTCCCTGGACGGGTTCGGCACCGGTGCGGGCCAGTCCAGGGAGACGCCGTTCGGTCACGCCGGCGAACGGCTGCACGAGTGGTTCGTCGGCACCAGGTACTTCCGTTCGAAGGACGGCCTGCCCGGCGGTACCCAGGGCGTCGACAACGCGTTCGCCGAGCAGCACGAACCCGGTATCGGCGCCGAGATCATGGGCGCGAACAAGTTCGGCCCGCCCGGCTGGCAGGACGATGCCGGCTGGACGGGGTGGTGGGGTCCGAACCCGCCGTACCACAGCCCGGTGTTCGTACTCACCCACCGCCCGCGCCCGTCGGTCGAAATGGACGGCGGTACGACGTTCCACTTCGTCGACGCGACGCCGGAAGAGGTGCTGGCGCAGGCCCGGGCGGCGGCCGGTGACACCGACGTACGGCTGGGTGGTGGGGCGACGGTGATCCGCGAGTTCCTGGCCGCGGGTCTGGTCGACTACATGCACTTGGCCGTGGTCCCGATCGTGCTCGGCCGCGGGGTCCGGCTGTGGGACGAGCAGGAGTCGCTCGAGCAGACCTTCGACATCCAGGCGGTGTCCTCGCCGAGCGGCGTGACCCACCTGAGCTTCACCCGGAAGTGAACCGCGCAGGGCTCCGATAGGTGACGCGCCGGATCAGCACTTCGAACGGACCGCGGTAGTTCGCGCGCCGCATCCGGTCGGCGAGCAGTACGGTCGCGCACCAGGTCGCGACGGCGAGGATCGCTGTCGTGGTCGTGGTGAGTGTGTTCGAGAGATCGAGCAGGTACGGCGTGAACACGACGGCCCAGACGACGGACTGGAACAGGTAGCACGTCAGCGATCGTTGTCCGACCGCGGCGATCGCCCGGGTGATCGGTCGCTCCCCGACCCGGTGCGCGACCAGCACCAGCAACGCGGCGTACCCGAGGCCGCCGAACACACCGGCTGCGTCGTGCAACGGACCGAGGATCGTCAGGGCGTGGTCGCTCGGCCGGGTCAGTACGCCGCCGACGACGAGCGACATCGGCAGGGCGCCCGCGACCGCGATCGTGAGGCCGAGCAGGGCCGTTGTCCGGAGCAGGGTCAGGTGCTCGGCGGGACGTTCGAGGATCCGGCGGCGCCCGGCCCACAGACCGATCAGGAACGGCGTGACGAATCCGATCCAGGCAAGGCCGGCGATGAACGGCTGCACAGTGATCCGCTCCGCGAGCTGGCCGAGGAAGCCGGCCGGCAGCATCGACGGGTCGGGTCCTTCGGCGGACGCGGCGAGCGTGTCGTCGCTCGGGAGCGCCGTGAGGATCAGGACGAACGCGGCGACGGCGAACAGCCAGCGATCCTTCCAGCGCAAGGCCCAGACGCCGAGGAACAGCAGCACGCCGTACGCCGCGAGGATGTCGCCGATGTACAGCAGCATCGCGTGCGCGAAACCGAGCACGACCAGGACGAGGCTGCGGCGCCAGAGCAGCCTGCGGATGCCGCGCTCGTCGGCACCGCCAAACTGGTCCGGCCCGGCGCGTTGGCGGCGGACGATCTGGGCCACGCCGTACCCGAAGAGGACGCCGAACATCGGGAACGCGCGGCCGTCGACGAGGGTCGAGATCAGCGTGCCGAGGATCCGGTCGAGCGGCGATCCGCCGGTCGGGAACCCGCCGAAGTAGGCGGCGCCGACGACGAAGTAGTGCGAGTTCGCCAGCGCGATGAACAGCAGCATGAAGCCGCGCGCGAGGTCCGGGCCGAGGGCGCGCTCACGGAGTCCGGTCGGGCCGCCCTGGGTGTCCATGCCCGCCAGCCAATCCGTTCCGGGCCGGTGTCACATCCGACGAAGGTACCTGCCGGGTGAACCTTTGTCGTTGTTCGATGGAGTGCGTGCACGACGAAGCCCTGACTCGTTGGCAGCGCGGGTGGTCTGCCGCCCGCGGCTGGAACGACGCGCAACGCGTCGACGACGTGGCGGTGGTGCGGGTGGGCGAACCGCAGCGCCGGGTCGAGTACGTCGCCACCGAGCCGAACGCGACCGCCGCCGCCCATCTCGCCCTGATCGACTGCAACCCGCCCGGTACGTCGTGGCTGAAGATCGCGACCGCCGAACCTGAACGAGTGGTGGGCGAACTCAGGCCGCTCGAGTACGTCCGCACCGAGTGGCTGATGACGATCTCCCTTCCGGATCAGGCACTCCACCCGGTGCCCGCGCCGTACGCGGTCGAGGTGACCGGCGGGCCGTCGCTGATCGACGTACGGATCTACGGGTACGGCGAACTCGCCGCCGGCGGCCGGATGTCGATCCTGCACACCGGCGCCGTCGCCGACATGATCCACACCGACCCGGCCCACCGCCGCCGCGGCCTCGCCCGCGCCGTCATGACCACCCTCGCCACCACCGCCGTCGCCCGCCACACCACCACCGCCCACCTGGCCGCCTCCCCCGAAGGCCGCCCCCTCTACAACTCCCTCGGCTGGACCACCCTCACCCCCCTACTCGTCGCCCGAACCACACCACCGTGAAACAGCTCATCGCCTTCACCGGAGGTGGGGTGGGATCACGTGGTGCGGATGCGGAGTGAATACCCCCAGTTGGAGCGCGCGCACCTGGTGGTGGATGCGATGGATTCGGTCGAGATGAACCTCGGGCTGGTCCGGACCTACATTCGGCGTACGTAAGAGGTTGGTGACAGGCGTGGGGTCCGGCCGCTCGACCCAGTAATGTGCTCCCGTGCCTCAGCTTCGGGTTGCTCTTGCTCAGATCGATGTGACCGTGGGTGACATCGACGGGAACACCGACAAGATCGTCGCGTGGACCCGGAACGCGGTCGAGCAAGGTGCGCATGCCGTCGCGTTTCCCGAGCTCGCGCTGACCGGCTATCCGGTGGAGGACCTGGCACTGCGGGCGTCGTTCGTGGACGCGTCCCAGGCGCGGATCAAGAGCCTCGCGCGACGACTCGCCGACGAGGGCCTCGGCGACATCGTGGTGATCTGCGGATACCTCGACCGGGCCGGCGGTACGGCGATGGGCATCGACCGGCTCGGCCGGCCGAAGGGCTCGCCGACCAACTCGGCCGCGGTCATCCACCAGGGCAATGTGATCACCAGCGCGGTCAAGCACCACCTCCCGAACTACGGCGTCTTCGACGAGTTCCGGCACTTCGTCCCCGGCAACACGCTGCAGGTCGTCCGCGTGCACGGCGTCGACGTCGCACTCGTCATCTGCGAGGACCTCTGGCAGGACGGCGGCCCGGTCGCCGCCACCCGGGAAGCCGGCGCGGGCCTGCTGCTAGTCGTCAACAGTTCGCCGTACGAGGCCAACAAGGACGACGTTCGCGGCGACCTGGTCCGCCGCCGCGCCCGCGAGGCCGGGTGCGCGCTCGCGTACGTGAACCTCGTCGGCGGGCAGGACGAGCTGGTCTTCGACGGCGACTCGCTGGTCGCGGACGCCGACGGCACGATCATCGCCCGCGCCCCGCAGTTCGAGCAGGGCAGCATGATCGTCGACCTCGAGCTCCCGGCCGCCTCCGGTACGCCGTCCGGTACCCACCAGGGCATCGAGATCGTGCACACCGTGCTGCAGTCCGACGAGCTCCCGCCGTACGAGGCGATGACCCCGAGCATCGCGCCGCGGCTGTCCGACGAGGCCGAGATGTACGGCGCGATCGTCACCGGACTCCGCGACTACGTGCAGAAGAACGGGTTCAAGTCCGTGCTGCTCGGGCTGTCCGGCGGCATCGACTCCTCGCTGGTCGCCGCGATCGCCTGCGACGCGATCGGGCCCGAGCACGTGATCGGTATCTCCAACCCGAGCGTGTACTCCAGCGACCACTCCAAGGACGACGCCGCCGAGCTCGCCGCCCGCACCGGCCTGAACTACCGGGTGATCCCGATCCAGCCGATGGTGCAGCCGTTCCTCGACACGCTCGGGCTGACCGGGCTCGCCGAGGAGAACCTGCAGGCCCGGGTCCGCGCGGTGATCTGGATGGGCCTGTCGAACTCCGACGGCCACCTGGTACTTGCCTGCGGCAACAAGTCGGAGCTGTCCGTCGGGTACTCGACGATCTACGGCGACGCGGTCGGCGGGTACGCGCCGCTGAAGGACCTGCCGAAGACGCTGGTCTGGCGGCTGGCGAAGTGGCGCAACGAGGACGCGAAGGCGCGCGGGCAGCAGCCGCCGATCCCGGAGAACTCGATCGCGAAGCCGCCGTCCGCGGAGCTCCGCCCGGGACAGCAGGACACCGACTCGCTGCCGCCGTACGACCTGCTCGACGACATCCTGGACGACTACGTCGAGCAGGACCGCGGCAGCGCGGAACTCGTCGCCGCCGGGTTCGACACCGAACTGGTCACGAGGGTCATCCAGCTCGTCGACCGAGCCGAGTACAAGCGCCGGCAGTACCCACCAGGCCCGAAGCTCACGCACAAGGCCTTCGGACGGGACCGCCGGGTGCCGATCACCAATGCATGGCGTGAGGACGCACGGAAGGCAGCCGAGCACTGAGCGACTCCTGGCGGTACCGCCCATCCCAGCCCGACAACATGGGCCAAGAATCCGCGTGGGGCTCCACCGAGGAACCCGGCGAAGGCTCCGGCCTGCCTGCCCGGGATGTGAGCTCGTCCACAGGCGGTGGCGCTTACCCACCGCGACAGTGGGACGATGACGGCATGGTTGACAACTACCTGTCGGCCGGTACCCCGGGTGAGGACGACGGGTCGCCCTCACCGTACGGGACCGGACCGAAGAACCAGGCAGCCGACGACAACCGCCGCTCGGACTACGACAACGACAGGTGGCGGGACCGCGGTCCCGTCCTCGACCCGTCGCCGTCGCTGCCGAACGCACCCCGGACGTACGAACGCGGGCCGGTTCCGCAGCAGCCGTACGTCCCGAAACCGCCGTACCTGCCGACCGCTCCGCCGCCGCCCGGGCAGCAGCCGTACTACGAGGCAGCGCGCGAGGAGCAGAACCCGTTCCGTCCGCAGCAGCCGCCCGCGCAGGGGCGGCCGAGTCCGTTCGGTCCGGGGGCCAGCAACACGACGCCGCAGCGTCCGGCGGCTCCTAGTCCGTTCGCACCGCAGAACAACGGGCAGAGCAGTAACGGGCCCGGCAGTAATGGTCCCGGCAGCAACGGGACTAGCAGTAACGGGCTGCCTCCGCAGCAGCCGCCACGTCCTCCGCAGCGCTTGCAGCCGCCGGCTCCGCGCCCGCAGGACAACCCCGAGCGCCGCCACGAACCAGGCCCGGGTCCGGAACCCATCTGGGGCCAGTCGTCCGCCCCGCGCCCACCCCAGCCGTGGGAGAACCGCAATCCCGGACAGCCGTACGACAACCGTGCGCAAGAACCGGTCCAAGGGGCAGGGCAGACCGAGGACGCGTTCAGCACCCGTTGGCCCCTCGACCGCCCGGACACGCCCGACCAGACCCAACCGAACGAGCCCCGGCGCCCCGAGCCTCACGACCCAGCACGCGCCTACGGCACCGGCCGCTCCCAAGAGGCAGCACGAGCAGCCCACCCCCAAGACACCCACCAGAACGGCGCCCCCGCACAGAACACCCGCAGCCCGTACGACGGCCCGCAGCAGACCGACGCCCACCCACAGAACGGTCTCACGGCACGCGACGCCCGCCCCACGGACGACCCACGCCGCACGTACGACGAGGCACAGCAGGCGGACGCCCACCCACAGAACGGTTTGGTGGCACGCGACGCCCAGCCCGCGGACGACCCGCGCCGCACGTACGACCGGCCGCAGCAAGCGGACGCCACCCACAGGCAGAACGGCGTACCGCCACGCGACACCGATCCCGCGGACGACCCGCGCCGCACGTACGACGGGTCGCGGCCGGCGGACGCCGCCCACGAACAGAACGGCCTTCCGGCGCGTGACGCCCACCCCGCGGACGGCTCGCGCCGCATGTACGACGGGCCGCAGCAAGCGGACTCCTCCCGGCCACAGAACGGTTTGACGGGACGCGAGGCCAGCCCCGCGGATGAGCCGCGTCGGGCGGATGAGCCGCGCCGGGCGGACGACGGGAGCGGCGCTCGCGCGCAGAACGTACAGCAGTCACGTGACCCCCGGCCTGCGGAGAACACTCGCCGGGGGTACGGCGACGTACAGCCGGGTGCCGGGTATGGGCAGAACGGGTTGCAGAAGCACGACGAGGATCTGGCTGAAGACACGCAGCCGCAGGAGATCCGGCTTCGGGGTGAGGTGACGCCTCGGGAGTCGGGGCGGGGCTCGGGAGACAACGGATATCTGACGGATCCGAGTGCGGAGTACGAGATCAACGCGCCGGTGAGCGACGCAGTTGCTTCGTCCGGTACGCAGCCGCAGGCGAATACGTCCGGCGAGCAGCAGGCGACTGCGTCGACTGGACCGAGTACGTCGGCCGGGCCGGCCGGGTCGGCTGCGTCGGCCGGGTCAGCTGGATCGGCTGCATCGGGCGGATCGGGCGGGTCGGCTGGATCGGGTGGGTCGGCTGGATTGGTTGCAGCGGGTGGGGCGGTTGGGGCGCGGCGGCGGGCTGGGGTGCAGCAGGATGCGCCTAGTCAGGTGTCGGCGGAACAGGTCACCTCCCACCGGGCTGGACGGCGCGCGTACCAGGCAGCTACCGACGGACCGCCGGCCGACAACAGCGTGCCCGCGGCGCCCACGGATGCTGAGGTTTCGCCGTACGGCGGGCCCGCGAAGCCGGCCACGGGTAACAGCAAACGGCCAAGGCGGTACCGCGTGCACCATCTGCGCGACTTCAAGAGCCGTGGTGAGAAATGGGCGATGCTCACCGCCTACGACCAGTACACCGCCGAGATCTTCGACCAAGCAGGCATTCCGGTGCTGCTCGTCGGCGACTCCGCCGCGAACAACGTCTACGGCTACAGCTCCACCCTTCCCGTCACTGTCGACGAACTCATCCCACTCGCCCGGGCAGTGGCCAACGCCGCCGAGCACGCGCTCGTGGTCGCCGACCTTCCGTTCGGTTCGTACCAGGCGTCACCCGAGCAGGCCTTCCACACCGCCGTACGCTTCATGAAGGAAGCCGGCGTCCACGCGGTGAAGCTCGAAGGCGGGCGGACCGTCGTACCGATGGTGGAGAAGCTCACCCAGTCCGGCATCCCGGTGATGGCGCATATCGGGTTCACGCCGCAGAGCGAGCACAGCATCGGCGGCTATCGCGTGCAGGGGCGCGGCGATCAGGCGGCCGGCCTCATCGACGACGCGGTCGCGCTGGCCGCGGCGGGTGCGTTCTCGGTGGTGCTCGAGATGGTGCCTGGTGATGTCGCGGGCGAGATCACCAAGCGGGTGCCGATCCCGACGATCGGCATCGGCGCGGGCCGCGACACCGACGCGCAGGTGCTGGTCTGGCAGGACATGGCCGGGCTGCGCGCGGGCACGATGCCGCGGTTCGTCAAGCAGTACGCCGACCTGCGCGGCATCCTCACGAACGCGGCCACGACGTACGCCGCCGAGGTCGCGAACGGCGCGTTCCCGGGAGACGAGCACACCTTCTAACACGCAGTACGGACGTCGTCGCTCTCCGAAAGCAGGTGCCGAACCCTTGTCCGGCCCGACATCGCGGGTTCAGGATGTTGGGCGGCAAAGGGGAGGCCGATGATGATCCGTCGATTCGTTGTTGCCGCAGGGGTTTCGTTCGCACTGGTTGCCGGAGCGATGACGTCGCTTCCGGCGGCGACCGCCGTACCGGTCCAGGCGAAACCGTCGAGCTACACACCACCGCCGATCCAGTGGGGTACGTGCGCGAGCGCGGGACTGGCCAGGCGTGGTGCGCAATGTGGGTACGTCGAAGTACCGCTGGACTACAGCCGTCCGGACGGGACGAAGATCCAGCTGGCGGTGTCGCGCATCAAGCACAAGACACCCGACGCGCAGGCCCAGGGACCGATGCTGGTGAACCCGGGCGGACCAGGTGGTTCCGGTCTGACGCTCGCGGTGCTGGGCGAGTTCGTCCCGAACCACGGCGGCGATCCGTACGACTGGATCGGCTTCGATCCGCGCGGCGTCGGGTCGAGCGTGCCGTCGCTGCACTGCATCGCGGACTACGCGGGGTACAACCGCCCGTTCTACATTCCGGTGACGCGCCAGGTCGAGCACGTGTGGATCCAGCGCTCCAAGGCGTACGCCCAGGCCTGTGACAGCGCCCAGCACGCGCTGCTCGGTCACCTGACCACGGTGGACTCAGTGCGTGACATGGAGAGCATCCGCAAGGCGCTCGGCGCACCGCAGATCAACTACTACGGCTTCTCGTACGGCACGTACCTCGGCCAGGTCTACGGCACGCTGTACCCGGACCGCCTGCGCCGAGCAGTGTTCGACGGCGTCGTGAACGCGACCCGCGTCTGGTACCAGGCGAACCTCGACCAGGACGTGGCGTTCAACAAGAGCGTGAAGGTCTTCTTCGCGTACGTCGCCGCGCACGACTCCACCTGGCACCTCGGCACCACCGAGGCCGCGGTCGAGAAGCAGTACTACAAGCAACTGCTGAAACTCGCCGGGCATCCCGCCGACGGCAAGATCGGCCCCGACGAGTGGACCGACATCTTCACGCAGGCGGCGTACTACGTGTACGGCTGGGTCGACGTCGCGGGCGCGTTCGCGGCCTGGGTCCACGACGCCAACGCCGCGCCGCTGGTCGCCCTGTACGGCGGCCCGCCGTTCGACGACAACCTGCTCGCCGTGTACCTCGGCGTGTCCTGCACCGACGCGAAGTGGCCGACCAACTGGAACACCTGGCGCCGCGACAACTGGAACTACTTCGCGAAGGCGCCGTTCCTCACCTGGGCGAACGCGTGGTTCAACGCACCGTGCGCGTTCTGGCCGGCGAAGGCCGGGAACCCGGTGAAGGTCGACGGCAGCCGGGTCAAGAGTCTGCTGATGATCAACGAGACCCTCGACGCGGCCACGCCGTACTCGGGCGCACTACAGACCCGGAAGACGTTCCCGCACTCGGCCCTGATCGAAGGCGTCGGCGGCACCACGCATGCAGGTTCGCTGTCCGGGGTCGCATGCACCGACGACCGGATCGCGGCGTACCTCCTGACCGGTGCGCTACCGGCACGGGTGTCGGGTAACCGGTCCGATGTGCAGTGCGCACCAGTACCCGCGCCCCAGCCCGCCGCCGCCCTGAGTCCGGCCGCCAAAGCCGCCTCGAGTCTGGCGGCTGAGCGTCACGCGCTCACCCAGTTAGATCCACGGTAGGGCTGATCGTTCGGTCCAGTACTCCTCGGGTTGCTGTACGAACTCGAGGAGCGGACCGTCGACGTGGTACGCGAGATTGCTGGCAAGTTGTTCGGCCGTGGTGGCTCCACTGAGGACGATGTCCGCCCAGGGTTGGGCCACCGCGGCGCCGATCGCCAGCGCGTCCGGCGTGACGCCGTGCTGGTGCGCGAACTCGTTGAACGGCGTCTCGCCGGCACGTGCCGTCAGGCGGCCGTTCGCGACGGCCTCCTTGACGACGACGAACCAGCCGGCGTCGTGCGCTTCGGCCAGTGCTGCACCGGCCGAGGTCTCCAGTACGTTCCACGTCGCCTGTACTGCGGAGAACGGCGTACCGGAGGTCATCGCCTTGCGCAGTGTCTCGGCCTGGCGCGGGCCGCTCGTGGACAGGCCGACGCGTACGCCGGAGTCCGCGAGTTCACGCAGCCGATCCAGCAAGCGTTTGTCCTCGAGCGCCGGACTGTCGGCCGTCAGACTGTGCACGAGGTAGAAGTCGGGCGGACTGCCGAGGGCCTGCAACGTCTCGGGCCATTGCCGTTCGAAGGTAGCGAGGCTGTGGTCCTTCACCTCGTGGGTGTCCGCGTCGTGCCGCCAGTCGGCGACGTACGTGTAACCCCACTTCGAGCCGATGGTCAGGTGGGTACGGCGTTCCGCTGTCAGCCAGGTGCCGAGAAACTCTTCGGCAAGACCGTACGAACGGGCGGCGTCGAAGTACCGAACACCTGCTTGCCACGCCTGCTCGAGCAGCGCGTGCGTCCGCGCGCGCAGGTCCTCGACCGCACGCCGCGGCGGCAGGTCCTCGTCGTGCCCGAGGTTGATGTACCCAGGACGCCCCAGCGCCGCAAGCCCTAGACCAATCGTTGCCATGCCACCGATCGTAGGTGTGGACGGCAACAACTGTGAGACGCGCCGCACGAGTCGACACTTGGTCGGAGTTGTCCTTTAGCGTTCTGTGGTGTGACGGAATCTACGGTTCGGCGGCGGACGACGGCCCGCGTACTGCCGGTGCGCCCGGACGGCAGGGTCCTGCTGCTGCACGGCTGGGACCCGCTGAAGCCGGACACGACGTACTGGTTCACGATCGGCGGCGGTGTCGAGGACGGCGAGACGATCGCCGACGCGGCCTGCCGGGAGTTGCGCGAGGAGGTCGGCATCGAACTGCCGGCCGCCGAGCTCGGTACGCCGCTCGCGACCAGCACGATCGAGTTCGAGTACGGCGGCAGCCGGATCATCCAGCACCAGACGTTCTACGCGGTCGCGGTGGACCGCGTCGACGTGACGTTCGCGAACCAGGAGGAGATCGAGCAGCAGACGATCAGCGAACACGGCTGGTGGTACGGCGACGATCTCGAGGCGACCGGCCTGGCCGCACACGCCACGATCCCGGGCCTGCTCCGCCAGGCGACGGACGCGATCACGTTGCGCCGGGCGTCCTGACGGTCAGCGCGCCCGCGCTTCCTTCAGTACCTTCTTCGGGATCTTCTTGTCGACCTTGTAGTGCACGCGATCGAGCCGCTCGGCGCAGCCTGCCTTGGACAGGCGCATCAGGACCACCGGGCACTTCTTGCACCTCGGCTTGTCCTTGCAGCACTTCTTCTTCGCGGTCATCGACGACACCCGGTGAGTGTAGGTGAGGCATACCTAACCCGTCCAGACGCTGAGCGCCGATCGTGGCGGACATCACGCCGGTGTCCCGTGAGTGCCTCAGCACTCACGGGACACCGAGCTGTCCGCTCAGCAAACTGCGTGCCTCGACGAGTGACGGTCCGTACCAGGTCAGATGCCGGCCGGACACACACTTCGCGGGTTTGCCGAACGCCTCCGGTCCGTCGTCCGGCGAAAACGCGTAAGGCTCGTCCGGCAGCACCACGATGTCGTACTCGGGTAACGCGTCCGGGTCGATCCGTGGATAGCGTTCACTGGATTCTCTCAGGATGTTGTCGATACCAATACGCGTCAGCAGATCGCCCGCGAACGTGTCACGGCCGAGTGCCATCCATGGCCGCCGCCAGATCGGTATCACCGCGCGCCGGCGCATTCCGTCGTACGGCGTACTCCACACCTCGCGCGCATCGTGCAACCAGCGCGGTTCGGCGCCGACGATCGCGGACAGCATGCGACCGAGTGAGTCCAGTGATTCGGGAACGGTCGTCGGCGCCGTCACCCAGACCGCGATTCCGGCAGCTCGCAACGCGTCGAGATCGACGGCGCGGTTCTCCTCGGCGTTGGCCAGGACGACGTCCGGCGCGAGTGCGCGGATGGTCGCGAGATCAGGATTCTTGGTACCGCGGACGCGCGTCACATCGAGGTCCGCGGGATGCGTGCACCAGTCGGTCGCACCAACGATTTTGCCCGCGTCGGTGGCCGCGATCGACTCGGTCAGCGACGGCACGATGCTGACCACGCGACGCACCTCGCGAGGTAGTTCGACGACGTTGTGCAGGTCGTCGTACATGCTCTTCGACTCCTCCTCGATCAGGACGTTGCCGAGGACAACACTCGCCGATCCGGCCAGATCCGGGCCGAATCTGCCGCGTGTCGCCAAGAATTTATTGTCCGTCTCCGGCATGCTCGGCGTGCGGCGGAATCCCTTCTCTACAAGGATTTTGGGCATTTACCCCTTCCAGCGCCGCGAGTTCTCCTTAACCTGCGGACGTTTCCGGTGCTTTACGTAGCGCACAAGTGTTGTCATCATCATGACGACGAGGAATCCACCGTGGTTTTCCTCAGCCGCACCAAGGAGGCAGAGTGCCAGCCAAGAAGGCAGCCGCAGGGAAGGCGACAGCCAAAAAGGCTTCTCCCGCCAAGAAGACTGTCGCGAAGAAGACCAGCGCCGCGAAGACGACAACCGCGCGCAAGGTCAGCGCAGCAGAGAAGACAGCGACGAAGAAGGTGAGTGCGGCCAAGAAGACCGCGGCCACGAAGACGGTGGCGAAGAAGGCTCCGGCGAAGAAGGTCGCCGCCCGGAAGACCACCGCGAAGAAGACTGTCGCGAAGAAGGCTCCGGCCAAGAAGACCGTCGCCAAGAAGGCGCCCGCCAAGAAGACGGTTGCGAAGAAGGCGCCGGCGAAGCGCACCACCGCTGCCAAGAAGACGACGGCTGCTGCGAAGAAGACGACGGCCGCGAAGCGGACCACCGCCGCCAAGAAGGCACCGGCGAAGAAGACGGTGGCCAAGAAGACGGTGGCCAAGAAGACCGTGGCCCGCAAGACGGTGGCGAAGAAGGCTCCGGCCAAGAAGACCGTTGCCAAGAAGGCGCCCGCGAAGCGCGTCGCCGCGAAGAAGGCGCCCGCTCGCACGACCGCGAAGAAGGCACCGGCGAAGCGGACTGCCGCCAAGAAGGCACCGGCCCGCAAGGCTCCGGCCCGCAAGACCGCGGCCAAGCGCGTCGCCCGCTGACGCAGTCAGCACACGCAACAGTTTCAGCAACAGCTGAGGGGCACCACCGGATCGGTGGTGCCCCTCGGCGTGTACCGGGAACTCAGTCGTCGTCCCATTTCGGGTCGTTGTCCCAGTTCTCGTTGCGTTCCTGGACCTTCTCCAGCGCGCGGGCGGCTTCCTCCGGCGAGCTGTACGGCCCGAGCCGGTCCCCCGACTTGGCGCCCTGGTACGGCTCCACCTCGCCGGTCTTGGTGTTGAAGTACCACTCGTTGCTGTGATCGTCACTCATCTGGATGACCACCTCCTGGGAGTCGTTTCGCAGCGCTCTCTAGAATGATCTCACCATGTCGATTCTTACTGCTGGCGTCATTTCGCCGCGCCGCGACGTACCTGCTTCCATCACCCGCCCGGAATACGTCGGCAAGCCGGCGCCGACGCCGTTCGACGGTTCGTACGTGACGCCGCCGGAGCTGATCGAGAAGATGCGGGTGGCGAGCAAGCTGGCCGCGCAGGCGTTGCAGGCGGTCGGTGTAGCGGCGAAGCCGGGTGTGACGACCGACGAGCTGGACGCGGTCGGGCACGAGTACCTGGTCGAGCGCGGGGCGTACCCGTCGACGCTCGGCTATCGCGGGTACCCGAAGTCGTTGTGCACGTCGGTCAACGAGGTGATCTGCCACGGGATCCCCGACGATCGGCCGCTGGCGGACGGCGACATCGTCAACGTCGACATCACGGCGTACCTGGACGGTGTGCACGGCGACACCAACGCGACGTTCCTCGTCGGTGACGTCGACGAGGAGAGCCGGCTGCTGGTCGAGCGCACGCAGGAGGCGCTGAACCGCGCCATCACGGCGGTCCGGCCCCGGGCGCCGGGTGAGCATCATCGGGCGCGTCATCGAGTCGTACGCGAAGCGGTTCGGGTACGGCGTGGTCCGCGACTTCACCGGTCACGGGATCTCGACGTCGTTCCACTCCGGGCTGATCATCCCGCACTACGACGACGAGCGGTTCGACGACCTGATCGAGCCCGGGATGACGTTCACCATCGAGCCGATGCTGACGCTGGGCACCTACGAGTACGACCTGTGGGACGACGGCTGGACCGCGACCACCAAGGACAAGTCCCGGACAGCACAGTTCGAGCACACGCTGGTCGTGACCGACACCGGCGCCGAGCTACTCACGCTGCCGTGAACATCACGCAGTACTCGGAAACCCACCTCGCCGGCATCCTCGCGATCAACGAGGCGGAGGGCTGGCCGAGCCTTCCCGCCGATCCTTCCCGCGCTCACGCCGTCTTCACCGCGCCGGCGTCACGACGGTCGTCGCGCTGGACGGCGAGCAGGTCATCGGCTTCGCGTACCTGCAGAGCGACGGCCACATCCAGGCGCACCTGCCGATGATGGCCGTCCACCGTTCGTACCGCCGCAAGGGAGTCGGCCGCGCGCTCCTCGAGTACGCGGCACCGCTCACCGGTGCGCTGCGCGTGGATCTGGTGACGGACACCGCGGAGGAGTTCTATGCGTCGTTCGAGCACCGCAGGTTCTCGGGCTTCCGCATCTACCCGTAGCGACAACCGCCGAAGTCTGCCCGCACCGCCGAACGGCGCCCGGCAATGGATGCCGCCCTTACACAGAACTCGTCAGCCCCGACCACCACTGGCAGCACACGGCAGCGCTCGTCAGCGGCCAACGGGGATGTTCTCGGGCGCCACGGGGTCTTGCGGTGTTGCGGAGGATGGGGAGCGGGATGCGTAGGCGGCATCCGGGGGTTGATCCGGCGAGGGATCGCCCCAGACCGCGAAGCGGGCGGCTTCCTGCATCGTCGGCTCGTCGGCCGACCATCGGCTGGAACGCCGGCTCTGCGGCACCGCCGGTGTTGTTGTGGCATGGCGAGGTGTCCGCGAGGCGCCGGTTGCCGCGAGGAGGCCTGATAGACGTGGTCGTGGTTGGGGTGGTGGATCGGCCCACGCCGGGCGGGACACCTGGACGTGCCCGTCCGTGATCGTGATGACCCAGTGGCCTGCGTGGAGTGCCGTGTGATGTGCTCGGCAGAGGAGAACCAGGTTGTGGATCGCGGTGTCACCGCCGTCGATCCAGGACCGAAGATGGTGGGCGTCACAGTGGATCGGTGGGGCGCCACACACCACGCAACCCCTGTCGCGGGCGTTCAGGGCGCGACGTATCCCCCGCGTCACCAGGCGTTCGGCCCGCCCGACGTCGAGCGGCTCGGAGGTCGAGCCGAGCACGACCGGGATGACCTTCGCGTCGCACGCGATCCGGCGGATCGCCGCGGCTGACAGTCTCCCGCCGTACACGAGGTCGCCGGTCGCGTCGGCGGCGGCAGACTTCAGATCCTCGAAATCGATGGTGACCGTGAGGTTCGCCTTCGCGCCGAATCCTGGCACCCAGCTCTCCCTGCCGACGGCGGCCGGGTCATCGGCCACACCATCGAACGGAAGGACCTCAGCGCCCACGCCCGTGGGACGCGAATCGGCGGTCGGTGGCTTGAGGCCCATGCCGGTGGGTGGCTTGAAACCGCTGTCGGTGGCTGCTGCGGCGATCGCCAGGGTGGACGTGAGCGCGTCTGCTTGGCGCTTCTCACGGGATCGTGGGTCGAGCTCACCGTCGACGGTCTTGTGCGGGCGCGCGGCGGCATGGATGCGGGACCGGAGGAGCTCGGCGTTCTCGTTAGCCAGGTACCCGCGGAACTTCACGCCGTTCTCCGCCTCGACCAGGGTCAGCGATTCGCGCTCGCACGCCGCCTTCTCGTCGGGCTCGGGGCCGTCGGAGTCCAGCAGGTCGCAGATCTGCGTCGCGGCCGTGGCGAGCTCCCCTGGGGAAAGCTGCCCGGCCAGGTTGACCAACTGCTCCGCTGCGACATCGAGGTCTTCCACCGGGACCCGGGACCGCACCCGCTCCAGCGCTCTGACGATCACGCCCGCCTGCGCCGGACGCAGCGGCCGGACGTCGTCGGTGAGTGCCGTCGACACGGCGTCGTACTTCGGCAGAGTGCGGGCCAGCTTGAGGTCGCGGTTGGCCTCGCGGCGGTCGATGCAGTGGCGCATGGCGAGCAGCTCGGAGGTGTCGCGGGCGCCAAGCTCTTCGGCCAGGCCGCCCTCGTCGACGCGGCCGATCAACTGCAGGCGGTAGGTGAGCAACCAGGTGACGGCAGCGTCCACCTGGTCGAGAGTCGGCAGCAACTCGCCGTCGCTCAGCGACCACACCGGCCGCTCACCCAGAAGTTCCATGCCCACAACGATAGCCACACCCACCGACAGTTCTCAACCGGAATCCCCTTGTTTTCAAGGAGATTCCGTCATCCACAGACGAAAAGATCATCCGTCGCGGAATCCCAGATCCCGGTACAATGCGAGTGCGGGAGCGTTGCCGTCGTCGACCCGCAGCGCAACTGTCGTCGCAGCACAGCGGGCCAGCAACAACCGCGCGATCCCCCGCCGCCGATGGCCCGGCGCGATGAACAGCTCGATGATGAACGGACAGTCCGGCGTGTCGGCCCACGGTGCGCGCTCGACGATCAGCATCGCACCCACCAAATCGTTCCCCGACCACGCCAACCAGCTGAGATCCAGATCGAGTACGCCGTAGTGGCCCTCGAAGGTCAGCGCGATGTCCTCGAGCGCCTCCGCGGCGGTTGCTGCGGAGGCGCCGGGGTCGTACGCCTCGTAGTACAGCTGCGCGAGGGGCTGGGTGTCCTCGACCCCCGGCGGACGCAGTACGACGCCAGGGACCCGCGGCGCGCGGACTGCGTCTGCTCGGCGGATCAGGATCATCTGTTGGAGGCGGAGGTGATGAAGGCGCCGAGGTCGGCGGACTGCTGGATGCGGGACTGTTCGTGGACGTACATCATGTGGCCGGCCGGGTAGTACTTCGTCTCGATGTTGCCGGTGAGCTCCGCCGGGATCTGCAGGCGGGCCAGCGTGTGCTCGGTGGCGAAGTACGGCGTAGCACCGTCGTAGTGTCCGGACGCGACGTACACCTTCAGGTGCGGGTTGACGCGCATCGCCTCGGCGAGCTTCTCCGCGACCGTGATCTGCTGGCCCTCGAACTCCTTGTACGACCAGTTCTTCGCGGCGTCCATGTTGAGGATCTCGTACGGTACGTCGTTCTCGTACCCGAGCTCGACGCGCACGTAGTGGTTGAGCGCGGCCGAGTACGGGCCGGTGATCGCGTTCATCGACGGGTCGCGCTCCGGGGTCTCCGAACCGTAGTCCGGGTTCCAGCCGGTGAAGCGACCGTCGATCCGGCCGACCGTCCGGCGGCGCGACCTGAGCAGCTCGCCGAAGAACCGCATGTGCTCGATCCGCAGGTTCACCCGGTCGACGTAGTCCTCGCTCAACCCGGTCAGCTCGGCCAGCCGGGTGACGACCTCGGCGCGGTAGTCCGCCGGGATCCGGTTGCCCTGGGCAAGCGCATTCGGGTACCGCCCGGCCGCAAAGCGTTCCGCGTCGGCGAGCAGCTCGTCCAGTTCCCGGTCCGGGACGAGACCGTGGTAGTGCGCGATCGCGGCGTACGTCGGGAGGAACAGCGTGTACGGCAGGTCGTTGCCCGGCGTGAAGTCGAGCGTGCCGAACTCCAGCACCACCGAGATCAGCATCACGCCGTTCAGGTACATCCCGTACCGCTGCTGCAGATGCGCCGCCAGCCCGGCCGCCCGCGTCGTACCGTAGGACTCCCCCGCCAGGAACTTCGGCGACATCCAGCGCCCGTTCCGCGACGTCCACAGCCGGATCACCTCACCGACCGACTCCAGGTCCCGGGTGAACCCGTGGTAGTCAGCCGGCTTCTCGCCCTCCGCGGCCCGCGAGAACCCGGTCGACACCGGGTCGATGAACACCACGTCGCTGTACTTCAGCAACGTCTCCGCGTTGTCGACGAGCTCGTACGGCGGCGGCGCGAGCTCACCGACGTCGCCCGACACCACTCGGCGCGGACCGAGCAGACCGAGGTGCAGCCAGATACTCGACGACCCCGGCCCGCCGTTGAACGCGAACGTCACCGGCCGGTCCTTCGCGCCGGTGCCATCACCGTCGTCCAGCGTGTACGCCGTCAGGAACACCTCGGCCTTCGGCTTCAGCCCCTCGAACTTGCCGTCGGTGTACACCTCCTCGCGGAGCACGATCCGCCCGGTGGTCGCGGTGTACCGCAACTCCTGCCCGTCGACGGTCAGCGTGTGCTGCGTGCTGACCAGGTCGTCGACAGGCTGGGCGGGCTTGGTGCCGGGCTTGGTGTCGGGCTTCGTGTCGGGCTTCGTGTCGGGCTTGGTGTCGGGCTCGTTGTGCTCCTCGGTGGCCATGTCGAGCACCCTAATCCACTAGCGTTGGCACTATGGCGACGATTTTGCATATCGCATTCCCGGAGCAGTGGGAGGCTGCGGTCGAGGCCGGGTGCTACCGGTGGTCGACGCGCGGCAAGAGCCTCGACGACGGGGTGACCTTCATCCACGCCTCCCGCCCCGAGCAGGTCGCGATGGTGGCGAACTTCGCGTACGACGACGTGGACCGGCCACTGTGCCTGCTGGTAATCGACACTGCCAAGCTCGTGTCCGCGCTCTGCGACGAGGACCTGGACGGGACCGGGATGAGCTTCCCGCACATCTACGGGCCGCTGAACCTGGACGCGGTGGTCGACGTACGGCCGTACCACCGGGGTCCGGACGGCCTGTGGCCCGAAGTGCTGGATGATCACTCACTCCGTTCGTGATGTGACAGCGGAGGCCGTATCCTGAGGTACGGAACGGGTCGGTCGGGCGATCGCGTCGCCCTTTGCAGAGGGCGCCGAGGAAAGTCCGGACTCCACAGGGCAGCGTGGTGGGTAACGCCCACCCGGGGTAACCCGCGGGACAGTGCCACAGAGAACAGACCGCCAGCGGCTCCGGTGAACCCCGTGGTTCACAGGAGTGCGGGTGAGGGTGAAACGGTGGTGTAAGAGACCACCAGCTCCGCAGGTGACTGCGGAGGCTAGGTAAACCCCACGTGGAGCAAGGCCAAGAAAGGGCGGTGGGAAACCACCACCCGCGCGAGCGTTCGAGGGCGGCCCGCCCGAGCTCGCGGGTAGGCCGCTGGAGGTGCCCGGCAACGGTCACCGTAGATAGATGATCGCCATCACAGAATCCGGCTTACAGACCGACCCGTTCCTCCGCCCCGACCGGAAGGACCTTGCCCGTGCCTGAACGAGCCGCGGATCTGGGAGAGGCGCTGCTCGCGAGCGGTCTCCCGCAGACCGCGCTGCTCCGGCAGCTCCCCGGCTCACCCGGCTGGGCCTGCTCGACGCGCACGTTTCGTGGGCGCGGATCGTCGCGGACCAGCTCACCGACACCGCGCGGCTGCGGAAGGGCCGGGGCACCCGATCGCCGTACTCGTTGCCCAGCGCACCTATTCGGCCGGCAACGGAGTGCGCGACGTCCGGCCGCCCTCGGCCGCGCTCGCGCTGGGTCACGGCCGCGACCCAGCCGTCGTGCGAGATCGTTGGTTTCACCAGCAAGTCGGACTTCTACCACATCGAGCTGACGAAGCCGGCGATCAGCCCGCGGCAGCGGCTGGACGACGCGATACTTCGGCGGGCGCGCGTGAGCGCACCCGCCGGGGTGGTCAGCAGTGCTCGTCGGTCGCGGCCGGGACGGCGCGGCCGGCGGGCTTTTCCCAGGGTTCCTGGCGGCCGAGGGCGGTCATGTCGAGGGCGTTGACAGAGAACGTCATGGCGTCCGGGCCGCGGCCGTACGTCGAGAACGTGTGGTAAACGTCGTCACCCACGCGCAGGAAGCAGCTCAGGCCGTGCAGCTCGAACGGCTGGTCCTGCTGGACGAAGCCGGCGTTCGGCCGCTCGTCCCACTCGGCCTTCGAGCGGTAGTTGTACTCGAACGGCACCACCGAGTCGTCCAGGGTCACGTGGTAGTCGTAGTTGAAGCTGGTCCCGGCCGACGAGTACCACGGGTGCACCCAGCCGTGGTCGGCCTTGTAAGCGGCGAGTTTCTCGTACGGCCCGCGCGAGATCAGTACGAAGGTGGAGTCGGTCTCGTTCAGCGCGCGCTGCGAGCCGATGTCGTCCACGAACCCGGTGCAGTTCGGGCAGGCGGCGTCCCACTCCGGCGGGTACATGATGTGGTACACGACCAGCTGATGCCGCCCTTCGAACAGATCGACCAGCTTGACCGGCCCGCCGGCGCCGGTGAACACGTACGGCTCGTCCACGAGCACCATCGGCAACTCCCGCCGCCGGGCGTTCAACGCGTCCCGCTCCTTGGTGAACTCCTTCTCCGCAGCCAGCAACTCCCGCCGCGCCGCGACCCACTCGTCCCGCCCGACAATCTCCGGCAAACTCATCGCAGTCCTCCTTTGGTCCTGTCTGGACCACCAGACACGGCCTTAGACCCAACAGAACACCCGGAACGTCGGAGCTGTCTCCCCCAGTTCGACATCTCCCCAAGAGTTTCTGCTCGGGTGGACCCGAGTGGGGTGAGATGGTTGGGGGTATGCGGAGGCGGGTGCGTACTGGTGTCGTGATCCTGCTGCTGGTCGTGCTGCTGGGTGGGGCCGGTTATGTGGGCTGGGTGCTGGTGCAGCGGTCCGAGCCGGTGTCGTTGCCGGAGCCGACCGGGGCGTACCAGGTCGGGCGGCGGACGTACGAGTGGACCGACACCCCGCGCCGCGACCCGTACGCGAACGGACCGCGGCGGCTCGCGGTCTGGCTCTGGTATCCGGTGGCGAAGGGCACGACCGGGCAGCACGTGCAGTACGCGCCGGACGAGTGGAGCGGGATGCATTTCAAGGCCCCGGTCTCGATCTTCGAAGGTCCTTTCGACACCCTGCAGGACCGCGCGCTGGACCGGGTCGCGATCGCGCCGGGCAAGTTCCCGGTCGTCGTACTGATGCCGGGGATGGGCCTGTCCGCCCCGATGTACGCCGCCCTCGCCGAGGATCTGGCCAGTCACGGGTACCTGGTCGCGGGCGTCACACCGACGTACAGCGCGAACCTGACCGTCCTCGGCGGCGAGCCGGTGACCAGCAAACCGGAGGCGAACCCGCCGAACCTGGGAGACAACAACGAGGGCGCCCAGCAGGCCGGCGACCACCTCGTCACCGTCTGGGCCGCGGACGCCCGGTTCGCGGCCGGCATGGTCGTGAAGACACTGCCGAACTCGGTCGAGCCCGCGGCCGGTCCGGCGTACGTCGGGCACTCGTTCGGCGGCGCCGCGTCGCTGGAGGCCTGCCGGCTCGACCAGCGTTGCGCCGCCGCCGTCGACCTGGACGGTTACCAGTTCGGGGACGTCGTACAGAAGGGCGTGAAGGCGCCGATGCTGCTGCTCGGCGCCGACGACTCCTGCATCACCAGCGTCTGCGGGCCGGACGCCAAGAACGACAACGACCGGAACCGAGCCCTCTCGTTGCTGAAGGCAAGCACCGGTACGTCGTGGTGCGCCACCGTCCCGGGCACCCGGCACTTCAACTTCACCGACTACGGCGTGTACTACCTGGCCTACCCGCTCCGCCGGTTCCTCCCGCTGGGCAGCACCGACCCACGGCACGCGCTGACCGTCACGAGCGGCTACCTCAGCACGTTCCTGTCGCACGCGATCTACAAGACTGCCGCTCCCGGCGCGCCGGTCTGCAAGAGCTAGAGATCGACCTCGTAGGTCTGGCCGGTGAGCCGGTCGCCCCACATCTCGTGTACTTCGGAACCCACCAGCCGGAAGCCCCGCGCCAGGTAGATGTGCCGCGCCGCGACCAGCGGATCGTTGGTCCACAACACCATCCGCTTGTACCCGGCCGACCGCGCGAACTCCAGGCACGTGTCGACCAGCTCCGCGCCGAGCTTCAGCCCGCGCACCGCCGGCGTCACCAGCAGCAGCCGTAGCTGCGCCGTCGTCTCGTCCGGCCCGCGCATGCAGAAGATGCTCCCGGCCCGCTCCCCGTCCACCTCGGCGATCCACGCGGCCTCGCGCTCGTCGTCGTGGTCGGCGGCGTACTGCGCCACGATCTGGGCGATCAGCGTCTCGTACGCCGCGGCCCAGCCGTACTCCTCCGCATAGATCTCCGCGTGCGCCTGCACCACCCAGCCGAGGTCTCCGGGCTTGCCCAGCTTCCTGATCAGTTTCGTCATCAACCCTACCCAATCTACTGACACGACTGTTTCAGTGAGCAATACTAGACCCGTGCCGACCACAACGACAGTGCTATCTGATGGTCCCTCCGCGCGACAGCAAGAACTGCTGGAGCGCGCCTACTCCTATTCGCTCACCCACGGGCTGGCCGACCTGTCGCTGCGCCCGCTGGCGAGCGCGATCGGCTCAAGCCCGCGCGTGCTGCTGTTCCTGTTCGGCAGCAAGGACGGCCTGATCCGTGCTTTGCTCGCCCGCGGCCGCGCCGACCAGCTCGAACTCCTCCGCCAGACCGAGCAGCGGTACGACGACCCGCCCGGCCTGACCGTCATCGCCCGCGAACTCTGGACCTGGCTGGCCGCACCGGAACGCCGGCCGCTGATGACCTTCTGGGTCGAGGCCTACGGCCGCTCCCTCATCGCACCCGACGGTCCGTGGGCGGACTTCGCCCGCTCGACGGTCGACGACTGGCTGGAACTCCTCGAAGCCAGCGAACCCGGTCAACCCGCCGCCCGCCGCACCGCCGTACTGGCCGTCCTCCGCGGCGCCCTGATCGACCTCCTGGCCACCGGCGACCTCGAACGCACAACCGCCGCCGTCGAGGACTACCTGTCCGACTGAGTCTCCTCGCGGGTGCTGGTGTTCTGCTGCTGAGCGCTGACCGGCGACTTGTTCAGGGCCGCCTGCCCGGGCCGGGTCGCCGTCGCGCCTCCTGCGGGGGCGGTCCCGGCGAAGGCCACGGCGAGCACGTCCTTCTGATCCGGTTGCTGCTGTGGCTGCGCGACCTGTCCGGCCTGGCGTTCTTGCTGCAGTGGCGTGCCGGACCGGTAGCCTTCCTCGATCCGCGCGACCGGCCACTTGCCGTCGGACAGCCCGCAGTTCATCTGCCGGAGGATCTCGTCGCGGCCGACCCCGGCCTGCGCACCGATCCGTTCGGCGAGTACGTCAGCGGCGGGCAGGTAGTGCTGGTACCGCGAGATCGCGGTGACGCCCTTCAGGTCCGGTACGACGTCTTCCAGACCGAGCTCGTCGATGTACCGGTCGAGGTTGCGGTACGCCCACGCTTCGGTGGCGCCCTCTTCGAGTCCTTTGCGCGCGGCGTCCG
Source organism: Kribbella aluminosa (assembly GCF_017876295.1). Taxonomy (NCBI): domain Bacteria; kingdom Bacillati; phylum Actinomycetota; class Actinomycetes; order Propionibacteriales; family Kribbellaceae; genus Kribbella; species Kribbella aluminosa. The sequence continues at coordinate 3,583,266 of NZ_JAGINT010000002.1, read as the reverse complement.
GCGACAGCGGCGTGTCCCGTTCGTCGCCGTTGTCCCGGCCCTCGGGCGCCAGCATGTGGGCGTTCTCATGCAGTACGACGAGCAGCGCACTGCGGTAGCGGAGGAGGTCCGCGGCGGAGGCCTGCCGGACCGGTCATCGGTGGCCTTCGCGGTCCAGGGTGTCGACGAGCTTGGCGAGGGTTTCGTTCAGGCCGAGGACGGCGTACCGCTCGGCCACATCGGTGGTCTCGTTCGCGATGCCGGTGATCTCGGCGATGCGCGCCTCGGCGCGGGTCCTCCGCTCGGCGGTGGACCCGCCGTCCGCGCCGGCCCGGGCCAGAGCTGCTGTCGCGCGTGCCATCCGCTCGCCGGCCTGAGGCGAGGTCTCGTTCGCCCACTGGGCCAGCAGGTACTCCGCGGTCGCACGCTTGTCCGCCGGCTCGACCGCGCGCGCGATCGGGCGCAGTCGCTCCAGCGCGGCGAGCGCGCCGTCCACGTCCAGCCGCCCGAAGGTCCAGAGCTCGTAGGCGCTCTTGTACTGCGCGAAGAACTCGTCGTAGTGCATACCTGCGAGTGTCTCAGCTAGAGCAGTTCAAACGCGACGGTTCGTTGGGTGATGTCGGCTTCGACGAGTTTGACGCGGACCTGGCGGCCCAGTGGCAGGGCCGGGCCGGTGACGCGGCCCTCGATGGCGGGTTCGGTCAGTACGACGATGCCGCGGCCGGGGTCCTTGTCGTCGACGTCGGTGATCACGCCGTCGAAGGTCGCGCCGAGGCGGTCCGCGACCAGGCCGGCCTCGACCATGCTGACGATCGAGCGCTCGTAGGCGTGCGCCCGGCGGTCCGCGTCGTCCATGATCTTCGGGATCTCGTCCATCGACTCCCGGACCCAGTCCGGTACGTCGGTGCCGGCCGAGAGCGCGACGCAGATCTCGCCGGTCCAGCGGTCCACCAGCCGGCGCAGCGGCGCCGTGACGTGGGCGTACTCCCCCTTCATCGCGGCGTGCTGCGGCTTGTCCGGCACGCTGCCGTCGAAGGCCGTGTACCCGGCGCCGCGGAACAGGACGGTGCAGGCGGCCAGCATCGCGGCGTGCGCCGGAGTGGCCGGGTCGAGCCCGTGGATGAACTCGGCGTACGACACGTCGGCCGGCCAGTCGATCCCGAGCGCCTTCGCGGTGTTGCCGAGCTTGCGGCGCAGGTCGTCGTGCGACTCGGGCAGCGTGCGCAGGATGCCGATCTTGCCCTTCATCATCAGCTGCGCGGCGGCCATGCCGGTGAGCAGCGAGATCTGTGCGTTCCAGCCCTCGACGGGCAGGGGCGCGCGGAACTGCAGGCCCCAGCCACCGTCGGAGGTGACGACTTGCTGGTCCGGGATCGGCAGGTTCACGCCGCCGCGGCCGAGTTCGCACTGCTCACGGAGCTTCCCGACCTCGCGGAGCAGCTGCAGCGACTCGGACGCCGTACCTGCGTCCAGATCCTGCTGTACGCCGGCGTAGTTGAGCTTCGCGCGCGACTTCACCAGGGCACGCTCGCAGGTGACGCCGGTGATCTCGCCGGACGCGTCGAGGGTGACCGTCCACAGCAGCGCCGGACGGATCTGGTCGGGCAGCAGCGAGGCCGCGCCCTCGGAGAGCTCCGGCGGGTGCAGCGGGGTCCGCCTGTCCGGCGCGTACAGGGTCTCGCCGCGACGGCGGGCCTCGGTGTCGATCGGGTCGCCGGCCTGCACGTACGCCGCGACGTCCGCGATCGCGTAGTACACCGTGAAGCCGTCGCCCGCCCGCTCGATGTGCAGCGCCTGGTCGAGGTCCATCGAGTCCGGCGGATCGACCGTCACGAACTCGATGCCGGTCCGGTCCAGCCGCGGCAGTACGACGTTCTGGGCGTTTCTGTGGGCAGCCTGGACCGCCGCCGCAGTCACCTCCGGCGGGAACTCCGACGGCACCTCCTGCTCCCGGCGGATGTCCTGCAACGAAGCCCGGAAAACCTCCGGAACGTCCTCGACGAAACGAACCCTCTGCAGCGGCATGGGGTCAGACTAGGGCAGGGTCCACGTTGAAGGAGCGCAGGGACGCCAGGCCGTCGGCGTACCAGTGGGCTTCGGTGAGGGTTGCCGGGCGAAGCTCCATCCGAAACATCGACGACATCGGGGCCTGGAGCACCGAGCGGACCATCAGCTTGATCGGGGTCACGTGGGTGACCACGAGCACCGTCTTGCCGGGGTGCCGCGCGAGCAGACCGTCGCGGGCCGAGCGGGCGCGCCGGGCGCACGCGTCGAACGACTCGCCGCCGGGCGGTGCCACCGTCGTCGACTCCAGCCAGGCGTTCAACGCGTCCGGCCACTTCTCCTGTACTTCGGCGAACGTGTGCCCGTCCCAGTCACCGAACGAGCACTCCACCCAGCCCTCGTCCACGACCACATCCAGCCCAAGCTCCGAACCGGCCTCGGCCGCGGTCTCCCGCGCCCGCCGCATCGGCGACGTCACGATCGCGTCGATCCCGCCGAGCCGCGCCAGGTACGCCGCGGCAGCCGCCGCCTGCGTCCGGCCGTTCTCGCTCAGCGCCGGGTCATCGCCGCCGGAACCCGAGAACCGCTTCTCCGCGGTGTGTGGCGTCTCGCCGTGCCGCAGGAAGATCAACCGGGTCGGCGGCTCGGCCTGCGCACCCCAACCCCGCAAGGCCTTCTGCTGATCCGACGGCTGCGCGGCCGGCTGCGCGGCAACGGGCGCGTCGCCGGGCTGCAACGGGATCGGCACACCGTCGAGAGCGTTGTTCGCCAGCGCGTCCGCGGCCGCGTTCTGCGCCCGCGGCACCCACGTCCACTCGGTCCCGAACGGCGCCAGCCCCTGCGCCTTGATCGCCAGCGGCTGCAGGTCCGGGTGCTTGATCTTCCACCGGCCGGCCATCTGCTCGACGACCAGCTTGGAGTCCATCCGTACTTCGATCGACGCGTTCGGCGCGTACTCCGCGGCGAGCTCGAGGCCCGCGATCAGCCCGGAGTACTCCGCGACGTTGTTGGTCGCGATCCCGATCGTCTTCCCCTGCTGGGCGATGACCTTGCCGGTCACTGGGTCCCGGACGAGTGCGCCGTACGACGCCAGGCCCGGATTCCCCCGGGATCCACCGTCGGCCTCGACGATGACGTGCGAGTAGCTCATGCCGCGCTGTCCGCCGTCCTGACGAGGATGCGTCCGCACTCTTCACACCGCAGTACGGCGTCGGGAGCGGCTGCCTTGATCGCGTTCAGGTCGGACGGGGCGAGCTCCATCCGGCAGCCCATGCAGCGCTTGCCGACCAGCGGCGCGGCGCCGATGCCGCCGTTGTGCTCCCGCAGACGCTGGTACTGCGTGATGAGCCCCTCCGGCAGCTCGGCCAGGACCACGGCGCGGTTGTCGACGAACCCGGCGCGCTGCTCGTCGAGCTCCTTGACCGCCGCGTCGCGGGAGGTCTCCAGCTCGGACTGCCGCCCGGCGAACGCCTCCGCGCGGGCCCGCAGCTCGGTCTGCACGACCTCGGCGGCCTCGAGCTTCTCCATCACCTCGAGCTCGGCGTCCTCCAGGTCCGAGATCCGGCGGTCCAGCGAGCCGATCTCGTGCTGCAGGTTCTCCAGGTCGCGCGGCGAGGTGACCTGACCGGAGTCGAGCCGCTGCTGGTTCCGCGCACGGCGCTGGCGGACCTGCTCTACGTCGCTCTCGGCCTTCTTCTGCTCGCGCTGCAGGTCGCTGACCTCGGTGTCCGCGGTGACCAGCTCGCGGTCGACGACGGACTTCTCGGCGGCCAGGTCCTTGAGCGCCTGGTGCTCGGGCAACGACGCGCGCTTGTGCGCGACCTGATCGAGCTGCAGGTCGAGATCCTGCAGGTCCAGCAGCCGGCGTTGGACGGCGGGCTCGGCGTTCAGAGTCGGCTCCTTCAGATCGTTGGCGGCGTACTCAGATCCGCAGCGTCCAGGCGTCCGTGCAGAGTGTTGAGATGTGAGTGTCCACGGTACTGCCTCGGGCCGCGAGACCTTCGAGCAGGAGGCGCTCGGCGTCCCCGAGCCACGGCCACTCGCTGGCCCAGTGCGCGACGTCGACCAGCGCCGGGTCGCCGTACGCCCGGGCCTCGGTCGCCGGATGGTGCCGGAGGTCGGCGGTCAGGTACGCGTCCACGCCGGCCGCGCGGACCCGGCCGAACTCGGAGTCGCCCGCTCCCCCGACCACCGCGACGGTCTCGATCATCCGGCCCGGGTCACCGGAAACCCGCACACCGTGCTCGGTCCGCGGCAGGCTCTCGGCGACCAGCCGCGCGAAGCCGGCCAGCGGCAACGGCTCCTCCAGTACGCCGATCCGCCCGCCGCCGCGCTCGCTCGGCACGTCGGCCAGCTCGTAGACGTCGTACGCCGGTTCCTCGTAGGAGTGCGCCGCGATCAGCGCCTCGACGACCGCGCGGCGCCGGCGGCGCGGGAGGATCATCTCGAGCCGGTTCTCCGGGACGACCTCGATGTCGCCGACGGTGCCGATCGCCGGGTTCGCGCCGGCCAACGGCCGGAACGTCCCCTCGCCGGTACCGCTCCACGCGGCCCGCTCGTAGTCGCCGATCCGGCCGGCGCCCGCCTTCGCGAGTACGTCGAGCATCGCCTGCGTCTCCGCGACCGGGACGAACACCACGACCTTGTCCATCGGCTCGGCCGGCATCGCCTTCAACGGGCGGGTGTCGCGCAGCCCGATCGCGGCGGCGAGCGCGTCGCTCACACCCGGCTTCGCGTTGTCGGCGTTCGTGTGACAGACATGTAAAGCGACACCCGCGCGAATCAGGTCGGTGATCACCCGGCCCTTCGGCGTCGTCGTGGCCACACTGTTCACACCGCGGAGCAGGAGCGGGTGGTGCGTGACGAGCAGGTCGAACCCGCCGTCGATCGCCTCGTCGACCACGGCCCGCATCGGATCGACCGCGAACAGGATCCGGCGTACCTTCTGGTCCGGGTCGCCGGTGACCAGCCCGACCGCGTCCCAGTCCTCCGCCCAGGCGGGGTCGTAGAGCCGATCGAGTACTGCGAGCACGTCCGAGAGCGTCGTCACGCGCTTATCCTGGCATTTGTTGTTGCCGCATGGATCGTGACGGGGGCAACCGCCCGGTGCCCCCGCCACGACCATGTCCGCCGGTACCGGTGACGGCGTGGAGGCGCGGCCGCCCCGCCGCATCCGCCACAACACCCGCACCGGCGGGGCGCCCCGGCCACACAGGGGGGAGGGCCGTCTCGGGACAGCCCGGCCGGAGCGCTGTTCGTGGGTCTAGGTGGTGCCAGACACCACCTAGATGAGCCAGGCGGTGGTGTCCGCCGGTAGCTTGTCGCCCTCGAGTGGGCCGCTGGACAGCACGACCGCGGCGTCCGGCAGCTCGACCGGCGCGGCGCCGAAGTTCGTGACGCACTGCCAGCCGCCGGAGCGGACGAAGTGCAGTACGTCGTCGTTGCCGTCGGCCCAGGTCAGCGCGCTGCCGGTCCGCAGGCCGCGCCGGACCGCGAGCGCCTTGCGGTACAGGCTCAGCGTCGACTCGGCGTCGTCCTGCTGCGCCTCGACGGAGTACGCGCCGAACCACTTCGGCTGCAGCAGGTGCGAGCCGCCGGTCCCGAAGCCGAACGACAGACCGCCGACCGTCCACGGGATCGGAACCCGGCAGCCGTCCCGGCCCTTCTCGGCACCCTTCGACCGGAAGTACGCCGGGTCCTGCAGGTTCGCGGCCGGCAGCTCGCCGACCTCCTGCAGACCGAGCTCCTCACCCTGGTACAGGTACGCCGAGCCGGGCAGCGCGAGCATCAGCAGCGTCGCGGCCCTGGCCCGACGCAGCCCGAGGGCAACGTCCACGGTCGGCTCGGTGCCGTTGCTGAGCAGCCAGTCCTTACCGTCCTGCCAGCCGCCCTTCGGGTTCCTCGGCAGGCCGTACCGGGTGGCGTGCCGGACGACGTCGTGGTTCGAGAACACCCATGTCGACGACGACCCGTTCTGCTCGGCGAACTCGAGGTTCTCCTCGATCACCTGGCGGAACCTGTCGTACTCGAAGTCGGCCTGCAGCAGGTCGAAGTTGAACGCCTGCCCGAGCCCGTCGGCGCTCGCGTACCGTGCCCGGCGGGCGGCCGGCACGAACGCCTCGGCGACCGCGGACCGCGGCGGGTCGTAGGTGTCCAGCAGCTTGCGCCAGTCCTTGTAGATCTCGTGTACGCCGTCCTGGTCCCAGAGCGGGTGCTTGCCGTTGGACTCCGACTGGCGAGGCAGCGTGTCCTTCGCCGGGAACGGCTCCGACAGGTCCTTCACCAGCGCGTGCGCCACGTCGACCCGGAAGCCGTCGACACCCCGGTCCGACCAGAACTTCAGGGTCTCCAGGAAGTCCGCCCGCACCTCGGGGTGCTGCCAGTTCAGGTCGGGCTGCTCGGCCGCGAACATGTGCAGGTACCACTGGCCGTCGTCGGCCTGCGCCCACGCGGAGCCGCCGAACACCGAGTCCCAGTCCGACGGCGGCTGGTCACCGTCACCGTCGCGGAAGATGTACCGGTCCCGGGCCGGGTGCCCCTTGGCCGCCTCCAGCGCCTCGACGAACCACTCGTGCCGGTCGGACGTGTGGTTCGGGACGATGTCGACGATCAGCTTGATGCCCTCGGTGTGCAGCGCCTCGACCAGCTGGTCGAAGTCCGTCAGCGTGCCGAGCCGCGGGTCGACGTTGCGGTAGTCGTCCACGTCGTACCCGCCGTCGGCCAGCGCGGACGGGTAGAACGGGCTCAGCCAGACCGCGTCGATGCCCAGCGCCACCAGGTACGGGACTCGACTGACGATGCCGGGCAGATCGCCGACGCCGTCGCCGTCGGAATCGGCGAAGCTGCGCGGATAGATCTGGTACACGACGGCCTGCCGCCACCAGTCGGGCTGAGTCAACTGGGTCGTTTGGGTCGCATGTGGACTCGTCACGATCGCCTCACTCGGAATCTGTTGGTAACCCGGGGTTTATATATAGGCTCTAAATTTAGAATCTGCATGTATTCTGCGGTCGGTAGGACGACGAGGTCAAGGGGCTTTCATGGCGAAACCACCGGCTACCCCGCCCACGGCGACGCCGACGATGCTGCGGCGGGTGAACGCGGGCAAAGTACTCGGCGTACTCAACCGCGCACGAGTGATGACAGGAACCGGCCTGATAGAGGCCACCGGTCTCACCCGGGCGACCGTGCACGCGGTCTGCAACGACCTGATCTCGATGGGCTGGGTGGTCGAGCTCGATCCCGGGCGGACGTCGGTGGGGCGGCCGTCGCGGCGGTTCGAGTTCAACGGGCGGGCCGGGTACGTGCTCGGGATCGACATCGGCGCGGCGAAGACGACTGTGCTGGTGTCCGACCTGCGCGGCGACACGGTCGCGAAGGCCGGGCGGTCGGCCGCCGGGGTGCGGACGCCCGGCGAACGGACCGAGATCGTGCACGCGACCGCGGTTGAGGCGCTCGAGTCCGCGGGGGTCTCGGACGCCCAGGTGCTGGCGGCCGGCGCCGGGGTCGCCGCGCCGGTGGACCGGGACGGGAACATCCTGGTCGCGGACGAGTTCTGGCGGCGGTTCGACACCGGGCTGGCGCAGCGGCTGACCGAGCTGCACGGCTGGCCGGTGCTGCTCGAGAACGACGCGAACCTGGCGACACTCGGCGAGCGCTGGCGCGGAGAGGCGCGGAATGTCGACGATCTCGTGGTGCTGCTGGCCGGCGAGCGGTTCGGCTCCGGGCTGATGGACTCCGGGCGGCTCCTGCACGGCAGCCGCGGCGGGGCCGGCGAGATGGTGTTCCTGAAACTGATCGAAGGCGTTGGTGACACCCACGGTATTGCCCGGATCGCCCGGGAGAACGGGACCGCGGCGGTCGCGGACGAGGCGGTCGAGACGTCGTTGCGGGTGCTGGCTGTCGACGGCGAGGTGACCGCCGAGCAGGTGTTCGGCGCGGCGGCGGCCGGCGACAAGGTTGCCCAGGGCATCCTTCACGACATCGCCGACCGCACCGCCCGGGTGGTCGCCACCCTCGGCTCGCTGTTCAACCCGGAGCTCGTCGTCCTCGGCGGCGCCGTCGCCCAGGCCGCCGCCGCACTGCTCCCAGACCTCGAGGAGCAGCTGGCCGGTTACACCAGCACTCCCCCGCGCGTCGCGGTCTCCTCCCTCGGCGACGCGATCGTCTCGGTCGGCGCCGTCCGCCACGCCCTCAACTACGTAGAACAACACGCCCTGGACCTAGAACTAACCTGCCGCCCCACTTGAGGGGTGAACCCCACAAGTTGCCCGTTCACCCCACGCATGCCAGGGGCGAACGGGCCACCCGCACCGGCCGCAGCCCCCTCCCGCACCCGCCATCTGAGAGGTGAACCCCTCAAGTGGCCCCTTTACCTCTGGCATGCCAGAGGTAAAGGGGCCATCTCAGTGGTTAACCACTGAGATGGCCGGAGGTCCGGGCAGACACGAGTGGGCATCCGCGAGTGGGCCGGCGGTGTCGGGCGCGCGTGAGTGGCTAGCGGGTCAGGTGCTTGGCTACTGTTTCCAGGACGACCAGGTTGCGGCCGGAGGTGGTGGCCGACGGGACGCCGGGCGGGACCAGGGCCTGGTCTTCGGGGATGCCGGTGCAGAGGACGAAGACGTTGTCCGGGTGACCCTCGACGAGATGGGTAAGGGCGGCGCGCATCCACGGCGTACGGCCGGCGTCCTGTACGGCGATCACCAGCGGCCGGCCCTGCGCCGCCTTCGCGGCCTGAGCGATCGCGTCGTCCTGCGGCGTACCGTCCTCCGTCAGATGGTGCTCGCCACGGAGCACGACCCCGTCCGCGCCCGGCGCGACCCGCGTGAAGATCTCCGGAAGCCCCGAGAAATAAGGGTTCCACGCCGGGTGCAAACCCTGGGTCAGATCGACCACGTACGGCGCCGCACCGAGCGCCGGGAACGTCTGCCCTGCCACCACCCGCGCTGCCACCTCACGAATCGGCGCCCCGCCAAGACCCGGGTGCCGACTCCGCCGGCCGAGCGACGCCGCGAGCGTACGAACCCGCGCGGCCGCATCGGCCACCCGCCCGGCCGGCAGCTCACCGGTACGGACGGCCTCGACGACGCGAGCGGTCAGCACCTGCGGGTCCGCCGTACCGACCGCGATCATCGCCAGGTCCGCGCCCGCGCCGATCGACGCGACCGCGGCGTCCTCGATCGGGCGGTTCTTGGTGATCGCCTGCATCTCGAGCGCGTCGGTGGTGATCACTCCGGTGAATCCGAGCTCCTCCCGCAGCAACCCGGTCAGCACCCGGTGCGACAGCGTGGCGGGCTGGTCGTCGTACGCCGAGAAGATGATGTGCGCGCTCATCACGACGTCGGCACCCGCCGCGATGGTCGCGCGGAACGGGGCCAGCTCGACCGCCTGCACCTCCTCGACCGAGCGGTCCACGCGCGGCAGGTCGGTGTGCGAGTCGACGGCGACGTCGCCGTGACCCGGGAAGTGCTTGGGGCAGGCGGCGATCCCGGCGTCGTGGACACCCTCGACGAACGCCACGCCGTGCCGCGAAACGACATCCGCCGTACGCCCGAACGACCGCGTGGAGATGATCGGGTTCGCCGGATTGCTGTTCACGTCGACCGAGGGCGCGAGCATCAGGTCGATGCCGAGGGCCGCGAGGGTCGCCGCCGCGTCCCGGGCCGCGGCGCGGGTCAGCTCGGTGTCGTCCAGGTCGCCGAGCAGCCGCGGGGACGCCAGCGGCCACGGGTTCGCCGGCGCGAGGTGGCTGAACTCGCCGCCCTCGTGGTCGATCGCGACGATCAGGTCCGGGCGCTCGGACCGCAGTACGGCGGTCAGCGCCGCCACCTGCTCGGCGTCCGCGACGTTCCGGGTGAACAGGATGACCGCGCCGAGGCCGCCGGCCACCGCGCGCCGCAGCTCGTCGGGTGCCGTCGTACCAGTGAAGCCGACGACCAGCGCGCCGGCCGCGTCCCGATCCAGTTGATCACTCATCCGGTAACCCTCTCGCAGTCGCGGCATCCGGCGCCAGTGGCGGCCTGTCGGCGCCCAGAGGGGCATCGTTGTCAGGAGTTGTCATGGCAGTTAACTGCCGCCACCCTGCGGGTTTTCCATGATTACCAGTTTTCACCCCTGTCTGTTCGGGCCGACTACAGATAACGTTGTCTCTCGACCTGACCGCCCTGACCGGGGGGACGATGAGCGACGACACTGGGGACGACACGTTGGTGGCGCGGGAGTCCGTGCTGGGAATCGACATCGGCGGCACGAAGCTGGCCGCCGCTTTGGTGTCCGCCGACGGCACGATTCTCACCGGTGACCGGATCCGGACCCCGGCCGGCGGCGCCGACCAGGTGTTCGCCGCGCTCGGTGAGCTGATCGACCGGGTCCGCGGTGACGCGGCACCCCTCGCGGTCGGCGTCGGCTCGGCCGGCCCGCTCGACCTGCAGCACGGCCTGGTCTCCCCGGTGAACATCCCCGGCTGGCGCAACTTCCCGCTCGTCGACCGGGTCCGGGCGGTGGCGGGCGCCGTACCGGTGACCCTCGGCATGGACGGGCACTGCTTCGCCCTCGGCGAGTACTGGAGCGGCGCGGGCCGGGACGCGAAGACCCTGCTCGGCATCGTGGTGTCGACCGGTGTCGGCGGCGGGCTGGTGGTCGACGGCAAGCCGCTGATCGGCCAGTCGGGCAACGCGGCGCACATCGGCCACGTGGTGGTCGACCAGGACGGCGAGGCCTGCGCCTGCGGGTCGTACGGCTGTGTCGAGGCGTACGCGAGCGGTCCGCGGATGGTGGCCCGGGCCCAGCGCAGCGGCTGGCGGACGGACGAGGACGTGGACGCCGAAGTACTGGCCGCCGATGCCGCGGCCGGGGACGAGCTCGCGCTGGCCGCGTTCGACGACGGCGCGCAGGCGCTGGCTGCGGGGATCGTGGCGACGGCCGTCACCGTGGACCTGACCACGGTCGTGATCGGCGGCGGGGTCGCGAAGGCCGGGCCGGTGCTGTTCGACCCGGTGCAGGCATGGGCGAAGCGGCTGGCTCAGCTGCCGTTCGTCACCGACCTCACCGTGGTCCCGGCGCAACTGGACAACGCCGGGCTGCTCGGCGCCGCGCATCAGGCGTGGGCCGCGCTGTCCTGATACACACAGATCCGGCCGCTCGGTAAGGCTTCTCCCGCGCACCTTTGCGCAATTCTTACGAATCTTCACGATTCGTGTAACGACCGCCGTACGTGTAGCGATGCAACGGATGGATGGGGTGGGGGCACCGTCATCCCCGACCGGTCGAGGGGGGCCTCGGATCGGACGGCAACCGGGAGATCGAGGGGGCTTGGATCGACCGGAACACGTGAGCGGCGGGCGAGGCGACTCCCCGCCGCAACCGTGTCACCCGCGAATCGGGAACCGGCCCGCCGTCGGCGACGTCCGACCGATTCGAACGCGATCGATCCGTGGAGGGACGGCATCGAGCGCGAGTTCTGCATCGTGGACGGCGGACGGTGGTCGCAGGGAGGGCTGCCGCCGGGTCTGATCCCTCGCCCACGGTGCAGGACGAATGTCCTGGGCCCGGACCCCGCTCGGACACCTGGGCCCGTCCGGAGCACAACTCACGGCCTGAGCCACTCCGGTTCGGGCAGGCGGTCGCGGTCCAGGCGGCCGTTGTCGTCGAGCGGGAGTTCCTCGATCGGAATCAGGTCCGCCGGGACCAGGTAGATCGGCAACTCCTTGCCGAGGTCAAGCATCAGCCGGGCCAGTACGGCGGGATCGCTGTCCTCGAGTACGACGTACCCGATCAGGCAGGTGTCACCGCCCGGGTCGGAGCAGGCCACGACGACCGCGTCCACGACACCGGGCTGGTCCGCCAGTACGTGCTCGGTCTCGCCGGGCTCCACCCGGTGGCCGCGGATCTTCACCTGGTCGTCCGCGCGGCCGAGGTACTCCAGCGTGCCGTCCACGCGCCAGCGGCCGAGGTCGCGGCTGCGGTACAGCCGGGCGCCCGGATGGCCCGGGTCGCCGACGAACGCGTGCTCGGTCTCCTCCGGCCGCCCGAGGTAGCCCTGGGCAACGGCCGCGCCACCGAGGTGGATCTCGCCGACCGCGCCGACCGGCACCGGGCGCAGCGCGGCATCCAGCAGCCGGACCGCGACCCCCTCGATCGGGCGCCCGATCGACGGCCGGTCCTCGGCCGGGTCGACCGCGTGGATCGTGGTCACGATCGACGCCTCGGCCGGCCCGTACTCGTTGAACAGCCGGCACTCCGGATGCGCGTCCAGGAAGTCCCGCACCTTGTGCGTCAGCACCATCGCTTCACCGCCCGCGACGATCTCCCGCAACGCGGGCAGCTCCGGCAGCCGGCGCATCGTCGCCAGCAGCGCGGTCAGCGGGCTGAACGCCATGAACAGCCGCTGTACGTCGTGATCGCGCAGCGCCGCGACGACCGCGTCCGGGTCGTACCGGTCGTCCTCGCCGATCAGTACCAGCGCCGCACCGGACGCCAGCGTCGTGAACATCTCCTGCACGTGGACGTCGAACCCGAACGACGTCCACTGCAGCGTCCGCAGCGAGCGCCGGGTCCGCAGGTAGTGCCGGACCAGGTTCACCGGGCCGCGGTGCGGGACCACGACACCCTTCGGGTTGCCGGTGGAACCGGACGTGTAGATGCAGTACGCGACGTCGTCGGCCGCGGCGCGTACCGGCGGGGCCTGCTTGGCGCGGGCGTCGCCATCGACCGCTGCGACCGGGACCAGGCGGAGGCCGAGGCGATCCGCCAGCGCCGCGTCGTCGCCGACCAGCGCGACGGCGGCCGCGTCGTGCACCATGAACGCCCAACGGGATTCCGGTACGCCGGGATCCAGCGGCAGGTAGGCAGCGCCGGACTTCAGCACGGCCAGCACCGCGACGACCATTTCGGTGCCACGGGCAACTCGTACCGCGACCAGCTCGCCCGGCTTCACGCCGAGGTCGGTGAGCTGCCAGGCGACGGCGTTCGCGCGGCGGTCGAGCTCGGCGTACGTGAGCTCGCGATCGCCTTGTATTACGGCGATCGCGTCCGGGGTCCGGGCGACCTGCTGCTCGAAGAGGGTGTGCAGTCCGCTGAGTTCGCCGGCCACCACGGCGTCCCGGCGGACCCTGCCGATCGGGCCGACCGGGTCGGCGTCGGACTCGAGTTCGCGGAGGGCCTCGAGGTCGGAGGCCAGCGGGAGGACGAGTTCGGGCAGCCGGAGGTTCGGGCTGGTCGTTGCCCTGCGCAACACCTCGGCGAGGTAGTCGAGCAGGCGTTCGATGCTGCGCCGCTCGAACAGGCCGGACCGGTAGTCCGCCGTACAGCTGATGTCGTCGCCGTCGTGGGTGAGCCGGAACCGTACGTCGATCGCCGCCGGCAGCTCGTCGTCGCCGTCCTCGAAATCGACCAGGATCTGGAACAGCGGGTCGCGCGCGAGAATCGCCAGGTCGGTGCCGGCATGCTCGAACGCGGCGGCCGTGATGTCACGGATCCGCTCGGTGAGCTCACCGAGGTCGGGCTCACCCGACAGGTCGATCCGCAACGGCAGCGGGCGGGCAGCCGGCGCGTCGTCCGGGCGTACCATCGCGGACCCGATCGTCACGTCGTCCTGCGCGGCGAACCGCCCGAGCACGGTCGCAACCGCCGCGAGCATCGTCATCGCCGGGCTGAGCTTCCGCTCCCGGCTGTACGCGAACACCGCCGCCCCCAGCTCGGCATCCAACTCCCGCCTGACCGACAACACCGCGTCGTCGCCGGATCCCCGCACCCGATCCACCGGCAACACCAACGGCTCGGCGCCGGACAGCACGTGATCCCAGTAACTCAGGTCCCGCCGCTGCCCTACTTCACCCGCCCCGACCTCCCGAACCACAACCACCGTCCCACCAACAACCTGCTCCCCACCCGTACGCTCCCCCGCGCCCAGCCCACGCCCCACAACAGCCCGACCAGCACCGTCGACGCCTGCCTCTCGCCCACCAGCCACACCGGCCCCACCGTGCTTCGCAACCGCATCCCCCAAACTCAAACGCCCACGACCGACCCCACCCTCGACGGCCTCCCGGCCCGCACCACCCAAGGTCAAACGTGCACGACCGGAGCCGCCCTCGACGGCCTCGTCGCTCGTACCACCCTCGGTGGACTCGTCCCTCGCACCGCCCTCGACGGACTCGTCGCTCGCACCACCCTTGGCGGGTTTCTCGTTCGTGCCGCCCTTGGCGGGTTTCTCGTTTGTGGCGCCTTCGCCGAGCGTCAGCGCGTCGACCGGTGCGATCTCGCGCGTGCCTTCCGTGGTTGCCTCGTCCGCGCCTTCTGGGGCTGCGTTGGCCTCGGGCGTTTCCGGTGCCGTCGGCTCGGGAGCCTCCGACTGTTTGCCCTCGGTGGGCGGCTCGGTCAGCAGAGCCAGCTGTTCACGCATCAGCTTGGTGACGCCGTCGACCAGCTGGCCGGCCACGCGGAGCTGTTGTGACATCAGCGCGGCCATCCCGCTCCCGGGCAGCTCCGCCGCGCCCGTCGCCGCCGCAGCCTCGTCCACCTTCGCCGCGAGCTCCGCGAGACCCGACCCGAGCACCGCCAACGCCGCCCGCGGATCCCGCGCCGACCCGTCCCGGCCGTGACCATCCGCGCCGGAAACATGAGGTCCGTGAACAGCGCCGTGAACCTCAGCGCCAGCAGACCCAGCGCCCTCAACACCAGCGCCGTCAACACCAGCGCCCCCGACACCGGCGCCCCCAACTCGGGCGGACCCAACCCCGGCGCCGTCAACCCGAGCGCCGTCGACCGGCGTACCGGCCGGATCATCAACCTGCGAATCCTCGGCCGGCTCGGCTGCCTGTACCGCGACCGCCGTCGCGAGCTTGTGGGGTGTGGTGTACGTCAGGAACAGATCGTCCGGCGCCAGCTCCGCCTCGAACCGGCTCTGCAGCTCGTCGATCACCGGTGCCATCGACGCCGGTGTCGCGCCGAGCTCGGCGAACGTGTGGTCCACCGTCAGGTCGTACGGATCGAGCCCGTGCACCTCACAGGTCAGATCGAGTACGACGTCCAGCGACTCCCGGTACCGCTCCGCCGACATCTCGTCGCCCGGCAGCGACCCGGCCCGCGCCAGGTAGTCCGCATCGATCGCATGCGTCTCGGCCGGCAACGCGAACGGTGACGCGTCTTCGGCCGACTCGGCCGCCTCGACCGGCTCCGGCTCGGCCGGCGGGTCCAGCGGGATCCGCTTCACCGCGGCGCTCGACGGCGGCTCGAACACCACCGACTGCGCCCGCGCGACCCGCTCGAACGCGTTCAGCCGCGGCGCAACGTTGCCCCCGGCAACCGCCGTACCCGGACCGGCGAGCACCGTCACCGACGGGTCGACCGGGTGGTGCACGCGCCGGAACGGGTACGTCGGAAGCGGCACCCGCCCGCCGTCGGCGTACACCTTCGCCCAGGCGATCTCGGTGCCCTGCTCGTAGAGCTCCGCCAGGCCGTTCATCGTCGCGAGCACCGGGTCCTGCCCGAGGCGCTGCGCCGGGATCCACGTGCTGTTCGGCGCGATCCGGCGGCCGGCGGGGCTCAGTACGGCGTCCGGCCCGAGCTCCAGGAACCGCCGGCACCCGGCCGCGGTCACCGCCTCGACCGCGTCCCCGAACAGCACCGGCTGCCGCAGCTGCCCGACCAGGTAGTCGCTGTCGAGCAGCGTCCCGGACTCGAGCAGATCACCCGACCAGCTCGACACCATCGGCGTCCGCAACGGCTTCAGCGTGATCTCGCGGACGATCTCGGCGAAGTCCGACAGTATTGGGTCCACCAACGAACTGTGGAACGCCCGGTCCACGTCCAGCCGCTGCCACGCCACCTGCAGCTGGTCGAGCTGCGCCGCGAGCTGCCCGACGATCACCTCGGACCCGGTCAGTACGAACGACTGCGGCCCGTTGCCCGCGGCAACCTCCACGCCGGCGGTGCGCGCGATCTCCCGGACCCGATCGGCATCCGCACGTACGGCGACCATCGCACCGGGCACGGTGCCGCGCTGCATCAGTTCACCGCGCTTGGCGGTCAGCCGTACGCCGTCCGCTACCGACAGTGCACCCGCGACGCACAAGGCGGCGTACTCCCCGACGCTGTGCCCCACAACCAACGCGGGCTGTACGCCGAACGACTGCCACAGCCGAGCAAGCGCGACCTCGAACGCGAACAGCGCGGGCTGCGCCGTCTCGGTCGGCCAGACGCCTTCCTTCCCGGCGGCGGGCGTGAGGAGCAGCTGGTTCAGGCTGCCGCCGGTCTCCTCGTGGTACACCCGATCGCACTCGTCGAGCACCGACCGGAACACCGGGAACCGCGCCGCCAGCCCCGCGGCCATTCCGCGCCGCGCAGCGCCCTGCCCGGTGAATGCGTACCCGAGCGGACCAGGTCCGCCCCGCGGAACTTCGGTCGCCTGCGCGGAGCCGAGCGCGCTGAGCAACTCCCGCTCAGTACCACCCGCGACCGCGATCCGGTACCGGTGCGCGGGCCGGCCGAGCGCCGCCGTACCGGCAAGGTCGATGAGGCGGTGGCCGGTGCCGTGATCGAGGTCCGTGCGGTACAGCTCGACGAGATCGGCGAGCGCATCCGGGTCCGGAGCGGACAGCGGCAGTACGACGGGGCCGTCGTCGCCGCGGCGGATCTGGCGCGGCGCCTCCTCGAGGATCACGTGCGCGTTGGTGCCGCTCGGGTCCAGCGCGCTGACGCCGGCGCGCAGCGTCGTACCGCCGGACTGCAACGGTACGGTCCACTCGCGGACGTCGGTACCGATCACGAACGGGCTGTCGCCGAGCGCGAGCGCCGGGTTCGGCTCGGTGTGGTTGATGGTCGGGACGAGCGTCCGGTGCTGCAGCATCAGGATCGTCTTGATCAGGCCGGCCATGCCCGCGGCGCTGTCCAGGTGGCCGATGTTCGGCTTCACCGATCCGAGCGTGCAGAACCCGACCTTGTCGGTGTGCCGGCGCAGCGCCGCAGTCAGCGCCTTCACCTCGGCGGCATCCGCGGCCGGGCTGCCGATCCCGTCCGCCTCGATGTAGCTGACCGAGTCCGCGTCGAACCCGGCCCGCTGCAGCGCACGCTCGACCAGCTCGACCTGGTTGCCGTCGGTGTTGCTGACCGCGGTGCCGCGGATCACGGCGTACACGGTGTCCCCGTCGGCGAGGGCCTGGTCGAGACGCTTCAGCAGTACGGCGGCGACCCCGTTGCCGCCGACCGTACCGTCGGCGTCGGCCGCGAACGCGCGCACCTGACCGCTCGGCGACAGGATCGAGTCCGGCGCCGGGTGGTAGGTCGTTGCCTGCGGCACCTGTACGGCGGCGGCCCCGGCGAGCGCGAGATCCGCGTCACCGGACCGCAGCGCCTGGCACGCGAGATGCACCGCGACGAGCGACGACGAGGACGCCGACTGGACACCGATCGCCGGCCCGGTCAGACCGAGCCGGTACGCGACGCGGGTGGCGATCGAGTCGCGGGACTGGTGCTGGCGGTTGTACAGGTTCATCCCCGAGCCGGCGAAGACGCCGACACGGTCCGAGGTACCGGCGTACCCACCGTGCTCCAGCGCCTGATGACACACCTCGAGGAACAACCGCTGCGCCGGCTCCATCAACTCGGCCTCACGATCACTCAACCCGAAGAACTTCGCGTCGAACGACTCCACATGCTCCAACACACCGGAGACAGCCACAATCCCGTCCCCCGTGTCCGGCATCCCCCGCCGAACACTCTCCACGCCCCCCACAAGGTTCTCCCAGAACCCCTCAAGCGTCTCCGCCCCCGGAAACCGCCCAGCCACCCCCACCACGGCCACCGGCTCCACCACACCGTCCCGCACCGACCCATCAACGCCCCGAGCCGCACCCACCCCACGCACACCACCGCCGTCAGCCACACCGCCGCCGTCATGCACGCTGACCCCGTCAGCCACACCGCCGCCGTCATGCACGCTGCCCCCATCAGGCATGCCGTCGCCGTCAGCCCGCGCAAACCCCACAGCTACAGCCGCAGCCCCCGCCGCAACCACCAGCGCACCCGCACCACCCACAACGCCAGCCGCACCGCCGGCGCCACCGCCAACCTCTTGACCCGCGGCCCCCTCAACGCCCGCGACGCCTGCCGCATCCCCCGTACGGCCTGCGCCGGCACCACCCGCCGCGTCATCCGCATCTACAACACCCGCAGCACCGCCCGCAGCTTCGGTATCCGCAGCACCGCCCACACCATCAGCATCCGCAGCACCGTCCACGTCCGTGGCGCCCTGCGTACCGTCCGCGTCAGCGGCGTCTACGGCGGCCTCGGCATGCTCGGCGTGGTCGGCACCGTCCTCACCGCCTCCGGCGACATCCGCACCTACGCGAGCATCTCCGACAGACTCCGCGCCCTCGGCAGCGTCGACGGTCTCCAGGACATCCGAGTTGGGGTCCGAGGCCGGGCCGTTAGCCTCCGTCGGCTCATCGCCGACCCGCTGCGAGATCACGCCGTACGTCGAGCCATCACCTGCATCGGACGAATCGTCCGCGTCTACCCCGGAGACGCCAGTCCCATCCGAGCCGCTCCGCCCCGAGCCCGTCCGCACGTACGCCGAACGCGCCCCCAGCGCACCCGCAACCTCACCGCCGTCCCCAGCCGACGCAACTCCACCCCGCCCAGCAACATCCGGTACGACGCCAGCCAAGTCGTCCTCGTCGACACCCTCGTCCCCGACAACACTCGAGCCCTCGTCAACAACCTCGTCCCCGTCAACAGTCGAGCCCTCGTCAACAACCTCGTCCCCGTCAACAGTCGAGCCCTCGTCAACAACCTCGTCCCCGACAACAGTCGAGCCCTCGTCGACAACCGCCTCACCCTGCGCGGCCAGGTCGCCCTCATGGGCAACCACCTCGCCGTCGGCGAGTACGTCGGCGTCCGCGTCGACACCCACCGGCAGACCAGACAGCTCGGGCGCGCCGACAACCTCGTCCCCGGCAGCCGAGTCGGCGTCGTCGGCAGCCGCATGATCCGGCGCGGCGGCCACGTCACCCTTGTGAGCCGTCTCCTCGTCCCGAGCGAGTACGGCGTCGTCCGCATCAACGGCCGCCGGCTGACGAGCCGCATCAGACTCATCATCCGTGTCGGGCTCGACCAGAGACCCGTCGTCGCCGGCGGCAGACAAGTCAACCTCGTCAACGGCCGCCTCATCCAGCGCGCCCTCGTGAGCAACCGTCTCGTCCCGGGTGAGTACGGCGTCGCCCGCATCGACAGCCCCCGGCAGATCAGCCGCGTCGGGCTCACCGGCCGCCTCAGATTCATCGCCGGCGTCAGACTCCGCGGCCGACTCGGGACCCTCGGCCGCGTCAGGCTCACCTGCCACGCGGGGACCAACGGTCGGGTCAGGATCGGTGAGAGCTGGGTTGACCTCGGCAGGAGCCCGCTCTGCCTCGGCGACTGCCCCGTCGCCCTGCGACGCGACCACCTCGATCTTGCTGGCGGACGTCGCATCCCGGACAGCAGGCACGTCGCCCTCGTCGACAGCGACCGCACCCTGCACGGAGTCCGTATCGGTCCCGTCGACGGCTGGTTCGTCCCCGAAGACGGGCGCGCCTTCCTCGTCGAGGATCGCGTCTTGCTCGGATTGCCCGGCGACTGTCGCGTCGGCCTCGGCGCCAATCGCGTCATCCCCGGCGTGAATCGCGTCGCCTCGCGCGTGAATCGCGCCATCCCCGGCGCCAATCGCGTCGCCTCGCGCGTGAATCGCGCCATCCCCGGCGCCAATCGCGTCGCCTCGGGCGTGAATCGCGTCATCCCGGGCGTGAATCGCGTCGTCTCCGGCGAGTGCCGCGGCGTCCTCGGTGGTTGTCGCCGCTTGGTGGGTGACAGTCGCGCCTGGGTGTGCGGCGGGCGGGGCATCCTGCGTGCGGGCGGTTTCGAGCTTGTCGGGCGTGGTGTCGTGCGCGGCTGCCTGGTCGTTGAGGTGCGCGTTGGGTTCGTGGGTGTTGGGCGCGTCGGCTTGTTCAGGGTCTGCCTGGTCAGGCGTCTTCCGCAGCTCGCCGGCGAGCTGTGCGGCCGTGGTGTCCGTTTGATGCTCGGTTGGCTGCGGGGCGCCCTGTACCGGCTCTTCGTTGGATATGGCGGTCAGGTCGTGTGAGGTCGCTTCGCGCTCGACTGCGTCCGATTCGTCGTCGGCGGCGTACTCGTCCACTTCCGTTGGCTTTGCGGTGCTCGCATCCGCAGCATGTACGTCGGCATCGTTCGGATCCACGACGGGCGCTGCGTCAGCGGTCGCGCCATCGATGACGGCCTGGGCGACGTCAGTGTCGGCGTTCGCAGCGGCGGCGCCGACGTCCACGCCGTCGGCGTCCGCTGAGGCAGTGTCGGCGTCCACCCTGTCGGCGTTCGCCGTGTCGGCGTTCGCCGTGTCGGCATCCACCGTGTCGGCATCCACCGTGTCGGCGTTCTCCGTGTCGGCGTCGGCGTTCTCCGTGTTGGGGTTCGGCTGGGGATCGGGGTGCTCGGTGGGGTACGTGTGCTGGGCGTCGACGTCTGCGCGGGTCGCGACCTCGGGGTGCGTTTCGGCCGAGGTTGCGTCGGCGGGGGCCAGGTCGGCGCTCGAGGGCTCGTCGGCGAACGAGAGCGTGATGTCTGGCGTCGACGTACCGGATGTCGGCTCGTCGGATGATGGTGCGCCGGTGGAGTTCCGGTCATCCGTGCGGGCTGCGTCGGCGATCGCGTCCACGTCGGGGTCGGGGTCCGCGTCGGCGACCGGGCCGGAGACCTCGGAGTCATCAGCTGCGTACGTGCCGGTGGAGTCGGTGGCATTGATTGGGTTTGTGGTGGCCGGGCTGTTGGTGGTGGCGGGCGGGGTGGTGTCTGTGATGCGGGTGAGTTCGATGGTGGCGGGCTCGTCGGTGGTGAAGTCGTCCGACGGTACGTCGATGGGGGCCGCTGCCTCGGGGCTCGGGGATTCTGAGGTCGCGGGCGCGGGCTCGGAGGTTGTTACCTCAGAGGCCGTTGCCTCGGGGGCCGTTGCCTCGGAGTCCTTTGCCTCGGAGTCCTTTGCCTCGGAGGTGGTTGCCTCGGGCGGTGTGGGGCGGGGCGATGGGGCCGTGGCGCGCGAGGGGCCGAAGGGGGACGAGGGTACGACGGGGCGTGGGGGGCGCTGGTGTTCCGCGGTCGACAGTGCTGTCTCGGGGGACTGCAGCGGGGCGGATGCTGCTTCGGGGAGGACGCGGTCCCCTGTGGGGTCGTAGGCAGTCGCGGGTGTGGGCGCGGAAGGCGTGGGCGGTGCCGGAGTCGCGGACGGTGCCGGAGTCGCGGACGGTGCTGCAGTCGCGGAGGGTGCAGGAGGCGAAGGGGGTTCGGCGTCCGCTGGTGGTGTTGTGGGCGCGGAGGAGCTTTCCGACGAGGTGGTCGGACTTGCCGGTGCGGGCAGGCTCTCCGGTTGCAGGGCCGGTAGGCGCCCCGAGTGCGGCGCGGATGGGCGCTCCGGTTGCCGGGACGCGTCTGTCGGAGGCGCGGGCGAGGTCGCCGGTTGCGGGGACGGTAGGCGCTCCGGTTGGGGGGACGGGGCTGTTGGGGGCGTTTCTGGGTGGGTGCCGAGGGTGGGGCGTTGGGGTGGGGTGGGGATGGATTGCTGGAGTTCGCGTTTCCAGGCGAGGCGGACGATGGGGAGTTCTGTGGTCCGCTCGGACGGGTCCTCGTCGGCGTACGGGGTGGTTTCGGGGGTCGTCGACGGGCCTTGGCCGGTGGGGCCGCTGGCTTGGGTGGCGCCGGCGGGTTCTACGTGGGGGTGGGTGCCGGGCTCGAGGGTGCCGTCCAGCCAGCGTTGTTTGAGGAGGGGGCGGAGGATCTTGCCGCCGGGGGTGGTCGGGAAGTCGCGGCGCGGTACGCCGACCACCTGCGCGACCAGGCCGAGCCGGGTCTGGATCAGGCTGCGGATGGCCTGGTCCATGCCGGGGACCGAGCCGCTGGTGAGTGCGTAGAACACGACCAGGCGGTCGGTGCCGCTCTCCTCGTCCGCGACACCGCAGGCTGCGACGAGGCCGTGCTCGGCGCCGACCACCGTCGCGGCGACGGATTCGATGTCGTGGGCGTAGTGGAGCTTTCCGGACAGGATGATGCGTTCGCTGTCGCGACCGGTGATGACGACCTGGCCGCCGGTGATGAACCCCTGGTCGCCGGTCGCCAGCCACTTGCGGGCAGCCCAGTTCCCGACCGGGAACGCGACGCGGTCGGCCTCGAGGTTCCCGAGGTACCCCGGTGTCACCCGCGCGGACGCCACCTGCAGCTGACCGATCCGGCCCTCGGGCAGTACGGCGCCGTTCGGCGCGACGATGCGTACCGTCGTACCGGGCGCCGGCGCCCCCACCGACACCAAACTCAAAACCCCGGGCGCCTCGACCCGCGGCGCCCCGGGACGGGCAACGGCGACCTTCCCGGAGGACGGGCGCTGGTCGACCCATTCGACGACGCCGGTCGGTGGGATCCGGACGCGGTGCACGTTCGGCGTCAGGCCGGGGCGCGCGAACGTGATCCCGGTGACCGTCTCGGTCATCCCCCACGCCGCGACGAACGTCTCCGGTACGACGCCGAACCGGTTCGTCACGCGCAGGAACTCCGACATCACCGGCACCGTGATCTGCTCGCCGCCGCTGACCAGACTGCGCAGCGCGGACAGGTCCCAGTGCCGGTCCGGCTCCCCCGCCACCGCGGCGGTCGTGAGCCGGTACCCGAAGTTCGGCGACCAGGAGTGGTTGACCCGGTGCTGTTCCATCAGGTCGAACCAGCGCAGCGGATTCGCGAGCACCCAGTCGGTGTTCACGTGGATGTTCGTGCACCCGGTGAACACCGGCAGCAGGTGGTACAGCAGGAACGCGCCGCTGCGGTCCAGCGGCAGCCAGTTCAGCGTCGTCTGGCCGGGGCGGACCGGGAGCATGGCCGGCGTACCGGCGGCGAACTCGACCAGCCCGCGGTGGGTGAGCTGCACCATCTTCGGCGTACCGGTCGACCCCGAGGACAGCATCAGTACGGCGATGTCGTCCGCGGCCGGGCGGTGGAAGTCGGACGTCGGTTCGTGGCCGGCCATCGCGTCCGGGTCGAGGACCGGGAGGCCGAGGTCGTTCGGCAGGTCGGACGGGCGGCCGATCAGCACCGTCCAGCCGAGCAGGTCGGTGATCTTGCGGAGCCGCTCGCGGCCCTCCTCGGTACGGTCGCCGCCCGGGTTCGGCGCGACCAGCAGCGGCCGGATGCCGCCGAGCGTGCAGGCCCAGAACGCGGCGAAGAACCCGACCGGTTCGGTGCAGTGCACGACCGCGGGATCACCGGCGCGTACGCCGTTCGCCCGCAGGCCGGCCAGGATCCGCGCGGCCAGCTCGAGCAGGGTCGGGAAGTCGAGCTTGGTCTCCCGCCCGTCCGGGCCGATCTCGACGACGCCGGCGCCGGCGAAGTCGCGCGCCGCCCGGAGCAGCGCGCTCGGCAGGTCACGGGGGTACCCGGCGGGAATCATCAACGCCGGCCCGGTGGAGATCGCCGGCCGGTCCGCACCACTTCTCACGCGGATGCCACCACCAGCGCTGAACGGGGTACGACGGAACGCGGGCACGGGCCACCGCTGAGCGAGGCCGGTTGGCGACCCACGGACACGTGCCTCCCGAACTGGACGGAGCGGGTTCTGGGCGGACCCGCCTCACACTTTCACACCGAACTGCTGCCCCGTTTCCATCAGCCGAACAGATGCCGTGACCGGGCACACCCGGTGCGTCATCGCGCCGACCGACAGCCGTGAACCCTACCAGCCGCGACCCGCCCTGGAGGAGTCCGTTCTCACCAGCCGACGGTTAAGAATCCCGCTACCGCCGACATGGTTCCAACGAGTGACTGCAGCTTCCGATACGGCCCGTACGCAGCCCAGTCCCCGCGGCCCGTGCACCACCCCGCGTCAGCGCCGTGGCGGTCCGGTGTCAGAGCTCCTGGCGAGAGTGGTCCACGTCGAAAAACATCACTCTCAGGAGGAGCAGGGAATGTCCGTACAGGAGCTGCAGCAGGCCGCGCAGGAGTTCGTCGACGCCGGATTCGGAAGCCTCGAACTGCGGGTGCACGACGACAGCGGCGAGTACACGGCACGGGCCGGCGTACGAGCGCTCGGAAGCACCGAGCTGCCACCCGAGGACGGGCGGTTCCGGGTCGGCAGCGTGACCAAGACGTTCGTGTCCACCGTCGTACTGCAACTGGTGGCCGAGGGCAAGCTCGAGCTCGACGGTACGGTCGCCGGCCGGCTGCCGCGGTTCGCGCTGGACGAGCGGATCACGGTGCGGATGCTGCTCGACCACACCAGCGGGCTGTTCAACTACACCGGCGAGCACTACCCGGACGGGACCGTCGTGACGGGACTGCCCGCGACCGGCAAGGACTGGGCGGACAACCGGCTGCGCGGATACACGCCGGACGAGCTGGTGGAGTTCGCGCTGGCCAAGCCGGCGCGGTTCGAGCCGGGCGCCGAGTGGAGCTACTCGAACACGAACTACTCGGTCGCGGCGCTGCTGATCGAGGCCGTCACCGGGCGGACGCTCGCCGAGGAGCTGGAGAGCCGGATCATCAAGCCGCTCGGCCTGACCGGCACGATCGAGCCCGGCGACCGGACCGACATCCCCGGTCCGCACTCGCACGGCTACCTCCGCTACCAGGACGGCGAGGACTCGAAGGTCGTCGACGTAACCGAGCAGAACCCGTCCCTGCTGTTCGCGGCCGGCAGCATGCTCTCCACCACGCATGACCTGCAAGTGTTCATGTCCGCCTTGCAGAGCGGCAAACTCCTCCCCGCGGACCTGCTGACACAGATGCGTACGCCGGAACCGAAAAGCGGCCCGCTCAACTACGCCCTCGGCCTGTTCAAACAGGACCTCGGCTCGCAAACCCTCTACCACCACAACGGCAGCGCCCCCGGCGGCTACGGCGCCCTCATGTACAGCACCCCCGACGGCACCAAAACCCTCACCGCCGCCATCACCATGACCGACGCCGACGTCAACCTGCTCGAGATCTTCCCACCGGCCCTCGAACGCCTGATCACGAAGGTCTTCAACTGAAGGTGGGCGAAGAGGGGATCGAACCCCCGACATCTTCCTTGTAAGGGAAGCGCTCTACCGCTGAGCTATTCGCCCGGATCAAACGACCGGAGGAGTCTACCCGAGATCTCCGAGGGTCATGACCACCTTTCCTCGGACTTCCCGGCGGGGTCGGTGATGTATCCGCGCACGGTCCGTCTAGCCATTCAGATTCGCCAGGGCCGCGGCGTAGTCGTCGAGGTTGCGGGGCTCGGGGAGTGGATTGAGCACCGACCAGCGGACCAGGCCGGTGCGGTCGATGACGAACGTGCCGCGGAGGGCGCAGCCGCGGGCCTCGTCGAAGACGCCGTACGTCGAGGCGATCGCTCCGTGTGGCCAGAAGTCGGTGAGGAGGGCGAACGGGAGTTGCTGTGCGTCGGCGTACGCGCGCAGGGTGAAGAGAGGGTCGCACGAAATTGCCAGGAACTCGGCCGCCGCGAGCAGGTCCGGGCGTTCGCGCAGGGCGGTCAGTTCACTGGTGCAGACCTGGCTGAAGGCGTACGGATAGAAAACCAGTACGACGTCCCGGTGGCCGGCGTAGTCGCTCAGCCGGACCGGTTCGCCGTATTGGTTCTGGGTCTGGAAGTCGGGGGCCCGGCTGCCGGCAGCCGGGCCCGTCACCCGCGGCGACCGGACTTCGGGACCACCAGCTTGGTCGCGGACCAGTCGCCGGTGACGCTCAGCGTGCTCGTCGTGGCCAGGCCGGCGACCGGCGCTGCCTCGGTGATGTCACTGGTCTCGACGTACCCGTCGCGGCCGACCTTCGGAGTCATCAGCCAGACCACTCCACCGGCCTTCAGGTCGGTCAGGATGTCGAAGAACGCGTCGACCAGGTCGCCGTCGTCCTCGCGGAACCAGAGCAGGACCGCGTCAACGACCTCGTCTGTGTCTTCGCCGACGAAGGCCTCCCCGGTGACCTCCCGGATGGCGTCACGCAGGTCGTCGTCGCAGTCGTCGTCGTACCCGATCTCCTGCACGACCCAGCCGGCCTCCAAGCCCAGCCGGGACGCCATGTTCGGGCCGCCGCTCTTGCCGTCCGCGTGATCCGCGGTCGCGCTCACGTGTCCTCCTCCGTGGTCCCCGCTTGCCCGGGGGTAGGTGTCATAGCTCTACTACTAGCGATACAGATAGCGGTAGTCCATCGTGACGCACCGCGTCGCGCAAGTATGCACCAGGGTTCCGTGACGTGTCCGGTATCCGCGTGCCGGGTACCGGGCGTGTCCGCTGGGATCACGCCCTTCCGGCCGGAATCGGGCCGGAAGGGAAGGCAAAGTAGAACGCATTCCGAACAGGTGACAGGATTGCGGTGAAGACAACCAGAGAGAACGGCAGGACACCGTGGCTTCCGGACACGAACCACCAGCCATCATCACCGAGGGGATGCCCACCCAGCTCCCCGACATCGACCCCGACGAAACGCGTGAATGGGTCGAATCGCTCGACGCCGTCCTGGACGAACGGGGCAAGGCGCGAGCGCGCTTCCTGATGCTCAAGCTGATCGAGCGGGCCCGGGAGCGACAGGTCGGGGTGCCCGCACTGCGGAGCACCGACTACATCAACTCGATCCCGCCCGAGCGCGAGCCGTGGTTCCCCGGCGACGAGCACATCGAGCGCCGGATCCGGGCCTTCATCCGGTGGAACGCCGCGGTGATGGTGAGCAAGGCCAACCGCAAGGGCCTGGAGGTCGGCGGTCACATCGCCACGTACCAGTCGGCCGCGAGCCTGTACGAAGTCGGTTTCAACCACTTCTTCCGCGGCAAGGACCACCCGGGCGGCGGTGACCAGATCTTCATCCAGGGGCACGCCTCCCCCGGTATGTACGCACGGGCCTTCCTCGAGGGGCCGGCTGAGCGCGGACCAGCTGGACGGCTTCCGCCAGGAGGTCTCCCGCGGCCCGCACAACGGCCTGTCGTCGTACCCGCACCCGCGGCTGATGCCGGACTTCTGGGAGTTCCCGACCGTCTCGATGGGGCTGGCCGCGCTGAACTCGATCTACCAGGCGCGCTTCAACCGCTACCTGCACAACCGCAGCATCAAGGACACCAGCCAGCAGCACGTCTGGGCGTTCCTCGGTGACGGCGAGATGGGTGAGCCGGAGTCGCTCGGCGCGATCGGCCTGGCCGCGCGCGAGGAGCTCGACAACCTCACCTTCGTGATCAACTGCAACCTGCAGCAGCTGGACGGCCCGGTCCGCGGCAACGGCAAGGTGATCCAGGAGCTGGAGGCGTTCTTCCGCGGCGCCGGCTGGAACGTCATCAAGGTGATCTGGGGCCGCGAGTGGGACAACCTGCTGGCCCAGGACCACGACGGTGCGCTGCTGAACAAGATGAACACCACGCCGGACGGCCAGTTCCAGACGTACTCCGTCGAGTCCGGTGAGTACATCCGGGAGAACTTCTTCGGCGGCGACGCGCGGCTGCGGCAGATGGTCAGCGGGCTGTCCGACGAGGACCTGCGCAGGCTGCCGCGTGGCGGTCACGACTACCGCAAGGTGTACGCCGCGTTCAAGAGCGCGACCGAGCACGTCGGTCAGCCGACGGTGATCCTCGCCCAGACCATCAAGGGCTGGACGATCGAGGCGCTCGAGGGCCGGAACGCGACCCACCAGATGAAGAAGCTCACCTCGGACGACCTGAAGGCCTTCCGCGACCGGCTGTACCTGCCGATCGAGGACAAGGACCTCGAGGACGCGTACAACCCGCCGTACTTCCACCCCGGCACCGACTCGCCGGAGTACCAGTACATGATGGAGCGCCGCAAGCAGCTCGGCGGTTCGCTGCCGGAGCGCCGGGTGCAGCCGAAGACGCTGACGCTGCCGGGCGACGACGTGTACAAGCCGCTGGCGAAGGGCTCGCACGCGCCGGTCGCGACCACGATGGCGCTGGTCCGGCTGTTCCGGGACCTGATGAAGGACCCGGAGATCGGCCACCGGATCGTCCCGATCGCGCCGGACGAGTACCGCACGTTCGGGATGGACTCGATGTTCCCGACGGCGAAGATCTACTCGCCGCACGGCCAGAACTACGACGCCGTCGACCGCAACCTGCTGCTGTCGTGGAAGGAGTCCACGGCGGGTCAACTGCTGCACGAGGGCATCAGCGAGGCCGGCGCGATGGGCTCCGTGCTCGCGGCGAGTACGGCGTACGCCACGCACGGTGAGCCGATGATCCCGTTCTACATCTTCTACTCGATGTTCGGGTTCCAGCGCACCGGCGACTGGATGTGGGCGCTCGGCGACCAGCTCGGCCGCGGCTTCCTGATCGGCGCCACCGCCGGCCGTACGACGCTGACCGGCGAGGGACTGCAGCACGCGGACGGTCACTCGCCGCTGCTGGCCTCGACGAACCCGGCCGCCGTGCACTACGACCCGGCGTTCGCGTACGAGATCCCGTACATCGTCAAGGACGGCCTGCGCCGGATGTACGGCTACGGCCTCGACGAGACCAAGCCGTACGGCGAGGACGTGTTCTACTACCTCACCGTCTACAACGAGCCGGTCCCGCAGCCGGCCGAGCCGGAGAGCCTCGACGTCGCGGCGCTGCTGAAGGGCCTGTACCGCTTCAACGAGGGTCAGGTCGCCGACGGCGAGGACGCGCCGCGGGTGCAGTTGCTCGCGTCCGGTGTGGGTATGCCGTGGGTGCTGAAGGCCCAGCAGATCCTCGCCGACGAGTACTCCGTGGCCGCCGACGTGTGGTCGGTGACCTCGTGGAACGAGCTGCGCCGGGATGCGGTCGCCGCGGAGCAGCACAACCTGCTGCACCCGGACGAGCCGGAGCAGGTGCCGTTCGTGACCGAGCAGCTGAAGGACACCAAGGGTCCGGTCGTTGCCGTGAGCGACTTCATGCGCGCGGTGCAGGACCAGATCTCCCGCTGGGTGCCGAACGACTACACCTCGCTCGGGACCGACGGCTGGGGGCTGGCCGACACCCGGGCGGCGGCGCGCCGGCACTTCCAGGTCGACGCCGAGTCGATCGTGGTGGCGACGCTGGAGATCCTGGCCAAGCGCGGCGACGTGAAGCCGGAGGTGGCCGCCGAGGCCGCCCGCAAGTTCCGTATCGACGACCCGACCGCGGTCGCCGGCGTGAAGCAGGAGGGCGCCGGCGCCTGACGCCGGACCGCTCTGGCCGACGGGCCGCTCACCAACTGGTGGGCGGCCCGTTGCGCATATTCGGTGGCGGGCCTCCTACCCTCGAACGTATGCCTGAGTTGATCGAGCCGACCGTTGCGCTCCGGAACTCCCGGCTGGAGTCGTCCGCCGAGTGGGGTTCTGTAGGACGTCCGGGACACCTGGCGGGGGCGGGCGCGGCGGTACCGGATCACGCTCTGAGGCACCCGCCGATTCGCTGCTGACGAACCATTGCACGAGTTCGGGTGACCTCTTAAGCTTCGGATAGCAGAAACTAATTCCGGTATTCTGAAGGAGCGACAGATGCGGGTGGCGCTCGTGGGGCTCGGGGAGATCGGCCTGGCCGCCCACCTGCCCGCGCTCCTCCGGCATCCGTCCGTCGAGGTCGTGCAACTCGTCGACCCGGACCCCGAACGCCGGAAAACCGCCGCCGGCCAGGGCATCCCGGTCACCGCCGACCTCACCCCGGGCACGACCGACGGGTTGTCCGGCGGGGTGGACGGCGGCACGTCCGGCGGGTCGACCGGCGGCAGGTCCCGCGGGCTGACCGGCGGGGTGGAGGGTGTGGTGCTGGCGACGCCGCCGTGGGTGACGCCTGAGCTGGTGGTTCGGTTCGCTGGGGCGGGGCTGTTCGTTCTTGCGGAGAAGCCTGTCGCGACCTCGGTCGAGGCGGCGCGGATCTACGACCGCCTCGACGGGGAGCAGCGGCGGCGGGTGCAGATCGGACTGACGTACCGGCACGATCCGGCGATCCGGCAACTGAAGAGGTGGATCGACGACGGCACTCTCGGTACGCCGGTCCTGGTCCGCGCGCACATCTACGACGAGGCGTACGATCCCGCCGATCGTGAGCATGCCGAGCGCATCACCAGGACGCTCGAACACGGCAGTCCGGTAGTACACGAAGGTGCACACATCTTCGACTGGTTGAGCTATCTGCTCGGCCCGCCGACCGTGCACGACGCCTGGTCCGCTACGACCCGTCCCGGGCTGCCCGCACCCAACCTGATCGGCGCCCGCCTCGGATACCCCGGCGGCCACCAGGCGCTGGTCGAGTTCGGGTGGTTCACCGCGGCGCTCCCTCGTTGTGAGCTCACGTTTCTCGGGGATCGGGGGCTGGCGGCGCTCGACGGGTTCACGTTCGAGCTGCGGCTCAGTACTGCGGCCGGGGATCGTGAGGTGCGGTTTCCCGGGGACCGGACGACGCGGTGCTTCGACCTGCAGGTGCAACGGTTCGTCGAGCTGTACGACGGGACGCGAAAGGCCGGCGTACCGTCGCTGGACGACGGGATCGCCGCGTTGCACACCGCCCAACTTGTCGCCGGGAGGGCCGGATGACGTTCGTCCGCTGGCAGCACACGAACCGCAGCACGCTCGGCGAACTGTTGCCTGCGGCAATAGTCGTGGTCCCGGTCGGGGCGACCGAGCAGCACGGTCCGCATCTAGCGACCGGCACCGACTGGATCCTCGCCGAAGCCGTGTCCGCCGAGGCTGCTTCCCTGGTACACGAACGTTCTCCGCGACCGATCGTCCTCGCACCGCCCGTTCCCTTCGGTGCGTCCGATCACCACCTGCCGTTCGGCGGCACGCTCTCCCTCTCCCCCGAGACGCTGCTCGCCGTACTCCTCGACCTGGCCCGCTCCCTGCACGCCGACGGCGGCCACCGCCTCGTCCTCGTCAACGGCCACGGCGGCAACACCGGCATCTGCCACGCCGCAGCAGCCGCCTCCACCCGCTACAACCTCAACGTCGCCCACATCGACTACTGGCAACTCCTGCCATCCCAATCGCCCTCCCCCACACCGACGACCCCCGCCCCGGAGACCCTCCCGCCAAACAGCCCGCCGTCGGCCTCCCCCACCTCGCACGGCGCCACCTCGCACGGCGCCACCTCGGACGGCGCCACCTTGGACGGTGCCGCCTTGGGCGGCCCGGTGGAGGACGGTGGCGCCTTGGGCGGCCCGGTGGAGGACGGTGGCGCCTTGGGCGGCCCGGTGGAGGAGGGTCGCGTTGGGGGTGTGCCCGTGCCTGGGCATGCCGGGGAGTTCGAGACGGCGTTGATGCTTGCCCGGGACCCAGCGTTTGTTGCTGAGCGCAAGGAGCGGTTGGGGCTGCCCTCGGATGTCGTGGTGGATGACGTGGGGTTGCACACGGCGGCGAGCTGGCGGCGGATCGACGGGTACACGGACCGTCCGGAGTTGGCCGATCAGGCGACCGGGCGGAGATGGTTCGACCAGTTGGCGGTTGCGCTCGGCGATCGCCTGCTTCGACTCGCGGAGGTTCTGTGATCGACTTCCATACCCACACTCCGGCGTGGGAGACCGCGACCTGGCTGGGTGGGACGCCCTTCGGTGCTGACGAGTTCGTGGCGTTCATGGACACGGCCGGCATCGAGCACGCGGTCGTGCTGAGTCACGACGGGCTGTTCGACCCGACGCCGGAGTCGAACGACCGGCTGGCCGAGTTCGTCCGCGCGTACCCGGACCGGATGACCGGCTTCGGTACCGTCGCCGTCCGCCGGAAGACCGCGGTCGACGAGGCCGAGCGGATGGTCGGCGAGCTCGGGCTGCGCGGCCTGAAGCTGCACCCGTGGCTGCAGGGGTTCAGCATGCACGAGCAGGTCCTGGACCCGATCTGCGAGGTGATCACCGCGGTCGACGGGGTGCTGCTCAGCCACGACGGTACGCCGCCGTACTCGACCGCCGGGCAGATCGCCGCCCTCGCCCGCCGGCATCCGAAGCTGCGCGTGGTCCTCGGCCACGGCGGTCTGCACGACCTGTGGCGGGAAGCGCTGGCGATGACGCAGGAGACCGAGAACCTCTACCTGTGCATCTGCGGTACGCCGCCGTACGCCGCGCGCCGCATCCTCGCCGAAGCACCGCCGCACAAGGTGATCTTCGGGACCGACGCAGGCCTGTCCGACAAGGCCAGCCAGGACTACGCGGTCGCGCGGATCAAGGAGATCGACGGCTGGGGCATCACCGACGCACAACGGCAGGCGATGATTGTCGACAATCCGCGCCGCCTGTTGGAGACACGATGATTGTTGACAATCTGCGACAGGGACTGGAGCCCGTGTGACGGACGCCATCGCAGCGATCCAGACTGCACACGTCAGCCTGCGCGCCGCCTCGGAGCTGCTGGTCCGCGGCGCCCGCGGCCCTCATGACCGCTCCGACTTCCTGCTCGTCCGGGTCCTCACCAGCGACGGCGCCGAGGGGTACGGCGAGGTCAGCGCGACCCCGATCTGGTCCGGCGAGGACGGCACGTCGGCGGACCACTTCATCCATACGGCGCTCGGACCCGCACTGATCGGGCAGCCGCTGACACCCGTCGGTGCGCTGGAAGACCTTATGGACAAGGTGTTGCAGGGCAATCCGTTCACGAAGGCCGGCGTGTCGATCGCGTTGTGGGACGCGTTCGCGCGGACGCTCGACGTACCGCTGGCCGTCGCCCTGGGCGGGCCGTACCGGACCGAGGTCCCGATCAAACTGTCGCTGTCCGGGAACGACGAGGAGCTGGAGCGCGCGTACGGCGCTGCGGTTGCGGCCGGGTTCGGAGCGTTCAAGGTGAAGGTCGGGCTGGACCTCGTCACGGACCTCCATCGAGTACGCCGAGCCCGTGAGCTGGCCGGCGACGCCTTCCTCGGCACCGACGCGAACGGCGGGTGGACCCGAGCCGAGGCGATCAGGGCGGTGCCCGAGCTGAAGGCATCCGGCATCACGTTTCTCGAGCAACCCTTGGAGCCTCGCGACGTGCGAGGGGCGAATGAGGTCAGGCAGCTCGGGCTGCCCGTGATTGCCGACGAATCGGTGTTCGATGTGCACGACCTGCTGGCGGTCGTCGAGGCACAGGCGGCGGACGTCGCGAGTTTGTATGTGGGAAAGAGTGCGGGGCCGGGACGGGCTGTGCGAATGGGGCAGCTCGCCGCCGCGCACGGGATCGACGTACTGATCGGGTCGAACGGCGAGTTGGGCATCGGCGCGGCGGCGCAGCTGCAGGTCGCGGCGGCGTTGCCCCGGTTGTCGGCGTACCCGAGCGACATCATCGGCGCGCACTACTACACCGAGGACGTGCTGGCGAAGCCGCTGGACAGCGACGGGCGGCATGTCCGGCTGACCGGCGGCCCCGGCCTGGGAGTGACCTTGCGAGACGACCTGCTGCGGGAGTTCCGATGATCGTCGACGTCCACACGCACACACCGACCCACCGCGACGCAGTCCCCGAGGACGAGCGGCAGGTCTACCCGAACTGGCGCAACGACCGCCCGGTGGAGACCGCGAACTCGTGGGCCGACTACGACCGCGCGATGGCGGCCGCCGACGTGTCGATTGTCTTCAATATTGCTGTCGACAATCCGCTCGAGCTCACCGGACTGCCGTATCCGCCGGAGCGCTGCAACGACGCCACCGCGGAGTTCGTCCAGGACAACCCGGCGAAGCGGATCGGTTTCATGTCGGTGAACCCGACGTCGCCCGGCGCCCTGGAGGAGGCCGACCGCTGCCGCGACCTCGGCCTGGTCGGCGTGAAACTCGGCCCGAACTACCAGAACTTCGATCCGCTCGGCGAGCCCGCGCTCGCGTTCTACGACTACTGCCAGCGGCACGGCCTGCCGATCCTGTTCCACTCCGGCGCCTCGCCGATGCGGCACGCACCGCTGCGCTACACCTATCCCCTGGTCACCGACGAGATCGCGCTGCGGTACCCGGAGCTGCGCATCGTGATGGCGCACATGGGCCACCCGTGGAGCCGGGAGACGGTCGTGACGATCCGCAAACACCCGCACGTGTACGCCGACGTGTCGTCGATCTACCTGCGCCCGTGGGTGCTCTACCAGTCACTGATCAACGCGGTCGAGTGGGGCGCGACCGGGAAGCTGCTGCTCGGGTCGGACTACCCGATCGCCAACACCGGCGAAGCGATCGCCGGATTGCAAACTGTCAACAATATGCTCGAAGGCACCAAGTTCCCGCGCGTCCCGAACGACGTCGTCGACGGCATCGTGCACGCGGACGCGCTCGGTGCCTTGGGACTGGAGGTGCCCGCATGATCATCGACGCCCATGTCCGGATCGGCGACAGCCGGGACGCCGGCCTGAAGCCGGCCGACCTGCTCGCCACGATGGATGCCCTCGGCATCGACCAGGCGATCGTCGCGCCGTCGGAGCGCTGCATCGCCTACGACAACCGCGAAGGCAACTCGGAGACCGCCCAGGCCGCCGCGGAGTCCGGCGGAAGGCTGCTCCCCTACGCGGTCGCGAACCCGTGGCGCGGCCGCGCGGCCCTCGACGAGCTCGACCGCGCCCGCGACGCCGGTGCCGTCGCGCTCGCGGTGGACTCGGTGCTGCAGGGTTTCGACCTGCTCGACGGCCTGCTCGACCCGCTCCTCGACTTCGCCGCCACCGCCGGCTGGTTCGTGTACGTCCGCACCGGTACGCCGGCCACCGCGCTCCCGCTGCCGCTCGCCAGCCTCGCCCGCCGACGGCCCGAGCTGCCGGTACTGATGGGCAAGAGCGGTGCCACGGACTTCTGGATCGACGCGATCCCGGCCCTGCTGCACGCGCCCAACCTGTACGGCGACACGTCGTACGCGCCCTGGGACACGGTGCTCAGCGGGTTCCTCGCCGAGCCCGGGATCGGCGCCGGGCGGCTGGTGTTCTCGACCGATTCGCCGTACACCGTGCCGCTCGCGGAGGTGGACCGGATCCGGGACTGGCCGATCGACGCGGACCAGAAGGCGGCCGTCTTCGGCGGGAACGTCGCCAACCTGCTGGGGCGCCGCCAGTGACCACACAACGGGAGGCAGACATGGTCACCACGGAGGAGATCGGGGCCGAGCGGCCCACCGACGCGTCGGTGCTGGTGCGCGGCGTGTCGCCGGTGCTCGAAGTACCGTTCACCGCCGACGGCGAGGTCGACTACGACGGCTTCGACCGGGTCGTGCGGTACGTGCTGGGCACCGGCGTGACCAGTGTGATGTTCCCCGGCTTCGCGTCCGAGTTCCACAAGCTGTCCGAGGACGAGCGCCGCCGGCTGACCGAGATCCTGCTGTCGCACACCCGCGAGCGGGACGACGTCGCGGCGGTGGTCGCCGTACAGGATCACGCCACGCAGCTCGCGGCGCGGCGGGCGCGGGAGTCGGTGGCGGCGGGCGCCGACCTGATCAACCTGCTGCCGCCGCATTTCCTCTCGCCGTCGCGGGGCTCGCTGGAGCAGCACGTCCGGACCGTGCTGACCACGATCGACCCGGTGCCGATGGTGCTGCAGTACGCGCCCGCGGAGACCGGCACCAGCCTGGACGCCGACCTGCTGCGCGCGATCGCCACCGACCATCCGAACCTGCGCCTGGTCAAGGTCGAGTCGAGCCCGCCCGGGCCGCTGATCGCCGAGCTGGCCGAGGGTACGCCGCCGCTCGCCTCGGTCGAGGGGTACGCCGGCGTCCAGCTCCCCGACGCCGTACGCCGCGGCGCGGTCGGTACCCAGCCGGGCTGTTCGCTGACCGAGCTGTACGTCGAGATCTGGCGCCGCCTCACCACTGGTGACGGCGAGGACGGCGTCGACCTGCATCGCCGGCTGCTCCCGTACATCTCGTACTGGATGCTCGACACCGAGCGGATCATCGCGGCCGAGAAGCTGATCTCGGTACGCCGGGGCCTGTTCGCCAGCGCCTACTGCCGCGAGCCCGCCCACTGCCTGGACGCCGAGGAGATCCGGATGGTCGACCGCCTGCTCGCAGAGTTCGCCGACCTCCTGCCCCCACTCAGCTGACGTTGAGGGGTTAACCTCGCGCGTCGCCCGTTCACCGGCCGGATGCAGCAGGTGAACGGGCAATGCGCGAGGTTAACCCCTCAAACGGAGCTGGGTCAGTTGGCGCGGAGGCGGGCCGTGAGGGCGTGGCCGTACATCAGTTCGGCGTCGGCGATCGCGGCCGTCGACGGGGCGATGCTGCGGGCGCCGTCGGCGGTGAGGCGTTGGTACGTGACCGTCTTGAGGAACTTCCCGACCCACAACCCGCCCGTGTAGCGGCCGGCGCGGCCCGTCGGGAGGACGTGGTTGGTACCGATCGACTTGTCCGAGAACGCCACCGTGGCCTCGGGCCCGACGAACAACGAGCCGTAGTTGCGCAGGTTCGCGGCGTACCACTCGTCGTCGGACGTCTGTACTTCGAGATGCTCTGGCGCGTACGCGTCCGAGATCTGCACCACCTCCTCGCGGGACTCGCACACCACAACCGTGCCGTGCTCCCGCCACGCGGCGCCCGCCACTTCCTTAGTAGGCCAGTCCTCCGCCAGCCACCGCTCGACCTCGGCGATCACCGCCGTACCGAACGAACGGGACGTGGTGACGAGCAGCGCCGGGCTGTTCGGGCCGTGTTCGGCCTGGCCGAGCAGGTCGGCGGCGACCAGGCGGGCGTCGGCGGACTCGTCCGCGATCACCGCGACCTCGGTCGGGCCGGCCAGCAGGTCGATGCCGACGGTGCCGAACAACTGCCGTTTGGCCTCGGCGACGTACGCGTTCCCGGCGCCGACCACCAGGTCGACAGGCGGGACGTCTTCGATGCCGAAGGCAAGGGCTGCGAAGGCCTGTACGCCGCCCAGACACAGGATCACGTCCGCCCCGGCGAGGTTCATCGTGTAGAGCTGGGGTCCGTAGATCCCGGCCGCATCCCGTGGCGGGGCGACGGCGACCACCGTGTCCACGCCGGCCACCTTGGGAACGGTGACGGTCATGATGGACGACGCGATCAGGGGGTAGCGGCCGCCGGGTGAGTACGAACCCACCTTCGCGACCGGGATGTGGCGATGGCCCAGAACCACACCGGGGAGAGTTTCGGTCTCCAGGTCCGTCAGGGTGGCTCGCTGGGCGCGCGCGAACTGCTCCACCTGCGAACGGGCGAACTCCAGGTGCGCTGCCAGGTCGTCGTCGACCGTGGCTGCCTTGATCTCGGCGGCGGAGACCACGAACGAGTCCGGTTCCCACTTGTCCAGCCGGGCGGACCAGCGGCGGATCGCCGGGCCGCCCTCGTGTTCGGCCTCGGACAGGATCCGGCTGACGGTGTCGATCACCTCCTGCTGCCGTTCGACCCGTTGCGGCCACCCGGTCTTGAGGTGTTCGGCCATGATCACCCTCCTTGGTACACGCGCGAGATGGCCGCGAAGATACGCGCCGGACGGTCCCGCAGGTAGTGGTCGTAGACCGACAGGAGTGGACCACTCCCCCGCAGGATCCAGTCGCCGTCCTCCTCGAACCCGCCGTTGCGGACGCCCAGTCCGATCGACTCGACCTGGTCCACGCCGACGTCGATGTACTGCCCCGCGGTCTCCTTCAGCACGTGCAACCGGAACGTCAGGTCCACGAAGTTGCGTCCGGCAACGTACTGCGTGACGTCGACAGGGCCCTCCATGCCGTCACCGTTGGTCCACACGGGCCAGCGCTGCTCGTGCATGTCCATGGTCCACACGACCGTGTCGTCGATCAGCATCTCCAGCTGGTACCGCCCGGGCTCGATCCCCGGCGAGAGGAACCAGCGGTGGTACCAGAACGACACCTCGTAGCGCGGCAGCCGTGGATCGACCGGCACCCGCTGCGTCGCCGTGGCCGTCGTACCGGCCGCGGCCCGTCCGCGGGAATTGATCAGCGCCAGTCGGCCGTCGCCGTACAGCGCCTTGTTGTCGGCCGCCGGCGTCGGCCCGTCGTCGAGCTGCGTGCCGTACGAGATCACGCCCGGGATCCGGCCCGCCGCCACGTACTCCGCTGTCGTGGTGAGCACCGACGTGCAGTACGACGGGGTCGCGTGCAGCGGCGCGTCCAGGAACCGGCCGGTGTAGATCAGCGGGATGAGCTCCAGCCCGCGCGGGTCGGTCAGCGCGAGGATCTCGTCCAGGCACGACCCGAGCGACGATGCGACCGTGGTGTTCTCGTGGTGCCCGTCGAGGAACGGGTAGATGATCCCGTCCACGAACTCGGCGTACTTGTCCAGGAACTCCGGGCTGGTCGCCATCCCGAAGTACGCGCAGGTGTAGAACCGCAGCTCCGGCGCGATCGCGGCGGCCGCGGCCAGGAACTCCCGCAGGTACTCCGGCGTGAACAGCTTGGCGTTGTCGCCGACCTCGAAGTCGTCGATCGCCCAGGCCTTGAAGTTCGGGTACTTCACCGCGAACTCGGCGAACGCGGTCGCCCAGCCGACGTAGTCCAGCCGGTACGGGCGGGACGCGCGGCCGTGCTCCGAGGTCTCGGTCGGCGGCACGATGTACGGGATCACGTCGATCCCGGCGGCCGCGGCGGCGGGCAGGAACTCGTCGCGCAGGTCGTCGAAGTCGGTGGCGGAGTCCCAGATGCAGTACAGGTACGTGTTCGCGTTCAGGTCGAGCAGCCGGCGGATCAGCGCCGGGGTGTCCAGGTGCCGGTAACCGTCCGCGCGCGGCTGGCGCTCGCGGAGCGCGGCGCCGACGGTGTTGCCACCGGTCAGGGTGGCCTTGATACCGCCGGCGGGCTGGGGATACGGGCCGTGCGTGGTCATCGGAACCACTCCTATTTTCGAGATTTCGAAAACACTTCCGCTATCTCAGAAAAGCCTAAGCCGCTCGCCGGTCCCCGGCAAGCCTCAGAGGGTCTCGGACACCCTCTCAGAACTCAGTCGCGCCGAGCCGCTCGGAGATCGTGGCGGCGAGCTGGACCAGCCCGGTCTGCGCCTGCTTGCGCTTGTCCCGGTTCAGCTCCCGGGCGAACGAGGTGACGCCGACCGCACCGGTGACGTGCCCGCCGGCCGCGAAGAACGGCGCGGCGACACAGGCGATGTCCGCCTGCTCCTCCTGGTCCTCGACCGCGAACCCCTGCTTGGCGACCCGGGCCAGCTCGGCCCGGAAGCTCTCCTCGTCGACCGGCTTCGCCTTCGGCCCGTACCCGGGCTCCAGCCGGGTGAGCAGCGGCTTCAGGTCGTCCTCCGGCAGGTACGCCGCGATCGCCCGGCCGAGGGCGGTCAGGTTGAAGTGCGAGACCTTGCCCGGATAGGTGTCGAACTGGATGAACCCGGGCATCGCCGCCTTCGCGACGTACACGACCGAGGAACCGGTCAGTACGCCGATGTGCACCGGCATGCCGAGCCGGTCGGCCAGCTCGCGCATCTCCCGGGACGCGACCGAGGACAGGTCGACCTTGCGGATCAGCTGCGTGGCCAGCCCGTACAGCCGCAGCGTCGGCCGCCAGAAGTGACTGCGGCCGACCACCCGCCGGGTGGCGTAGTCGCGCTGCTCCAGCGTGTAGACGATCGACGCGCAGGTCGCCAGCGGGATCTTCGCCTTCTTGGCCAGCGCCGTGAGCGTGAGCTCCTCGTCGGACTCGACCAGGGTCTCGAGCACGGTCAGCGCCCGGGCGACCGCCGGCGACGGCGATCGGTCCCCCGCTGTCTCACTCACCATGCTCGGAGTGTAGCGCCCGGACCGGAAGCTGTCTTCGAGTCACGGTATATACGGGATCGCGAAGATGTACCTCAGATCTTGAAGTATGCGACATTTCGTGTCACTGTCCCGGAAAGAGTGCTGATCGGCGGACTTCGTCCGCGTGGGAGGTAGCCGCCATGTCCGATCCCCTGAGCCGCCGGACGTTCCTGCAGGTCTCCGGTCTCTCGCTCTCGGCGACCGCCGTCGCGGGATGCTCGTTCTTCTCCACCGATGCCAAGAAGTCGACGGGTCCGGCTGCCGCCGACGCCGGCGCCAAGGAGTCCCCGGTCCTGACCAGCCTGGTCAAGAGCGGCAAGCTCCCGCCGCTGGAACAGCGGCTGCCCAAGAACCCCATGGTGATCAAGCCGATCCAGAGCGCCGGCAAGTACGGCGGGGTCATGCAACGCGGCCAGATCGACCGGAACGCCACCCAGAACCAGTACGTCGAGTTCGCCGGCCTGCTGGAGTGGACGCCGACGACCCCCGCGAAGGCCGGTCCCGGCCTGGCCGAGAAGTGGGAGATCGAGCAGGACGGCAAGGTCTACGTCTTCCACCTGCGCGAGGGCCTGAAGTGGTCCGACGGCACGCCGTTCACCACCGACGACCTGATGTTCGCGTACGAGAAGGAGTTCCTGAACAAGGAGCTCAACCCGGTCTTCCCCGGCTGGCTGGCGCCGGGCGGGAAGCCGGGCAAGTTCGTCAAGGTCGACGACCACACGCTGCGAATGGAGTTCGAAGTACCGCACGGCCTGCTGCTCAAGTACCTGTGCTTCATCGGGCTGACCGGGTTCGGCTCGTCGTCCGCGTTGCTGCTGCCGGCGCACTACCTGAAGCAGTTCCACAAGGACTTCGTCACCCCGGCGCAGCTCCAGGCCGCGATGAAGAAGGACCCGGCACCGTCCTGGGCCGAGTTCTTCTCGAACAAGCGCAACATCTGGAAGAACGCCGACATCCCGGTCCTCGGCCCGTGGAAACTGGTCGCGCCGCTGCAGGGCTCGGGCGTGACGGCCCGTCTGGACCGCAACCCGTACTACTGGAAGGTCGACGAGCAGGGCCGCCAGCTGCCGTACATCGACAGCCAGCAGTACACGGTGATGCCGTCCGAGACGCTCGGGCTGCGCGCCGCGAACGGCCAGCTCGACCTGCAGGTCACCGACATCCAGGCCGAGCAGCTCCCGCTGCTGATCAAGAACCAGCAGACCAAGGGCTACAAGGTGAACCGCTGGGTCGCCGAGCCGAACACCTCGCTGCAGCTCAACCAGAGCCACCCGGACCCAGTACTGCGGACGCTCTTCCAGAAGCTCGACTTCCGCGCCGGTCTCTCGCACGCGATCAACCGCAAGGAGATGAACGACGCGCTGTTCGCCGGCCAGGGCTTCGTCCGGCACCCGTGCGCCCAGCCCGAGGACGAGTACTGGGAGAAGGGCATGGGCCAGCGCTTCATCGAGTACGACGTCGCCGAGGCCAACAAACGCCTCGACGCCGCCGGCCTCACCAGGCGCGGACCCGACGGCATGCGGCTGCGGCCCGACGGGAAGAAGCTGCAGCTCGTCGGCCGCTGCTTCCAGGTCGGCGTCGGCATCGACGCGATCAGCGTGCTGGAGTACGCGCAGCGGTACTGGAAGGCGGTCGGGATCGACATGGTCGCCAAGCAGATGACGCCGGAGCTCTGGTACAACGAGATCCCGCACGGCAACTACGACCTGGTCGCGTACCCGCCGGCCACGATCCTGTGGGACATCGACTCGCTCTGGTACATCCCGACCAACGGCCTGACCTACTGGGCGCCGAAGTTCGGCAACTGGTACGGCAACCACAAGGACCCGTTCGGGATGGCGCCGACCGGCGACTTCCGCACACTGCAGACGCTGTACGACGAACTGGTGACCACCGCCGACGACGCCAAGCGGCTCGACCTCGGCCACCAGATCCTGCACCTGCACGACCAGAACGTGTGGATCATCGGCACCGTCGGTACGCCGTTCCAGCCGTTGATCGCGGCCGGCGATCTGAAGAACGTCCGGCCGGACGCGATCGCCAGCTTCCGCACCCACTACGAGAACGCCTCGTCGCCGGAGCAGATGTACTTCGACTCCCCGGAGAAGCACTCCTGACCCGAAGGGACTCAATTGGCCGGCTATCTGCTCCGTCGCCTGCTGGCGATGGTGCCCACCGTCCTGCTGATCTCGCTCGTGTCGTTCCTGATCATCCAGCTGCCGCCCGGCGACTTCCTCACCACGGTCGTCGCCAAGCTGCAGCAGCAGGGGCAGACGGTCGGGTCGGACCAGCTGGCGGCGTTGAAAGCGCAGTACGCGCTCGACAAGTCGCCGCTCGAGCAGTACCTGCGGTGGATGTCGAACATCATCCTGCACGGGGACTTCGGTCAGTCGTTCCAGTACAACAAGCCGGTCGCCACGCTGCTCGGCGAACGGCTGCCGCTGACCCTGGGCCTCGGCCTGGCGACCTGGCTGATCGGCTGGACGGTGGCGCTGGTGGCGGGGATCTACTCCGCCGCCCGGCGCTACTCGAAGCTCGACTACGTGATCACCGCGCTGACGTTCCTCGGCCTCGCGATCCCCGGGTTCCTGGTCGCACTGACCGTCGTGTACCTCGAGTTCAAGCTGTTCGGGCAGACGTTGTCGGGGGTCATGTCGCCGGAGTTCGAGGGCGCCGTCTGGAACCTCGGCAAGCTGCTCGACGTACTCAACCATCTGTGGCTACCGGTCCTGGTGCTCGCCTCCGGCGGCGTCGCGGGCACGATCCGGGTACTGCGGGCCAACCTGCTCGACGAGCTGCACAAGCCGTACGTCACGGCCGCCCGCGCCCGCGGGCTGGACGAACGCAAGCTGCTGATGCGCTACCCGACGCGGGTCGCGCTGAACCCGTTCATCGCGACGATCGGCTGGACGATTCCGGCGCTGTTCGACGGTGAGGTACTGGTCGCGAGCGTGCTCGGCCTGGAGACCACCGGGCCGCTGCTGCTGAACGCGCTGAAGGCCCAGGACATGTACCTGGCCGGCGGCATCATCCTGATCGCCTGCGTGCTGACCGTGATCGGCACGCTGATCTCCGACCTGCTGCTGGCCGCCGTCGACGCCCGCGTCCGGGTCGGGTACGCCGGGAGCGGCAAATGACCACGATCGACACAGCAACAGAAACTGAACCGACCCTCGCGCTGGCGTCCCAGCGGACCCTGATCTGGCGCCGGTTCAAACGCAACAAGCTCGCGGTCGTGTCGCTGTGGATCCTCGGGCTGATCTACTTCACCGCCGCGTTCTGCGAGTTCCTCGCGCC
This sequence comes from Kribbella aluminosa, assembly GCF_017876295.1. Taxonomy (NCBI): domain Bacteria; kingdom Bacillati; phylum Actinomycetota; class Actinomycetes; order Propionibacteriales; family Kribbellaceae; genus Kribbella; species Kribbella aluminosa. The sequence continues at coordinate 3,540,359 of NZ_JAGINT010000002.1, read as the reverse complement.
GCAGACCCAGGAGACGTACGCCGCCGACCGGGCGTTCGCGCCGCCGCAGGTCGTGAAGGTCTCGCTGACCTCGAGCCCGCACCTGTACGTCAACGGCTACAAGGGCACGCCGAACCCGGAGACGCTGCTCCGCGACTACACCACCGACAAGTCCCAGCGGTACGGCGTACGCCTGTTCGCCAAAGGTGATCACTACAAGCTGTGGGGGCTGATCCCGTCCGACCGGCATCTGTTCGGGCCGAGTCAGCACGGGGCGCCGTTCCATCTGCTCGGCACCGACGACCAGGGCCGGGACAACCTGTCGCGGGTCATCTACGGCACCCGGATCTCGATGTCGGTCGGGCTGATCGGCGTACTGATGGCGCTCGTCCTCGGGCTGCTGCTCGGCGGCATCTCCGGGTACTTCGGTGGTCTCGTCGACGGCATCGTGCAGCGCGTGATCGAGTTCTTCATGTCGATCCCGACGCTGCCGCTCTGGCTCGGGCTCGCGGCCGCCGTACCGCCGGGGTGGAGCGCGCTGAAGACGTACTTCGCGATCACGCTCATCCTCTCGCTGATCGGCTGGACCGGGCTGGCGCGGGTGATCCGTAGCCGGTTCCTGCAGATCCGGGGCGAGGACTTCGTGCTGGCGGCCGAACTCGACGGCGCCCGCTGGCACCGGGTGGTCGGCCGGCACATGCTGCCCGCGTTCACCAGCCACATCATCGCGTCGCTGACCCTCGCGGTGCCCGGCATGATCCTCGGCGAGACCGCGCTGTCGTTCCTCGGGCTCGGGCTGCAGGCGCCGGTGGTGAGCTGGGGCGTGCTGCTCAGCGGGGCGCAGAGCATCCGGGTGCTGACCGCGGCGCCGTGGCTGCTGGCGGCCGGCGCCGCGGTGGTGATCGCGGTGATGGCCCTCAACTTCGTCGGCGACGGCCTCCGGGACGCCGCCGACCCGTACGAATCATGAGGCGAGACATGAGGAGGCCCGTGCGCGAGCCGCTGCTGGAGATCGAGAAGCTCAGTACGCACTTCGAGACCGCCGACGGGCTGGTCAAGGCCGTCGACGACGTCACGCTGCGGGTCGACCCGGGCCGGACGCTGTGCATTGTCGGCGAGTCCGGCTGCGGCAAGAGCGTCACCGCGCGGTCGATCCTGCGGCTGGTCGACCCGCCCGGGCAGATCGTTGCCGGCAGCATCCGGTTCCGCTCCGGCGGCGAGGTGGTCGACCTGGCCGCGCTCGACTCCCGGGGTCCGGAACTGCGGCGGATCCGCGGCAAGGAGATCGGGATGGTCTTCCAGGAGCCGATGGTCGCGCTCAGCCCGGTGCACACGATCGGGCAGCAACTGGTCGAGGTACTGCGGCTGCACGAGCAGCTCGGGAAGAAGGAGGCCCGGGAGCGTGCGATCGCCGAGCTGCGCGGCGTCGGGATCCCGCAACCGGAGCGGCGGATCGACGCGTACTCGTTCCAGCTGTCCGGCGGGATGCGGCAGCGGGCGATGATCGCGATGGCACTTGCTTGCCGTCCGCAACTACTGATCGCGGACGAGCCGACGACCGCGCTGGACGTCACCACGCAGGCGCAGATCCTGCGGCTGCTGCGGACGCTGCAGGACGAGCGCGGGATGGCGATCCTGTTCATCACCCACGATCTCGGCGTGGTCGCGGAGCTGGCGGACCGGGTGGCGGTGATGTACCTCGGCAACGTCGTCGAGGAGTGCGACGTGGACTCGCTGTTCCACGACCCCCGGCATCCGTACACGCGAGCCTTGCTGCGGTCGGTCCCGCGGATCGAGCGGCGAGCCCGTCGTAGATTGCCGACAATCCGCGGACAGGTCCCGCATCCGCAGCAACGGCCGAGCGGCTGCCCGTACCGGACGCGCTGCGACCACGTCGTACCGGGTGAGTGCGACGTCGAGAACCCGGACCTGGTCGGCGACGGGCTGCGCGAGGTCCGGTGTGTGCACTACCCGACCGCGGACAGCATCCGCGCCGGGCACGACCTGCTGCCTGTGGAGGTGGTCGCCGATGCCGGCTGACGAGATCCTGCGGATCGAGGGCCTGACGATGCGGTTCACCGCAGGCGCCGGACTGTTCGGCCGCCGGAACAGGTCCACCGTACGGGCGGTCGACGACGTCGATCTCGTCGTACGGCAGGGCGAGACGCTCGGGCTGGTGGGCGAGTCGGGCTGCGGGAAGACCACGCTCGGGCGGTGCATCCTGCGCGCGCACAAGCCGACCGCGGGGCGGATTGTGTACCGGCGTACGGACGGCACCGAGGTCGACCTGGCCGGGCTGTCCCGGGCGGAGCTCCGGCCGTTGCGGACCGAGATCCGGACCGTCTTCCAGGACCCGAACTCCTCGCTGAACCCGCGGATGACCGTGCAGCAGATCGTTGCCGAACCGCTGATTGTCAACAATCTGGCGAGTGGCAGCGAGGCGAAGGACCGGGTCGGTGAGGCGCTGCGGCGCTGCGGACTGCGGCCCGAGCTGATGCGGCGCTACCCGCACGCGTTCTCCGGCGGCGAGCGGCAGCGGATCGGGATCGCCCGGGCGCTGGTCACCGAGCCGCGGCTGGTGGTCGCGGACGAGGCGGTCAGTGCGCTGGACGTGTCGATCCGCAGCCAGATTCTGAACCTGCTGGAGGACCTGCAGGACGAGCTCGGCCTGACGTACGTCTTCATCTCGCACGACCTGTCGGTGATCCAGCACCTCTGCGACCGGGTGGCGGTGATGTACCTCGGCCGGATCGTCGAGGAGGCCGAGACCGAGGACCTGTTCGAGCGGCCCCGGCACCCGTACAGCGAAGCGCTGCTGCGCTCGGTCCCACGCCCGGATCCCCGGCTGCGCCGGCGCGACGACGTACTGCCGGCCGGTGAGATCGCGACCCCCGATCAGGCCTTCACGGGGTGCCGCTTCCAGCCGCGCTGCCGGTACGCCGTGGACCTCTGCGCGCAGGTGGAGCCGGCGACGGTACCGCGGTGCCACCGGAGCGGGGAGCTGGAGTTGGACGGGGTGTACACGACGATCTGACGTTCCTGTTGCTACGGTCGGACCTGCAGTCCGATCTCACGGGGAGTAGTCGATCGTGTCCGAAACGCAACAGGCGGCCGGAGAGAGGTCCTTCTTCGGGCATCCGCGCGGGTTGATGACGCTGTTCACCACCGAGTTGTGGGAGCGGTTCAGCTACTACGGGATGCGCGCGATCCTGCTGCTGTACCTCACCGACAAGGCGCACGGGCTCGGGCTCGGCGAGTCGCTCGGCCAGGCCGTGGTGTCGATCTACGGCGCCTCGGTCTACCTGCTCTCGGTGCTCGGCGGCTGGTTCGCGGACCGCGTCTTCGGCGCCCGCCGTACGGTGCTGTACGGCGGCAGCGTGATCGTCGCCGGGCATCTGTGCCTGGCGCTGCCGTCCACGGGCCCGGCGTACGCGGGGATCGCTCTGGTTGCCCTCGGCACCGGTCTGCTGAAGCCGAACGTGTCCGCGATGGTCGGCACGCTGTACTCCCACGGCGATCCGCGGCGGGACTCGGCGTTCTCGATCTTCTACATGGGGATCAACATCGGGTCGTTCTCGGCGCCGTTCGTGGTCGGGTTCCTGCGCCGCGAGTTCGGGTTCCACGTCGCGTTCGCGGCGGCCGCGGTCGGGATGACGCTGGCGCTGATCGCGTACCTGCTCGGCCGCCGGACGTTGCACGGCCGCGGCGACACCCCGCCGAACCCGCTGACCGCCGCGGACCGGCCAGGGATGATCAAGGTGTCGGTCGCGGTGCTCGCGCTGCTCGCCGTGGTGTTCGCGTGGTCGGCCTGGCGGTCCGGCGGCCTCGGCCCGAGACCGGTCGTGGACGCGATCTCGTACCTGTGCTTCCTGGCCCCGATCGCGTACTTCGTGATGCTGCTCCGGAGCCCGCTGGTGACACCGGTCGAACGGCAGCGGGTCCGCGCGTACATCCCGCTCTTCGTGGCGGCGATGCTGTTCTTCATGCTGTTCGAGCAGGCGGCGACCACGCTGACGTCGTTCGCCGCGAACCGGACCCAGCTGAGCCTGTTCGGCGCCGAGATCTCGCCGGAGTTCTTCCAATCGGTGAACCCGTTCTCGATCATCGTGCTGGCGCCGGTGTTCGCGGTGATCTGGATCCGGCTCGGCGACCGCGGGCCGTCGATCGGGCAGAAGTTCGCCACCGGGCTGTTGCTGGCCGGTGTCTCGTTCGCGGTGATGTCGCTCGCGTCGTCGGTTGCCGGGAGCAACCTTGCGTCGCCGCTCTGGCTGGTCGGCGTGTACGTGATCCAGACGCTCGGCGAATTGTTCCTCTCCCCCGTCGGCCTGGCCGCGACGACGCGGCTCGCACCACAGGCGTTCCTCAGCCAGATGATGGCCCTCTGGTTCCTCGCCCCCGCGGCCGGCCAGGCCATCACCGCCCAGCTCGTCCAGGCAACACAGGGCGCATCCGACACGGCCTACTTCGGCGGCCTGGCGGTCGTGACGATCGTGGTCGCCCTCGGCGTCTACGCCCTGGCCCCCTGGATCCGCCGCCACACCGCCGCCTGAGGCCCCCGCTTGAGGCCCCGCTTGAGGCCCCGCTTGAGGCGCCGCTTGAGAGCCCCGTTTCAGTGGTTCACCCCTGACGTGGTCCGTCAACAATCCGCATGCAGCCGGCAAACGGTCCACCTCGAAGGTGAACCCCTCAAACAACGCCAACCTCACCGCCGCCCGAGGCGCCATTTGGAGACCGGCCCACCTCGCGCGACCGCACCACCTCGAAGACCGGCACCACCTCGCGACCGCACCACCTCGAAGACCGGCACCACCTCGAACCCGGGCACCACCTCGCGGCGGGCAGCGTTGGGACGGTCCGGGATCAGCACCTGCATCGCGCGCGTGGCGTCGAGTGGTCAGCCGATCCAGGTTTTGAGGGAAGCGTCGAGGCCGGTTGTCGTGTTGTCGGCGGTGGCCCAGGCGATGTGGCCGTCCGGGCGGACGAGTACACCGGTGAGCTCCCCGGCGTACTGCCCGGTGAGTTTGGCGGTCAGCACCCGCACCCGTTCGCCCGCGACCCCGCGCAGTGCCGCCGAGTCTGCGAAGTCGAGGAGGAGGGGCTTGCCGTCGGACAGGTGCGCGCCGAGCCGGGCGCCGTCGGCGAACTCGAAGTCCGGCGCACTCGTGCCGACCAACTCGTGGTCGCCCTCGATCGCCTACCGGTGCAGTACCCCGCTAACAGCACGAACTCCTCGCGGCCGGCCATCCGCTGTCCGGCGCGATCGAAGGCGTCCGCGGTTTCTGGCTCGTACTGCAGTCCAGCCCTGCCCTGATCGGCCGGAACATCGAGCAGGAACACGAGACCGCCGACCTGCTGGCCGGCATCCTGGCCGAGGAGATCGACGACGAGTTCGCCGCCCGCCTGGTCGTCATCGACCGCGCGTTCGGCGTACTGGAACAGGGAATCGGTCCTCGGAGGGAGCCGCTTCACTCTGGCGGGTGAGGCGGCGGGCCGGCGTACGCTGGATGCTCGGAGCGTGAGCACAACAGAGCGTCCCGTCCCCCGCTGGGCCTACGTCCTCGCCCACGCGATCCCGTTCCTGGTGCTGCCGTCCGGCCTGTGGCGCCTCGGCCTGGTGTTCGGCTCGTCGATGGGCATGCTGGACAGTCAGGGCCAACCCACGTACGCCGGCGGCCTCGGCACCAAGATCTACATCGTCTGCCTGACGATCTTCTCCGAGCTGGTTGCCCTGACGGCCCTCGGCCTGGTCAGCCGCTGGGGCGAGATCGCCCCCCGCTGGATCCCGCTCATCGGCGGCCGCCGCGTCCACCCGTACGCCGCGATCGTCCCCGCCACCCTCGGTTCCTTCTCCCTGATCGCGATCTGGACCTTCGGCTTCCGCAACGCCTTCACCGACCGCTTCATACCGTTCAGCAGCACCCCCTGGAAAGCCCTCATGCTCACCTGCTACACCCCCTTGAACCTCTGGGGCCCAGCACTCCTGCTACTCACCTGGGCCTACTACCGCCGCCGGGTCAGCGCGCTCGTGGTCGGGGTTTGAGGGTGGTTGCCGGGAGGGGTGGCGCGGGGAGGGGTGCGCCGGGATAACCGGGGACCATGGGGAAGCGGGCGTTGCCGGCGGACTCGATCGCGGACTGCCAGGCGTTCCGCGCGGTGACGATGTCCTCGTGGGTCCGGCCAATGAAGTTCCACCACATCACGAGTTCTTCCTCGAAGGGTTCGCCGCCGAGCAGGAGGAAGCGGACTCCGTTGTCGGAGGCAACCAATTCGACCGCGTCGCGGCCGGAGCCGAGGTAGGTCATCTCGCCGAAGCCAGGAGTCAGGTCGCCGACCGAGAGCGAGCCGTCGACGATCAGTACGGCGTACTCGTTGGTGGACGTCAGCGGCAACGTGAGCGTACGGCCCGGTTCGATCGTGATGTCGGCGCCGACCAATGGGGTGTACGCCGGCGCCGGCGAGGTGACGCCGGCGACGGTGCCGATCATCACGGTCACGTGGGCGCCGTCGAGGTCCAGCTCCGGGAGGTCGGCGTACGCGTTGAACGCGGGCGGTGTCGTCGTACGGACGCGGTCCGGCAGCGCGACCCACAACTGCGCGCCGTGCAACCTCGGCGGTGCGTCCGGCGTCGAGACCTCGGAGTGCGCGATCCCGTTTCCGGCGGTCATGATGTTGAGCTCGCCGGGACGGACGAGCGCGTGCGATCCGACGCTGTCGCGGTGCTCGATCTCGCCCTCGAACAGCCAGCTCACCGTCTGCAGGCTGGTGTGCGGATGCGGCGGAACGTGCATCCCGCGCTCCCCCGGTACGTCGTACGAGTCGACCCGTTGCGTCAGGTCGTCCGGCCCGTAGTGGTCGACGAAGCACCATGCGCCGACCATCCGGCGGTTCTTGTTCGGCAGCAGCCGACGTACCTTCGTGGTCCGCCCCAGCACCACCTCGCGCGCCTCGAGCATTTCCAGCGCAGGCCCCTCGCACTCGCCCGTGCCGACCACTTCCGCCGGGTCCTTCTCGAGATCACTCATCCACGTCCTCGCTTCGCTCCGGGCGCGGACGAGGCACGATCGCGCTGTGCTTTCTGATGAGCCCGCTTCGCTCGCTCATGACGCCGTCCATTCCTGCAGCAACTGCTGGTCCCACGTGTTGATGACGCGCTCCGGCGTGACGTCGCAGTCCTCGGCGCGTTCGCAGCCGTAGGCCTGCCAGTCGAGCTGCCCGGGCGCGTGCGCGTCGGTGTCGATCGAGAACAGGCAGCCCGTCTCGACCGCCAGCGACAGCAGGCGTTTCGGCGGGTCCAGGCGTTCGGGGCGGGAGTTGATCTCCACCGCGGTCCCGAACTGGCGGCAGGCCTCGAACACCACCTCGGCGTCGAACTCCGACTCCGGCCGGGTACCGCGGGCACCGGTGATCAGCCGGCCGGTGCAGTGCCCGAGGACGTCGACGTGCGGGTTCGCGATCGCCCGGACCATCCGCTCGGTCATCGGCTCGGACGCCATCCGGAGCTTCGAGTGCACACTCGCCACCACGACGTCCAGCCGGGCCAGGATCTCGGAGTCGCAGTCCAGCGTGCCGTCCTCGTTGATGTCGACCTCGATGCCGTTCAGGATCGTGAACCCGTCCAGCTCGTCCTGCAGCTTTTTGTTGAGCTCGGCAACGACCTCGAGCTGCTGCAGCCGGCGTTCGCGGGACAGTCCGTTGGCGACGGTGAGCCGCGGCGAGTGGTCGGTGAGCGCGATGTACGAATGCCCGAGGCGGTGCGCCGTTCGCGCCATCTCCTCGATCGGGCTGCCGCCGTCGGACCACTCCGAGTGCAGGTGCAGGTCGGCCTTCAGCGCGGACCGCATCCGCTTGCCCGCGGTGGTCAGCTCACCCGCCGCATCCTCCAGCTTCACCAGGTACTCCGGCGTCGCGCCGTCCATCGCCTCGACGATCACGGCCTCGGTCTTCGGGCCGATCCCGGGCAGCTCGGTCAGCGTCCCGGCCCGGCGCCGCGCCCGTACCTCGGTCGGCGGCAGCGCCGCGATCGTGTCCGCGGCCCGCCGGTACGCCTTCACCCGGTGCGTCGGCTGCCGGTCCCGCTCGAGGTAGTACCCGATCGCCCGCAACGCCGCCACCGCGTCGGCGACACCCGCTCTGTCGGTCATCGCTCCATCATGGCAGGGGGTTGCCCCCTCAACTGGAGGGCTGCCCCCTCGGATTATCAGTAGGCAACCCTCCACCTGAAGGGATGCCCCCTGAACTGGAGGGTTCGCGCCGGGCGCCGGGGCTCGGGTTCGCGGCGGCCGGCGGGGACGGGCTCAGGTTTGCGCCGGGCGCCGGGGCTCGGGTCTGGGATGGGGGGGTGGGGGGCGGGGTTAGGGTCTGAGCGTGGTGGAGTGGGCGGTGGAGGCGCATCTGGCGCGGGCGGATCGGTTGCAGGCGGCGACCGGGGCGCTGGCCACCGCTGCGATGGCGGCGATGGAGGCGAAGCTGCCGTGGTTCGGCAAGCTGTCGGCGCAGGACCGGTCCTGGATCGGGCTGGTCGCGCAGTCCGGGATCTCGGCGTTCGTCGACTGGTTCCGGGATCCTGAGGCGCACTCGTCGATGCCGACCCGGATCTTCGGGTCCGCGCCGCGCGAGTTCACCAGGGTGATCTCGCTGCACCAGACCGTCGACCTGGTCCGGACCACGATCGAGACCATCGAGAACACGATCGGCACGCTGCTCCCGCCGGCCGACGTACCGATCGTGAACGAGGCGATCCAGCGGTACGCCCGCGAGGTCGCATTCGCCGCCGCCACCGTGTACGCGCAGGCCGCCGAGATGCGGGGCGCCTGGGACGCCCGGCTGGAGGCGCTGCTCGTCGACTCGGTGATCCGCGGCGAGACCGACGAGTCGGTCCGCTCCCGCGCCTCCGCCCTCGGCTGGACGGGCGGCGCCGGTACGGCGGGCTCTGCTGTACCGGGAGGGGCCGAGGTTGCCGTAGTGGTCGGACGCGCGCCCGCCGAGACTTCCCCGCCCGCGAACGGCAGCTCGAACGTGGTGGACATGGTCCGGCACGCGGCCCGCGAGGCGGGTGCTGACGCGCTGTGTGCGGTGCAGGGCGACCGGCTGGTGGTGGTACTCGGCGGTACGAGCGAACCTGTGGAGATCGTACAAAAGCTCGCCCGCTGGTTCGGACCTGGGCCGATCGTCGTCGGGCCGGTCGTGAAGGACCTGATGGCGGCCGTCACCTCGGCCCGCGCCGCGGTCGCCGGACTCCGCGCGGTCGCCGCCTGGCCGGGTGCGCCACGGCCCGTGTACGCCGACGAGCTGCTCCCGGAACGGTCACTCTCCGGAGACGGCCACGCCCGCCGGCAGCTCGCGAACGAGGTCTACGCGCCGCTCACCGCAGGCGACGGGGCGCTCCTCGACACCGTCTCGGCGTACCTGGACTCCGGCGGGTCGATCGAGGCGACGGCCCGGGCGCTGTTCGTCCACGCCAACACCGTCCGGTACCGGCTGAAGCGTGTGGCGGACCTCACGGGCTACAACCCGCTGAATCCCCGCGACAGTTTCACACTACGTGTCGCACTGACGTTGGGCCGCCTGCTCAATCCGGAGGCGGGTAGCTCCACTTTGTAGGATCTCTACAAAAGCGGGCCGGTAGAATTCGTGCTCGCCGTGCGGCTCCGAGTGGGCCTGGCTGAGGGAGAGTTGTCTCGTGCTCGTCATCGTCGCGCCCGGTCAGGGTGCCCAGACCCCAGGATTCCTCGAGCCGTGGCTGGCGGATCCCGTGTTCGAGAGCCGGCTGCACTGGCTCTCCGCCGTAGCCGGTCTCGACCTCGCCCACTACGGCACCGAAGCCGACGCGGACACGATCCGGGACACCGCGATCGCGCAGCCACTGCTGGTCGCCTCCGGCATGCTGGCCGCGCTGGCGGTGTTCCCGCACCCGGGCGACGCGTTCGCCAAGGTCGGTGCGGTCGCCGGGCACAGCGTCGGTGAGCTCGCCGCCGCGGCCGGTACCGGCGTACTGACCGCCGAGCAGGCGATGGTCCTGGTCCGTGAGCGCGGCAAGGCGATGGCCGCCGCGGCCGCGCTGACCCCGACCTCGATGACCGCGGTGCTCGGCGGCGACCGGGACGAGGTTCTGGCCAAGCTCGCCGAGCACGGCCTGACTCCGGCGAACGACAACGGCCCCGGCCAGATCGTTGCCGCCGGCACCGTCGACGAGCTGGCCGCGCTGGCCGCGGACCCGCCGGCGAAGGCGCGGCTGATCCCGCTGTCGGTGGCCGGCGCCTTCCACACCAGGCACATGGAGCCCGCCGTCCAGACGCTGGCGAAGTACGCGACCGCGGTCAGCACCCACGACCCGCGGACCCGCCTGATCTCGAACCGGGACGGTCACGTCGTGCACGACGGCCGGGACGTCCTGCAGCGGCTGGTCACCCAGGTGAACGCGCCGGTCCGCTGGGACCTGTGCATGCAGACCATGTCCGACCTCGAGGTCACCGGGATCCTCGAGCTGCCCCCGGCGGGCACGCTGACCGGGATCGCCCGGCGCGCCCTCAAGGGTGTCGAGACGTTCGCGCTGAAGACGCCGGACCAGCTCGACGACGCCCGCGCGTTCGTCGAGAAGCACGGCAGCCCGTCCGAGATCGACGCCTCCCCCACCTGGCGGCTGCTGGTCGCCCCGATCAAGGGCACCTTCACCCGGGACGTCGCCGTACGGCGGGAAACCGGGGAGACCGTCGAGGCCGGTGAGGTCGTGGCGAAGGTCGCGAGCCTGCGCGACGAGGTCGAGGTGACCGCCCCGCACGGCGGCATCGTGGTCGAGTGGCTCGCCGAGGAAGGCGACCCGGTCGCCCCCGGCCAGCCCCTGCTCCGGCTCCACCCCGCCGGGAACCCCTCGTGATCACCGTGTCGACCGGCGCGCAGTACGCCGGCATCCTCGGGATCGGGTCGTACCGGCCGCGGCGGGTTGTGCCGAACGCCGAGATCCTGGAGCAGATCGACTCCAGTGACGAGTGGATCCAGACCCGTTCCGGGATCAAGGAACGCCGTTGGGCGAGTGACGACGAGACCGTACTGACGATGGCGGTGAGCGCGGCCAAGGACGCGCTCGCGGAGTCCGGTGTCGACCCGGCCGACATCGGTTGCGTGATCGTCGCGACCGTCACGCACCTGTACCAGACGCCGGCGATCGCGACCCAGGTCGCCGTCGGCGTGGGCGCACCGACCGCGGCCGCGTTCGACATCTCCGCCGCGTGTGCGGGCTTCTGCTACGGCGTCGCGATGGCGAACGACCTGGTCCGCGGCGGCAGCGCGAAGTACGTGCTGGCGATCGGCGTCGAGCGGCTCAGCGACATCACCGACCGGACGGACCGCAGTACGGCGTTCATCTTCGCCGACGGCGCCGGCGCCGCGGTCGTCGGACCGGCCGACGAGCCGGGAATCGGGCCGGTGGTGTGGGGCTCGGACGGGACCCAGCACCAGGTGATCAGCCAGAAGGAGTCCTGGCAGGAGGTGTTCGGCAGCTACAACTGGCCGCACCTGACGATGGACGGCAACCCGGTGTTCCGCTGGGCGTCGTTCGAGATGGCCAAGACCGCGCAGCAGGCGCTCGACGTGGCCGGCGTGAAGGCCGAGCAGCTGGACCTGTTCGTGCCGCACCAGGCGAACATGCGGATCACCGACGCGATGCGCCGGGTGCTCAAACTGCCCGAGCACGTCAAGGTCGCGCGCGACATCGAGCGCCAGGGCAACACGTCCGCGGCGTCGATCCCGCTCGCGATCACCGCGATGCGCGAGAACGGCGAGGCCAAGAGCGGCGACCTAGCGCTGATCATCGGATTCGGGGCGGGCCTTGTCTACGCCGCCCAGGTGATCCGGCTTCCGTAGCTTCTCAATTGAACTGAGTCATAGTTGTCCGGAGCGGCTCAGGTGGCCGCACCGGCAGTAGCCAGCGAAGCTGGTTCTAGTCAGCAGAAATCTGAAAGGGAATCAAGAGATGGCCAGCACCGAAGAGATCCGTTCCAGCCTCGCCGAGATCGTGAACGAGATCGCCGGCATCCCGGTCGAGGACGTCCAGCTGGACAAGTCCTTCACCGACGACCTCGACGTCGACTCGCTCTCCATGGTGGAGGTCGTGGTGGCCGCCGAGGAGAAGTTCGACGTGAAGATCCCCGACGACGAGGTCAAGAACCTCAAGACCGTCGGTGACGCCGTCGCGTTCATCGAGCGCGCCCAGAACGGCTGACGTACGCCGTCACCCGTGCTGGCCAGGGTGCTCATCGGGCAGCCCCCGATGAGCACCACGCAGTACTTGCAAGACCCGCAGGACCACCCCTCGCTCCCAACCGCAGAACGTCGATGTGAAGGATGAGGTAACCATGTCGAAGACCCGAGTCGTCATCACTGGGCTCGGAGCCACGACCCCGCTCGGAGGCGACGTGGCCAGCTCCTGGGAAGGGCTGCTGGCCGGGCGCTCCGGCGCCCGGCGGCTGACCGACGACTGGGTGCAGAACCTGGCGGTGCAGATCGCCGCACCGGCCGCGGTCGAGCCGACCGACGTCCTCGAGCGGGTCAAGGCCCGCCGCCTCGACCGTACGGCGCAGCTCGCCGTCGTCGCCGCCCGCCAGGCCTGGGCCGACTCCGGCCTGGAGGACTCCGGGCTGGACAAGGAGCGGCTCGGTGTCGCGGTCGCCTCCGGGATCGGCGGCCTGCACACCACGCTCTCGAACTACGACGCCCTGCAGCAGAACCCGCGCCGGGTGTCGCCGCTGGCGATCCCGATGCTGATGCCGAACTCGTCGGCGGCGTACGTGTCGCTGGAGCTCGGCGCGAAGGCCGGCGTGCACACTCCGGTCTCGGCCTGCGCGTCCGGCAACGAGGCGATCTGGCTCGGCCTCGACCAGATCCGGCTCGGCCGCGCGGACGTGGTGGTCGCCGGCGGCTCCGAGGGCGCGATCATGGCGCTGCCGCTGGCCGCGTTCGGGATGATGCAGGCGCTCAGCAGGCGCAACGACGAGCCGGAGAAGGCGTCCCGTCCGTGGGACGTGGACCGGGACGGGTTCCTGCTCGGTGAAGGCGCCGGGATCCTGATCCTGGAGTCGTACGAGCACGCGAAGGCACGCGGCGCGAAGATCTACGCCGAGCTCGCCGGTGCGGGTATCTCCGCCGACGGGCACGACATCGCACAGCCCGACCCGACCGGTTCCGGCGCGCGCCGGGCGATGGAGCGGGCGCTGTCCGAGGGCGACCTGACCCCGGCCGACATCGTGCACATCAACGCGCACGCCACCTCGACGCCGCAGGGTGACATCGCGGAGTCGCTGGCGATCCGGCAGGCGCTCGGCAAGCACGCCGACCACGCGGTCGCCACCGCGCCGAAGTCGATGATCGGGCACCTGCTCGGCGGCGCCGGCGCGGTCGAGTCGGTCGCCACCGTGCTCGCCCTGTACCACCGGGTGTCGCCGCCGACCATCAACGTCGACAAGCTCGACGACCAGATCGAGCTGGACGTCGCGACCGAACAGCGCAAGCTGCCGGACGGCGACATCGCCGCGCTGAACAACTCGTTCGGCTTCGGCGGCCACAACGCCGCCATCGCCTTCAAGTCGATCTAGCACCATGACTGTCGCGCCGTCGAAACCAGCCAGACTCCCCCGTGAGCTGGATCCGCGGAATCCGGTGACCCGACTGACGAATCTGGTCGATCCGGGGACTCTCGAGCTGATCACCCCCGACAACCTGTCGGGGATGGTCGCGGCTCGTGGGCGGATCGCCGGGGCAGCGGTGGTCGCGTTCTGCTCGGACGCCACCGTGATGGGCGGCGCGATGGGTGACGAAGGATGTGATGTCGTCGTCAAGGCGTACGAGGTCGCACGCGCGGAGCAGGTGCCGATCATCGGGCTCTGGCACTCCGGCGGCGCCCGGCTCGCCGAGGGGGTGCTGAGCCTGCACGCGGTCGGCAAGATCTTCTACGCGATGACGCAGGCGTCCGGGAAGATCCCGCAGCTGTCCGTCGTGCTCGGTCCGGCCGCGGGCGGAGCGGCGTACGGACCGGCGCTCACCGACATCGTGATCCTCGGGCCCGAGGGCCGGATCTTCGTCACCGGGCCGGACGTGGTCCGTTCGGTGACCGGCGAGGACGTCGACATGCTCCGGCTCGGCGGCCCCGAACCGCACGGCCGGCGCTCCGGTGTCGTGCACATCACCACCGATTCCGAGGCCGACGCGCTCGAACAGGCCCGGCGGCTGACCGACCTGCTCGCGAACCAGGGCTCGATGTCCACGGACATCCCGGACACCGACCTGTCCGGATTCCTGCCGGAGTCGGCGAAACGCGCGTACGACGTGCACCCGCTGGTCGGCGGCGTACTCGACTCGGACGCTGGGCCGTCAGGAGTCGAGCTGCACCAGCGCTGGGCGCCGAACATCGTCACCACGCTCGGCCGGCTCGGCGGCCGGACGGTCGGCGTGATCGCGAACAACCCGCTCCGGCTCGGCGGCTGCCTCGACGCGCTGTCGGCCGAGAAGGCGTCCCGGTTCGTCCGGATGTGCGACGCGTTCGGCGTACCGCTGGTGGTCCTGGTCGACGTACCCGGGTATCTGCCCGGCGTCGGGCAGGAGTGGGACGGCGTCGTACGGCGCGGCGCGAAGCTGCTGCACGCGTTCGCGGAGGCCGTCGTACCGCGGGTGACGCTGGTGACCCGGAAGACGTACGGCGGGGCGTACATCGCGATGAACGCGCGGTCGCTGGGCGCCACCCGGGTGTTCGCGTGGCCGCGCGCCGAGGTGGCCGTGATGGGTGCGGTCGCCGCGGTCCGGGTGCTGCACCGGCGCAAGCTCGCCGAAGTGGATCCGGAGCTCCGCCCACAGGTCGAGGCCGAGCTCGCCGCCGAACACGAGAAGATTGCCGGCGGCATCGACCGCGCCCGCGAGATCGGCGTCGTCGACGAGGTCGTGGAGCCGGCTCGCACTCGTACGGCGCTGGCGACCGCCCTGGCGAAGGCCGAGGCGAACGGCCCGGTTCGCGGTGCCCACGGCAACATTCCGCTCTGAGACAGCCTGCTGCGCGGAACAGCTTCCTGTCCTGAACAGTTTCCTGTCCTGAACAGTTTCCTGTCCTGAACAGTTTGAAGGGCGCGAACCCTGAGGTTCGCGCCCTTCACGTGGTGCGGCCGCTGTTGTTTCCAACCACCGGGGGTGTCCCGACACCCGGCGGCCCAGCGGCCACGGCCCCTCCCACCCTTGTGCAACGTCTGATGCTCAGTCTCATCGAAAAGTTCGGCGAAGTCTTCGTACTTCACGGCTTTCTTCAGAAGTTCTCAGCAACTCCTTAGACCACCTGATGCAGCCAGCGGACGGGCGCGCCGTCGCCGGCGTACCGGAACGGTTCGAGCTCGTCGTCCCAGGGGCGGCCGAGCAGCCGCTCGACCTCCTCGGTCAGGTCGGCCTCGCCGGCGGCCGCCTTCAGCATCGCGGCCTTCAGCCGCTCCTCCGGGACCATGATGTCGCCGTGCACACCGGTGGTCGCGTGGAAGACGCCGAGCTCGGGCGTGAACGAGTACCGCTCGCCCTCGGCGCCGTTGCTCGGCTCCTCGGTGACCTCGAACCGCAGCTTCTGCCAGCCGCGCAGGGCGGATGCCAGCTTGGCCGCGGTACCGGCCTCGGCCTGCCAGGACAGCTCGGCCCGGTACGTGCCCTGGGCCGCTGGTTGCGGCGTCCAATCCAGTTTGACGGGCACGCCAAGGATGCCGCCCGCGGCCCACTCAACATGCGGGCACAACGCTGACGGCACCGTGTGGACGTACAGAACGCCACGAGTCGTCGCCACCAGGACCTCCTGTGCTCGAGGGGCGCCTTCCCCAGCGTTCTCGAAGCAGCTCGTCGATCTCGGCGGTACCAGTCTCTCAGTGCTCAGTTTCTTTGGGCATCACAGGACAACCCGCGAAACTCTGGACCATCTTGCACCACCACCCCCGCGAACACCAGCAACCTCGCCGTGTCAACCACATCACCATCGTGTCGCAATCTCAGCCGACCCGCCCCGGCAGCGCCGCGACACCTGCTCGAACGGTACGGCGGCCACGGCCTTGGCGGTTCCGAGAGATCCATGCCGTCGAGCGTAGCCTGTCTACATATTGGCTTACGGGAAGCGGGAGGCGAGGGCGATGCAGGCACCGGCGGCGGCCAGCGTGAAGAGCATCGCGATACCGGCGTACCGGGCGGTGACCTCCTTGTCGACCTCGTCGTACCCGACCGAGGAGCCGATGTTCTTGTAGACGTCCTTGAGCTCGCCGGCGGACTCCGCGGTGTACGCCTGGCCGCCGCTGATCTCGGCGATGCTGCGCAGCTCCGCGCGGTCCGGTGGGACCCGCTGCCGGATGCCGTCCATCTCGATGAACCCGGAGTCGGTGCCGAAGCAGATCGTGTACACCGGGGTGTTCTTCGCCTTCGCCGCCTGCGCGCCCTCCTGGGCGGTCCGGCCCACGGTGCGCTTGCCGTCCGACAGCATCACGATCCGGGCCGGGGCCGGGTCGTTCGGGTGCGCGGGATCCGGCGGCACCTGGGTGAGCGCCTGCAGCGAGGTGAAGATGCCCTCACCGGTCGCGGTCGACTCGGCCAGCTCGAGCCCGTCGATCGAGCGGTCGATGGTGGACCGGTCGGTGGTCGGCGGCACGATGATCGACGCCGTACCGGCGAAGTTCACCAGCGCCACGTTGAACTTCGGCGGCAGGTTGTGGATGAATTCCTTCGCCGACTCCTTCGCCGCCTGCAGCCGGTTCGGATCGATGTCGGTGGCCATCATCGACAGCGAGACGTCGATCGCGACCACGATCGTGGCCCGTTCGCGCGGCACCTTGACCTTGGTCTTCGGCTGCGCGAACGCCAGGATGCAGCTCAGCGCGGCCAGCAGCGCCAGCCCGACGGCCAGGTGCCGCCGCCACTGCGGGCGCCGCGGCGCGACCCGGTCGAGCAGCGCGATGTTGGTGAAGCGCAGCGCGTACTGCGAGCGGCGGTGCTGGAGGAAGAGGTACCCCGCGAGGATCAGCGGGATCAGGATCAGCAACCACAGTCTGGCCGGAGACAGGAACTCCATCAGCGAGCCACTCCCTTCGGCGGTTGGTGCAGGCGGGGCGCCGCGTGCCGGTAAGCAAGCACGAACCGCACGGTGTCCGCGACCCAGTCCCGGTCGGTCCGCAGTACCAGATGTCCCGCACCCACCCTACGGAGGGCGGCGCGGGTTCGTTCCCGCTGTGCGAGAGCCGCGACCTCGAACGCTTCCCGGATCTTGCGCCGCCGGGTGTCGATCTCGCGGACCTCACCGGTCTCCGGGTCACCGATCGTGACGACGCCGATGTTCGGCAGCTCGAGCTCGCGCGGGTCGACGATCTCGACCGCCAGCACCTGGTGCTGGGCCGTCAGCTTGCGCATCGCCCGCTCCCAGGACGGCTCGACCTGGCTGGCCACCTCGCCGTCCTGCGGGGTCAGGAAGTCCGACACGATCACCCGCAGCCCGCGCTTGCGCTGCGTCCGCGCCATCGACTCCAGCGCCGCGGCCAGGTCGCTGCGGTGCGCCTCCTCGTCACCGCTGAACTGCTCGGCGAGCAGCGCCCGGAGCAGCCCGTACAGCGCCAGCCGCCCGGAGCGGGCCGGCCAGCGGCGGAGCGCCGAGTCACGCAGCATCAGGCCGCCGAACCGGTCCCCGAGCCGGTGGGTCAGGAACCCGACGGTGGCGACCGCGGCGACGGCGAGCTCGCGCTTCTCGAGGTGCGACGTACCGAAGTCCATCGAGGCGGACAGGTCGACCAGTGCCCAGGTCTCCAGCTCACGGTCGGCGATCAGGTCCCGGACGTGCGGGATCGTGGTCCGCGCGGTGACCGCCCAGTCCATCCGGCGGACGTCGTCACCGACCTGGTACTCGCGGGCCTCGGCCAGCTCCGTACCCGGACCGGGCAGCAGCCCGAGGTGCTCGCCGTGCAGGTAGCCCTCCAGCCGCCGTACGACGGTCAGCTCCAGCCGCCGCAGCGCACGCTCGGGAGCGAGCTGCGAGATCGTCATCGCAGCCCGTGGATCGGGTCGTTTGGGCATCAGTGCTCCCGGGGCACTACACGAACTCCGGACGGCCGGTGCCGTCGTTGCCGTCGCGCCAGACCGGCTGCGGCGGCGGGACGGTGGCCAGGATCCGCTCGATCACGGCCCGCGGGTCGATGTTGTCCGCGACCGCGTCGAAGGTGAGGCCGAGCCGGTGACCCATCACGTCCAGCGCGACGGTCTGGACGTCGCTCGGCAGCAGGTAGTCCCGGCCGTGGATCAGCGCCAGCCCGCGGCCGGCCGCGATCAGGCCGAGGGTCGCGCGCGGGCTGACGCCGAGCTCGATGATCGGCTCCAGGTCCGGCAGGTGGAAGTCGGTCGGCGTCCGGGTCGCCATCACCAGGCGAACGGCGTACTCCGCGACCAGGTTGTGCACGAACACCTGCTCCGCGGACCGCTGCAGCTCGAGGATCGTCTCCGGCTTCAGCACCTGCCGCGGCTCCGGCGGGTCGACGCTCATCCGGCGGAGGATCTCGAACTCCTCGTGGCCGCGCGGGTGCGGTACGTCGATCTTCACCAGGAACCGGTCGCGCTGCGCCTCCGGCAGCGGGTAGACGCCCTCGGACTCGATCGGGTTCTGGGTGGCGATCACGATGAACGGCTTCGGCATCGGGAAGGTCTGGCCGCCGATCGACACCTGCCGCTCGGCCATCAGCTCCAGCATCGCCGACTGCACCTTGGCCGGCGCGCGGTTGACCTCGTCGGCGAGCACGAAGTTCACGAACGTCGGGCCGAGCTCGATGTCGAAGGTCTCCCGGGTCTGGCGGTAGATCCGGGTACCGACGATGTCGGACGGGACCAGGTCCGGGGTGAACTGGATCCGCGCGAACGAGCCGCCGACGACGCTGGCGAACGTCCGGACGGCGAGGGTCTTGGCGACACCCGGCACACCCTCGAGCAGGCAGTGACCCTTGGCCAGCAGCGACACCATCAGGGTCTCGACCATGTGCTCCTGGCCCACGATCACCCGCTTGACCTCACCGATGGCCTCACCGATCAGCCGGGACTGCTGGGCCACCGTTCCCGCCGGCACCGTGGTTTCGGTCATGCCTGTCCTTCCGGGGCCCGCGCGCGAGCCTTGTCATTCCCCACTTCGCAACACCGGCCATTCCATCAGATCACCGGGGCCAGGCGGCCGAGGGCCCACCGAGTCCGCTCCCATCCTGCCGTGTACGGCCAAATCCCGCCTCTCCACCCGCCCCGGCCCCGCCCTCGCGGCGCGCTGGGTGGGCGCGGCGACAGTGCTACCAGGGATGTGGTGGGATTGGGGTGATGACCGCGACCGAATCCCAGACCGCTGTGCAGCCTGACGACCGGCCTGCGCTGGAGATTCCGGACGCCCTGCCGCTGCAGCCGGAGGACCCGCCGCGGGTCGGCGAGTTCTGGCTCCGCGGGCGGCTCGGGGCGAACGCGGCCGGATTCCTGTACACCGCCGCCACCGAGGACGGCCGGGACGCGATCGTCGCGATGATGACCGAGGGTTCGGCCGACGACGCGGCCGCCCGCGAGCGGTTCGTCCACGCCGTCGACGAACTGCCGGCGGACGCGGTGCTCGCGCACAACGACTCCGACGACGACGATCTCGCGCTCTGGGCGGCGTTCGGGCCGATCCGCGCCGACGACGGGTCCAGCGCAGCGTCCGACGAGCGGCTGCTCGCCGAGCGCCGCGGCGAGGAAGTACTGTCCGCGGTCCTGATGGACCGGATCCCGCAGCCCGGGAAGCTCCGCGGCCCGGACTTCCGGCACTACTGGGAGAACCGGCGGCGCCCGGGCCTGTTCCGGATCTGGCCGCTGCCGTGGCCGAACGCGCTGCGCCCGGCGTCGCGCTGGGCGCTGGCGTTCGCGCTGCTGACGATGGCGCTCATCATGGTGCTCGCGGTGTTCCTGGCGTGGCTGCTGTTCCGGCACGCCGCGCCGCTGGAGCCGGAACCCGTCATCCCGACCCCCAGCAGCACGACTACGGTCACCGTCACGCCGACCACGCCGCCGCCCGGCACCGGCTCCCCCACGCGTACCACGGGGACCCCGTCGGTGACGCCTAGCACCGGTATCCCGACAGTGGCGCCGACCGGGTCGCCCGACACCGCGACCACCCCAGGGTCGAAGCTTTAGTGTCCTGTGAGCGATGCAGCTTGAACGATAGCGCTGGGCAAGTGCCGCGAGGTGCGTGCCTGGGCGCCGATAGCGTCAAGTTACATCGCTCACAGGAGACTAGCTCGCGGTCTTCTTGCGGAGGTTGATCAGGCCCAGCAGGCTGATCACGGCCCAGCTGCCTTCGAGGAGCAGGAAGCCCCACGACAGCTGGACAGCCGCGATCGTTGCCAGCACCCCCGATCCGAGCAGGTTCAGCAACTGGTACGTGACCGTACGCTGCTGCAGGCGTCCGGCCTGGGCAGCGGCGAAGGCGATCAGAACGGTGACCGCACCAACGATTTCGAGAACATCGACTGCATGCATGACGACGGCCCCCTCCAGTGAGGGCTGGGCGTCGTCTTGTCGGACCGGGTACGGCGCCGCTCGTCCGGAGAGCCGCTGGACCGCGGACTCCTAGGTGGTGTCTAGTCCGAGGATAGCAAGCGCGCGAGCTCCGGGTCCTGCCAGAGCCGCTCGGGGACCGGCTGCCGGACGAGGGCGGCGTCGGCGCGGATCTCCGCCGGGGACGCGGCCGTGATCAGTACGGAGGTGACCGCCGGATGCCTGCCCGGGAACGCGAGCGCGGCCTGCGGCAGCGAAACGCCGTACCGCTCGCAGACCGCGGTGATGCGACGGGCCTGAACGGTCTCGGGCTGCAGAACCAGTGCACCGGCCACGATCACGGAGACACCGCGGGCCAGGCAGCGGTCGAGGAGAGGCTTGGCTTGCTGGTCGAGCAACGAGTAGTGGCCGGTAAGCAGCACGCAGTCCACCTCCACATCCCGCACCACCTGATCAAGCTCCTCCCAGTCGCCCCCAACCACCCCAACCGCCCGCACCACCCCCTCCCGCCGCAACCTCTCAAGCACAGAAAACACCTCCCACCCCACACCCTCATCCATCCCCCACCGCTCACCACCCCGCACCCCACCTCCCAACACCCCTCCCCGAGCGCCCTGAGCCCCATCCCCCCGCACCACACCCTCCCGCACGTCCTCCGCCCCGCCTCCCCGCTTATCCCGCACCGCACCTTCCAGCGCGCCCAGCGCCCCGCCTCCCGGCGCATCCCGCACCGCACCTTCCCGCGCGCTCTGGGCCTCGTCTCCCCGCACCGCGCGGTCCTGCGCGAGCTGCTGCTCGCCGTGCCGTGCACCTTCGTGGGTGCGTGGTTGGGTGAAGACGAGGTCGATGGCGAAGCCCAGGTGTTCGCTCGTCTGCCGGATCGATTCCTCGGGGTCGTCTCCCACCACCCTGGTCGACACCAGGAACTCGCCGCGCGGCCGCCGCTGCAGCGCCGTACCGAGTCGGCGGTCGGAGTCGCCGTACGCCGGTGACGTGTCGAAGAAGCGGATGCCGGCCTGGTACGCCGCGTCGACGGTCGCGATCGCCGTCTGCTCGTCCGGCTCGCCGAGATGCGACCCGCCGAGCCCGAACCGCGGCGGCCGGAACCGGACCGTGGCCCCCGGGGCGAGCGCGCGGCTGGGTACGGCCATCGCACTCACCTCCGCTGGTCAGTTACCTCCAGGATCAGGGCTCGGCGGATTCCTCGCATCTCGAATCCAGGTCCTGACCGCTGATCCAGACGGAGCCTCAGCGCCCGGAGCGGTACAGCGCACCCACCTCCGCGTCGGTCAGAGCCCGGTCGTACAGATGGACCTGATCGACAGTCCCATCCAGGAAGTCGACCTGGTTCCCGCCGAACTTCGCCCGACCGATGACCGTGTTCCCGGTCGAACCCGAATCCAGCGAACACGCGGACTTGGTAGCGACGAGCTGCCCGTCGACGTACAACTTCAGCTCCCCCTTCACCACGTCCCGTACGCCGGTCACTTGGTACCACTGCCCCGGGTTCGGCTTGGTCGGGGCGAGCGCGCGAATACCCGGGAAGCTCATCGCGAACCGCTGGTCCTGCCCGGAGTACTGCAGGAAGAACGCGCTGTCGCGGTCGCCGTCCTGGCTGACGAACGTCTGGAACGCGCCGTCCACCTTGTTCAGCTTCACCCAGGCGCTGGCGGTGTAGTTCTTCGTGGTGTCGAGCAGTGCGGCACCGGTGTCGACGTACTGACCCGCTCCGTTGAGCGCGACCCCTTGACCGTACTTCCCTTCGGCATAGCCCGCGCCCTGTTCTAGCGTCGCATCGTTGTTGCCTATGGCATCTTTCCCGGATCCGTCGAGTGGATAGAAGTGGATGCCGTCCGCGCCCGGCGTACCGGGACCAGGATCCGGCGCACCGGTGCCGCTACCGTCAGCCTTGTCGACAATCTGCTTGTTGATTGTCCGCACTTGCGCGAAGTCCATCTTCGGCACCCGGCGGTCGTAGGTGAAGAAGCCGTTCAGCTCCCCCTCGACGTCGGTGAGCTGCGTGTAGACCGATCCACTGATGCCGCACTGCTGTGCCGATCTCAGCACGTTCGCCTGGTTCTCGACGTACTTGCGGGTGAGGGTCGCCGAGTCCGGCTCCAGCTCGTACGCCGACCCGTCGCCGAACCACATGTGATCCGCGATCTTGAGCCCGAACCCGCCGTGCTCGCCGTCCACCGCGGCCCGGCCGGCCGTCGGCATCGTCGTCGCCGGGCCGAGGTACGCGTGGTAGTCGAGGATGCTGCCGCGGCCGGAGTCACCGTGCGAGTTGCAGCAGTTCACGCCGCTGTGCGCGTCGACGAGCCGGGACGGGTCCTGCGCCGCGACCGAGTCCGCGACCTGGCCGGTCTCGGTCCGGTCCCATTCGCCCCAGCCCTCGTTGAACGGCACCCAGACCGTGATCGAGGTGAAGCTCTTGTGCTCGTCGATCATCTCGTGCAGCTCGGACATCCACTGGGTACGCCAGGGCTCGGGCATCGCGTCGGTCTTCGATGCCGGCATGTCCTGCCAGACCATCAGCCCGAGTTTGTCGGCCCAGTAGTACCAGCGGTCCGGCTCGACCTTGATGTGCTTGCGGACCGTGTTGAACCCGAGCCGCTTGTGCTGCTCGAGGTCGAAGCGCAGCGCAGCGTCGGTCGGGGCGGTGTTCAGCCCGTCCGGCCAGAACCCCTGGTCGAGGGTGGACAGGTTGAACAGGATCTTCCCGTTCAGCGCCATCCGAAGCTTGCCGTCGGCCCCTTTCTGCAGGCCGACCTGGCGCATCCCGGCGTACGAGCCGACCTGGTCGACGACCCTGCCGCGGTCGATCAGGCGGACCTTCAGGTCGTACAGGAACGGATGGTCCGGCGACCAGGTCTTCGGGTTCGGGATCTTCAGCCGGAGTTCGGTGTTCGCCTTGCCTGTCGTATTGCCGACAATCCGATTGTTGTCGTACGCCGTCACCTCGACGTCGAGGCCGGCCGGCCCGGTCGTCTCGGCTTTCACCTCGAGCGTCTGGTTCGGCAGATCCGGGGTGGTTTGCAGGCGGCTGATCGAGGCGGCGTTGACCGGCTCCATCCAGACGGTCCGCCAGATACCGGAGCTGCCCTGGTAGAAGATGCCGTGGTCGCTGACCTCGCGCTGCTTGCCGATCGGCTGGTACGTCTGGTCGGTGAGGTCCTCGGCCCAGACGATCAGCTCCTGCGGGCC
Source organism: Kribbella aluminosa (assembly GCF_017876295.1). Taxonomy (NCBI): domain Bacteria; kingdom Bacillati; phylum Actinomycetota; class Actinomycetes; order Propionibacteriales; family Kribbellaceae; genus Kribbella; species Kribbella aluminosa. The sequence continues at coordinate 3,516,638 of NZ_JAGINT010000002.1, read as the reverse complement.
TTTCGCGTGCAGCGCACTGGTCACGTCGACGTCGAAACCGTCGTACCCGCCGCGGTGCGTGGCGACCTGGACGCCGTTCACCCACACCTTGGCGTCGTAGTCGACGGCACCGAAGTGCAGCAGGAGCTGCTTGCCCTTCCAGTTGGCGGGGACGTCGAAGGTACGGCGGTACCACATCCGGTCCTCGTGCTTCTGCAGGCCGGAGAGGGCGGACTCGATCGGGTACGGGACGAGGACCTTCTCCTGGAGGGTGCGGCCGACGGGCGGCTGCTCGTTCGGCGCGGCGGCGGACCATTCCCAGAGGCCGTTGAGGTTGCGCCAGTCGGGCCGGGTCAGCTGGGGTCGCGGGTACTCCGGGAGCGCGTTCGTCGGCGAGACCTCCGCGGTCCAGGGAGTGGTGAGCGGCGGGGTGCCGACGTGCCAGTCCGGTCTGGCCTGTGCTGACGGGACGAGGACTGCTGACGCGACGAGTGCTGCTGCTGTGAGGATCTTGAGCATGGGCGGCGGTCCTTTCGGGGCGGGGCGGTGCCCCCGGTGACCTCGCTGCGCTCGGTCACGGCTCTACATGACAGCGCTCTCACCACAAAACCGCAAGGGGTCACGCATGATCAAACATTGACGCAGACTGGGGTCGGGGTGCTGAAGTCGCTCGTCCGAGTCAGCACGCCGGTGGTTCGGTCCACCGCGAACGTGGCGACGTTGTTCGACTTCTGGTTGGCGACGAACAGCAGGGAGCCGGTCGGGTCGAACGCGGCGTGCCGCGGCCAGTCGCCGCCGCAGCTCGGCGTACCGATCAGCTCGAGATCGGCGCCGGCGACGCGGAAGATCGCGATGCTGTTGTGGCCGCGGTTGGTCACGTAGACGTAGCGGCCGTCGGCAGAGGTCAGGATCTCGCCCGGGTAGTTCTGCGGACCGTTCCCCGGCGTGGTCGGTCTCGTCGAGAGCGGGGTGAGGACGCCGTCGTCGTACCCGCAGATCGTCACGGTGCTGTCGAGTTCGTCCGCGACGTAGGCGAACTTGCCGGACAGGACAAGGTGCCGCGGGCCGGCGCCGGCCTTGAGTTTCGCCTGGTGCTTGAGAGTGAGTTTCCCGGCGGCGAGCGTGTAGGTGTAGACCGAATCGGTGCCGAGGTCGACGGCGAGCACGTAGTTTCCGGCCTGCACCACCTGGTGGGCGTGCGGTTCGGATCCCTCGTGCTTGACCAGATCGGTTGGTTGCCCGAGGCTACCGTCCGGGTTGATCGGGTGGACGGCGACGTCGCCGGATCCGTAGTTCGCACTGAGCAGGTGGTCGCCGATCCTGGCGAGGTGGCAGGGGCCGGATCCCTTGGTGGGTTGACGATTGAGCACCTTCGGCGTCGCGGAGATGTCGATCGCCGTGACGGCGCCGGCGTCCTGCTCGTTCACGGCGTACAGGAAGGTCCCGTCACGGATCACGAACGACGGATCCGGTACGCCGGCGATCGTCCCGGTCGTGGAGATCTTGCCTTGGCTGTCGTACTTCGCGATGCCGAGGCCGTCGCCGTACGCGCCGAGGTACATCGTGCCGCCTGCTACCCGCGGCCGACCGTACCCGCTCGACACCTGCGGCTGGTCGGTGGGGCCTGGCTCCGTCATGTCCTCGCGGGCCGACGGCTCGCGGCGGGCGGAATGGTGGACGGGGACGAGGGCCGCGGCGACGCCGATGAGTGCTCGGCGGCTCACGGTCATGGCGCCACCGGGACGCTGATCGACGACGGATCGCCGGCCGGTGAACTGAACGTCACCGTCGACCCGATCACGCTCCGCCCGAGATACCGCGGATCCACCGTATCCACGACGAGGACGAGGTGATGCCCGGCCGGCACCTCCCAGCTCGTCGCCTCCAGTTGTACGTCGACCGCAACCGCCGTTCCGGGCGTTGCCCCGCGCAACGTATACGGCTTGTGCGACATCAACGACCCGACGCCGAGCGGGTCAACGTCGTAGAGATAGGCGAACAACGAGGTGGCCGCCGCCGACGGCCGAACAGTGACATGAACCTTCGGCGCACCGTTCACCACCGCGGCCCGATCGAACGCCGGCCCGGACCACACTCCCGCGAACGACCGATCCACCAGCGGCGTCACAACACCTGTGGGGATTGTCAACAATCCTTGCAGCGCACCGGAAACCAGCGCGACCCCGCTGTCCGCGATCGTTGGTACTCCGGCCCCGATCGCCCGACTCCACCCGGTCGCCTCCTTGCCCTGCAGCGCGCCCGCGTTCGTCAGGTACGACGTACGCTCCTGCCCGACCGCCGCCCAGCTCGAGTACCCGCGCCACACCCCGCGCTGCGACTTCAGCTGCACCGGCGCTTCCCGATCGGCTCCGTTGTCCGCGCCGGTCAGGTAGTGCCGCAGCCAGCCGGCGAGCTCGTCCCAGGTCTCGTTCGGCAACCCGACCGCTCCGGTCACCTCCGGCGTGGCGTGGTCGCCGTGCGCCAGCAGCAGCCGTTTCGGCCCGGTCAGCCTGGTGAAGAAGTCCGTGTACTGCGACGGCGGGAAGATCGAGTCCTCGAACGCGTTCGCCAGGAACACCGCAGGTTTGTTCGCATTCAGATTGTCGACCATCGTCGCCGCCGACCGCACCGGCGACAGCTGCTTCGCCTCCGCGATCGCGCCGTCGAAGTCGCCGGTGACGAACTTCGACTGCAACGACGCCATCTCCGGCCCGGGCCGCCCGGTGACGTTGCCCAGGGCAAGCAGACCGGCGACGGCCTGCAGCGCGACCGTGTCGTTCGGGTCCAGCGACCCGATCAGGTCCGCCCAGCCGCTGAGCGCACCGACCGCCTTGATCCGCGGGTCCTTCGCGGCCGCGAGCAACGCCGTACCGGCGCCGTACGAGATCCCCACCGCCGCGACGCGACCGGTGTCGGCGGGCGTGTGCTGACCGGCCCAGTCGATCACCTTGCTGACATCCGCAACGGTCGGCGGCCCGGCGATGTCGATCCCGCCGCCGGTGTCCCAGAACCCGCGACTCGAGTACGAGATCACCTGGAACCCGGCCGTCGCGAGCTTCGCCCCCTGGCCGACGTACTCCGCGTTCGGGACGCCCCAGCTCGACGGCATCACCACGAGCGGGAACGGTCCGTCCCCCTGCCCGGTCGGCGTCAGTACGACGGCACCGATCCCGATCCCGCCGGCACCGGGGATCCGCTGGTACGACGTACTGAAGCCGGGACTGGTCTGACTCGCCTCGGCGCGTGGACCGATCGTGATCAGCGTCAGGGCGACTGCGAGGGCGGCAGCAAGTCTGCGCACGAGGTACCTCCGGCATCGGGAACTACCGGAGGGTAACCACAAGTCTGCCGCTGTGTCACTACCTCGGCACGGTGAGTACCGGATCCACGCCGGTCGCCTCGACCGACCACGCCCACAACCGCTGCGCCAGCTCCGGGTCCTGCGCCGTACGCGTCGGCAGCACGACCTTCGGCGTACCGCGGTACTCGAAGAAGCCGGGGCCGACGAACGATCCCGGACGCAGGTCCGCGTACGTCGCGGCGTACAGACTCGGCCACGCACCGGCAGCAGCAGGCTGTGCGACCATCCGAGTCGCGGCGCCCCACAGCTGCGCCTGCCTCGCACGGCCGGCGAGCTCCGGCCCTGCGGCCTGCAGGTGCGTCGAGGCGTACCCGGGATGCGCTCCGACGCTCAGCAACTCGGCACCGGCCGCCCGGGCGCGACGGTCGAGCTCGAGCATGAAGAGCAGATTCGCGAGCTTCGACCGGCTGTACGCCTCCCACTTCCGGTAGCTGTCCGCCGGCCGCCGCAGGTCGTCCTGGCTGATGCCTCGCACGCTCTTGTGCATGAACGAGCTGACCGTGACAACCCGGCTGCCCTTGAGCAGCAACGGCACCAGCCTGCCGGTCAACGCGAAGTGACCGAGATGATTGGTCCCCAGTTGCAGCTCGAACCCGTCGACGGTCTGCCGGTACGGCGGCGCCATCACGCCCGCGTTGTTGATCAGCAGATCCAGCCGGTCGTACTTCGTCAGCACGTCCTCCGCGGCGCGCTGCACACTCGCCAGATCGGCCAGGTCCAGCTCGAGCACCGTCGGCGCCCGGCCGCCCTGCTGGGTCAGCCGCTCCGCTGCCTGCGCCGCCTTCTCCGGGTTGCGCGCGGCAACTATCACGTCGGCGCCGTGCCGGAGCAGTTCCAGCGCGGTCTCGTACCCGATTCCGCTGGTCGCGCCGGTCACCAGCGCCCGCCGTCCCGTGAGGTCGGGAATGTCCGCCGTACTCCAGGTCATGCGCCCACACTAGCGGTGTGGGCACACGACCTGGTCGGCATCAGAGGATCTTGCGCGCCTTGAACGCGTCGGTCACCGTCTGCGCGGCGGCCTTGCCGTACAGCAGCCGGGCAGCCTGAACGGTGTCCTGCGCGGCACCCGCGAACGAGGTATCCGGGTCGTAGAAGAAGGTCGCCTCGAGGATCAGTTTGTCCGCCTTGGTCCGGCCGAGCGACTGCTGGATGTCCCACAGCGCCCGCGACCAGATCTCGCCGTCGTCGTGGACCTCGCCGTCGATGTCGTCGACGGTCTTGGTCCCGTCCGTACGACGCAGGCAGTGCGGCTCGTCGGTCGTGTACGACGTCGCGTCCCAGTCCATCACGCACGGCAGGTTGAAGCCCTTGCTCACAGGGACCGAGTTCGTCACGGCCCAGTAGTCGCCGAAGCCCTCACCGATCGCACCGGCCTGCTCCGACTCACCGAAGCCCGGCACCACGTCGTCCTGGATCGCGTGCCCGTACTCGTGCCAGATCACCTCGGCGTCCTCGGCGTCGTCGACACCGCCCTCACCGGTGGTGATCATGTCCGTCGACGGGTCGTAGAACGAGTTGTCCCCCGCGTACGTGTCGACGCTGAAGTCCTGCGACTCGTTGTTGACGTCGGTGAACCCGAGCTTCTGGATGTACTCCTGCGTCTGGTTGATGTGGTAATACACCATCACCTGCTCGAACTTGTCGTTCGCACGCTGGTACACGAAGGTGTTGTTCTTGTTCTGCGCGACGCCGCCCTTGGCTTCCTTGATGTTGACGTACGTCCCGTTGAGCTTCCCGGAACCGTCCAGGTTGCGCAGGATCACGTTCTTCTGCGCAAGGAACAGCGCGTCCTGATTCTTGTCGTTCATGTCGGTGAGCTTCTCGTTCCGCTCACTCACCACCGGATTCGGATCGAACACCGACCCGCGCCCGTCGATGTTGTCGCTGATCACCTTCGACTCGACAACACTCCCCGTCTTCGCATCAACCAGCGACCGCGTCACCCCCTCCGTCGACCGGCTGGTCACATTCCAAACCACCCGCGCGTCCGGCCCACCAACCACCGCAAGCTGAGCGGCCCCACTGGTCGCCTCCGGCTGCCGCACCAAACTCTTTTCAGGCCCGGCAACCCGCCGCGCCCGAGCCGTCACCGAGGCATTAGCAGCCTGTGTAGCTGCCGCCGCCGCCACCTTCGCGCTGACATCGAGGTCCGCCGGCACAGCGTCCCGACCGTCCGCGACCTCGACAGCCCCGTCCTTACCGACATGCTTCGCGTAGTACCCACCCACCACCGGCAAACCCTTGAACGTCTGCTGATACCAGTAGTGCTTCCCCAGCAACGACGTCTTGGTCTTCACCAACTTCAACCCGCTAGGATCCGCCGTCGGCGCCGCCCCCGCAGCACTGGTGAACGACAACCCAAGCGAGACGGTGGCCAGCCCAGCGGTAACGGCCAGCACCACCTTGCGACGTTTCGCCATACCTATCCCTCCCACGTCCGCGTTGCGTAACGCAACCACTACGATCCGTCGAACCCTAGTTCCGCGCAGTGGCCACTGGGAAGCAGATCGTGACGGGAATCCCCCGTGGCAAGGGAAAACCTTGTCAGCCGAGAGGGATCGGCTTGGCCGGGTACTCCCGTAACACCAAAGAGGTACTCACCGGACCCAGCCGCCCGATGCTGTCGACCACCTGCTCGAGCCGGCCGGCATCTGAAGTGTGGACGTCGAGCAGGAAGCAGTCCTCACCTGTCAGCCGGTACGTCGCGACCACCTCGGGCAACGTCGCGAACAGTTCGAGCGCCTCGCGGATCCGGGCATGCGCCGTACGGACGCGCACCACCGCGTGGATGTTCAGCCCGACCCGCTCCGGATCGACCACCGCCCGGTACCCGGTGATCACACCGGACCGCTCGAGACGCTGGATCCGCGCGGACACCGCAGGCTGCGACAGCCCCACCTTCCGCCCGATGTCGGCACCACTCAGCCTGCCGTCGGTCTGTAGGATCCCCAGGATCGCCCGATCGATCGCATCCAATGACCCAGTCGTTGCCTCGCCCATCGACCTTCATTCCATCAGCTGGCGGCGCCGTACGGCGATGGCTTCCTCCATGATGTCAGGCATCTCGACCCCTTGGAGACTTCATGACCTTCATCATCATCCCCGGCCTCGACGGCTCGGACGAACACCACTGGCAGTCGGTGTGGGAGGCCTCGCTACCCGCCGTACGCATCCAGCCGACGTCCTGGTCGGCCCCCGACCTCACCGACTGGTCCAACGCGATCACCCGCGCCGCCGAGGACACCACCGGCGACATCATCTTCATCACCCACAGCCTCGGCTGCCACGCCCTCGCCCACTGGCTCACGTCGGCAGATACCGCCGCCTCGCGGAGGCCCTTGTCGGCGCGTGTCCGCGGAGCGTTCCTGGTCGCCCCTCCAGACCCACTCGCACCAACCTTCCCCGTCGACCGACTACCGACCTTCACCTCGCTACCGGCGGTCGCGCTCGGCGTTCCCGCCGTACTCGTAGCGAGCACCGACGACCCGTACTGCACCATCGACGCCGCCACCCGCCTCGCCAACTCCTGGCAGGCACCGCTCATCCCCCTCGACCACCTAGGCCACATCAACACCGAAACCAACCTCGGCCCCTGGCCCCCCGGCCACCACCTCCTAACCACCTTCCTCGCCGGCCTAGCAGTGGACTGAACTCGCCCCGGTCCTCGCCAGCGCTGGAGGCCCGGTCCCGGAGGCGCAGCTCGTTCTACACCGGACCAGACTGGAGAACTTCGACTCCGCCGAGCCCAGCGGGCTCCTGGCAAGAATCAGGCAATCCGCCGCACCGTCGTCACCACCTCGAACGCTCGGACACGGACGCCGTACGTCGCCGCCGACATCGCCCGCCTCACCGGAGGATCCAACCACCGTGGGCCTGCCCCGTTTTGACGGACATCCGAGATCAGGAGCTTGTGCTCCGGAAGGATGTTCATCATGGAGTCCATGGGCAAGAAGAAGCCGCGGCCTCGTCGTTCGTTCACTGCTGAGTTCAAGGCCGAGATCGTCGAGTTGTGCCAGCGCGGCGACCGGTCGGTGGGTCAGGTCGCGAAGGACTTCGATCTGACCGAGACCGCGGTCCGGCAGTGGCTGAACCAGGCCGAGCGTGACGCCGGTACCGGTGACGGTGGGATGACCACGAGCGAGCGAGACGAGCTCAACCAGTTACGGCGGGAGGCTCGCCGGCTGCGTGAGGATGTCGAGATCCTCAAGCGGGCCACGGCTTTCTTCGCGAAGGAGACCCGGTGAACTGTTACCCGTTCATCGAGGCGGAGAAGGCGGGCAATCACAGCGTGAAGCGGGCGTGTGAGTTGCTGCAGGTCTCCCGTTCCGCCTACTACGCCGACCGCACCAGCGGCCCCTCGTTGCGCGAGCAGCGCGACGCCGAACTGACCGGCAAGATCGTCGAGATCCACGACGACTCCCGCTACACCTACGGCTCGCCGCGGGTGCACCGCGAGCTGAGGGCCCAAGGCGAGCGGTGTTCCCGCAAACGGGTCGTCCGGCTGATGCGGGCCGCCGACCGGTACGGGCGAACCCCACGAAGATGGAAGAAGACCACCATCGCCGACCCGGCCGCAGCCACCCGCCCGGACCTGATCGGCCGCGACTTCGACATCGACCCCGACCACCCCGGTCAGCTGGATCGCCGCTGGTGCGGTGACATCACCTACATCCACACCTGGCAAGGCTGGCTCTACCTGGCCACCGTCATCGACCTCGCCTCCCGCCGGGTCGTCGGCTGGGCCGTCGCTGACCATCTGCGCACCGACCTGGTCGCCGACGCGCTCACCGACGCCGTCAACCGGCGCCGGCCCGCGGCCGACGTGGTGTTCCACTCCGATAGGGGCTGTCAGTACACCTCGGCCCAGTTCGCCAACCTGGCAAGGGATCTGTGCGTGACACTGTCGGTCGGTCGCAAGGGTCAGTGCTGGGACAACGCCGTGGCCGAGTCCTTCTTCGCCACCGTGAAGACCGAGCTGATCCACCGCCGTGCTTGGCCGACCCGCAAGGCCGCCAGCAGCGCGCTCTTCGACTACATCGAGGGCTGGTACAACACCCGCCGGCGCCATTCCACCCTCGGCTATCTCAGCCCTACACAGTACGAATCCAGCCTCACGGTCACGGCCGAGCAGGTAGCCTGACCACCTCATATCGACCCTGTCCGTCGAAACGGGTCAAGCCCACCGCCGCCCAACAGCCCCGAACCATCACGAAGCCATCAGGTGAGCGGCCCCTAACGCACAACAGCCCAACCCAAAGGGTCAGGCTGCTGTACCTCGCGCTTACGACCGCCGAATCTGCATCAGCAGAGCCGACCCCGCAGCCACGAGCGGCAAAAGCCCCGGACAGAACACCCCAACCACGGCAACCACGATCAGAACAACCTGAGCAGCCCGCCGAAGCAGACCAATCAAACTCCCCATCAACGAGGTCAACGCAACCAGATTGGCATTCCAACGCTCAACTTTCTTCTCGAAAGCAGTGCGCTTACGACGGGTGTTAGTGACAACCATGGACTCGACTCCTGGTTAAGGTGACGAATCGCCAAGAGGTTGCACCAACAACCACATGGCGAATCGATCACAAGTGAACGAAGGCACCATGTGGTACTTCTGTCTTTGCTCCAGAGGCTAGCAACTAAGCGGCTTGAGCGGCCACACCGCGGCAGCCAGTCGCTGTCGGCCGCGCATCAGGTAGGCTTCATAAGTCGGCGGAGGCGCACCAACGCCGGTGATTCCGATGAGACCGCGGCGCATCTTTGGACTCGACTCCGTGCGCCGCGGTCTGCTTTATCCGCGGAGGTTCACGAGTACAGGTCCGACCCTGACGCCATTTGAGCGCGCCAATGAGATTAGCGCGTGACCGGCGGGTACACCGGTGATGATGTCCGAGACGGTCCAGCGTGCGCGCTCGATCCGCCGTACGCTGAAGCCTGTCGTCTCGCTCTCGGACGTACTGCCTGGCCGACCGAACTGGCCGGACTGCATGCCGGAGGTAGCGCTGCGATTGATCGTTGTCTGGCTGACGTACTGGTCGCCGAACCACTTCGAGAAGACATCCGCGTCCTGCGGATCGATACCCCCGAACACAGCCTTACACCCGGTCGACCCGAAGACGGTGGCGCGGACCTCCTCCGGGAAGTCCGACATGGTCTGAGAGAGAAGCACCAGGCCGGCGTTGTTCGATCGCAACTTCTGCACACCACGTGCCACGTAGTCATCCACGAAGCGCCCCGCCTCATCGATGATGAGGGCCTTGAAGATCGCCCGATCAGTCTCCGCCGACGATGTGATCTGTACGAACTGCGAGACGACCAGCCGGGCCAAGATGCGCGAGGCGTCCGGGTATTCGGCCTCTGGCAGCGCTATCCGCACCCGCACAGGCCGATTCAGGTCACGCATCTGAAACGTCGGTCCAGGGTGATCGAAGACTCTGCGCAGCACTGGCCGGTCCAGCAAACCAAAACGCTCCACAAGGCTCGCCGCCGGATCAGCCGTTCGCGCCGCCTGTGCCTTGCGGGTGTCGAGCAGTGCCTTCATCTCCTTGGAGTTCGGCCCCTTGAGCCGCTCCTTGACGCGGTCCATCGAGGCCTGCTCCGCCCGCAGCAAGCCGAGCAGCTCCGGTATGGTGGGCCAGCGACCATAGGCCTCTTCGAACGGGGCCAAGCACGCATAGAGGGCGTTCTTCGATGCGTCGATGAAGTACGCCTTGTCACCGCTGACTTGGGGAGGCAAGAGCGCGGAAGCCAGGCGGTCCGCAGCCACGTCAGCTGTACGTGAACCGCCAAAGAGGCTGAAGCCACAGGCCGGGTTGAGCGGGTCGATAGTGACGTCGAACCAGCCGTCGTAGGCGAAGTCTGTCGCTTTCGGGTCCACGACGACCATGCTCGCCTTCCCGGCGAGAGCTGCCAGCGACAGGTGCTCTACCACGGGCGTGGCGATACCGCGAGTCTTGCCCGATCCGGGCGGGCCGATGACCAGCAAGGATGTCCTGAGAACGTCGAGATCGATACCGAAGTCACCGCTCAGCTCGAAGTCGCTGCGATGGTCGGGAACAACCTGGCCCAGACGGACTTGCCCAGCCAGGAGATTGTGTCGCGCGAACCGCTGCCCCGGCAGATCCCGCTGCATGGACGGATGAACAAGCGCAGCTCCGCCGTCCTGCTCGAGCGCCGCGGCGAGCTTCTGCAGGCCGCCCGGCGAGCCATCTGACTTGGTCAGCACGTGTGCGATGCGAGCACGGTCGACGTCGCCGAAGTCTGCCGCAGCCGCCACATCGTCCAACTGCATGGCTAGATCGGGATGCGATTCACGGATCGAATCCCACGGCTTCGCCGGCCCTGCCGTATTGCGTTGGCTGGACTGCGCGCCTTGGTCACTGCTCAGTCCAGCGAGCTTCCTACGGAGTGCCCCGAACTGAGGAAATCGCTTCGTCATGAGCCTGCGTTCTGAAGATAGCGCTCGAGCGCCGTGATTCGATCAGCGATCGACGGGTGATGCGAATAGAGCGCGCCACGCCAACCAGCCGCCCGCCGGGCGACGTCGTCTCCTTGTGCTTGGAGGTCGTACAACACTGTGATCATGTCCCGCGCATACCCGAGATCCGCTGCCACCTGATCGGCCCATAGTTCCCCCCGCCGGCTGAACCACGCCAGCGGGATGGGAACGAGGAACGGCAGCACCGAGTACACCGCCCAGCCCCAATCGGCATGGAAGACCACTGTGTACATGAACAGACCCACGTAGCCACCAACGAAGATCGCTACGAACAGGCAACCCAGAGCAGGGAAACGCGCTGATTGCTGGAACAACCATCGCACCGCACCAACCATCAGCCGCCCCGGCAGCGCATACCAGAACGCGACAAGCCCAGCCCACGGGTGGCCGCCCTGATGATGCCCTAGTTCGTGCGCCAGAACAGCCTGCAACTGCCGCGGAGGCAAGGATGACAAGGCCCAACGAGTGACAGCGATGGATCGACCGGCCATCGCTGATCCGTTGAGGCTGTCAGCTTCCTCGACCCAAAGCTTGTGGTATCGAGGATTGATGTTCATGACCGAGCAGACCGCGAGCCATGCGGCGTCTAGCTTCTGCTGCTCCATCAGCGTCGGGCGACGCAGCCGAAAGGCGTACCGCGCGAGGTAATCCTCGAGTGGCGCCCAGAAGACCAGCAGGCCCGACAGAATCCACAGGGCCACCAACAGGACTGCCCAGAAGCCGTTCAGGATCAACGCAGAGAACCACGACACGACGCCAAAGCTCCACAGCGCCCAGGGGATACCGAGTATCAACTCGGCGGCCGACGGCACCGAGATACGAGGCATTTGAGGCACGTGTGGCGGGGGCGCCGATGCGTCCGGTGACGAGAAGGAGCCGGGAGCGGATCCCGGCGCCTCAGGTGGTTCGCCACGTCGCAGTTCACGGTCGGGCTGCCAGTCGTCCGACGAAAACGACCCAGGGCCGGTCGTCAGTTCCACCAGAACCGTTCATCGGACCCGCCTCGATCCACTGGTGGGCTGCACTCGTCGGGTTCCCTTCGCTCCTACGGCCTCAGTACATGGAGACGTGAACGTGATCGTAATGACCACCTGTCACATCGTTGGGATTGTAGATGCCACCGCCGTTGTACACGCGCCATACGCCTGTCCGAGCGCTCCAGATCTTGCCGTACCAGATCACATACCTGACCCCTGTGGTCGCAGCGGTCTGAAGGGTCCAGTTCGCGATCTGATCACCCTTGGTGCGCGCTGTGGCCGACTTTCTGGAGTCTGCACCGACCATCACGTCGCACGCCTTCCCCTTCGGATGGTCGCTCGTCGGATTCCACAGATGGGCGTCCCAGCAAGTGATGCTCAGGTTCGGCAGAGCAGACCGGGCTTTGGCTACCCAGGCCGCCGTTCGCGGCGTCACCATGCCGCCGGTACCAGTCGGGTCTGGCACGTTCTGTTTCTCCGGTGGCCAGTTGCCTGCGATCGGCCGCCCGTCGACGAGCCCACCGCCGCATTGGTTAGCAATCGCCGCGCCAGACGGGCTCACGCCCGAGGGCACTGCATGTGAGCCGGACCGCCCCGCATACGGGTCACCAGTCCGATTGAGATCAATTCCAGCTTGCTCGGCGATGCTGCGAGCAGTGTCCTCGTGGCGTGCATATGCATCTGGGAACGCGGATCGTTGAACGGCCTGCGCTGCCACTGTAAACGGCATCGAATACCAATTGTTGATGTCGACCAGACCTGGTGGGCTGGGAGGCTGGGCACCGCCGAAGAATGCGTTCGCGGCGTACGCCGGATCCATCAACTGCGCGACCGTTCCCCAGCCCGTCGACGGTCGTTGCTGGAACAGGCCGACGGAGTCCCGGTCACCATACGAGAGGTTCTGCAACTGGGACTCCTGCAGGGCCGTCATCAGCGCAACCAAGGTCGCTTGGCCGGGGAGCCCCCTCGCAACGGCAACGCTGTCGATGATCTTCGCGTAGGCAATCTGCGTGACGCGAAGCTGTCCGGTTGGCACTGGATCATTCGCGTTGCCCGGACCATTCGGCGGGCAAGCCGAACTGACCTGCTTTGTCCTCGCCCCGAACGGAGCCAGCATCACCAGAACCATCAGCAAGACGAGCCCCCCGATCAAGGCTGCCTTGCCCGCGACACTTCTTGCCGCGCCCAGGCCTGACGCCTCGGCCAGATCCCTGCTGCTAAACATACCCGGCACCGCATTGCCCGCTCATGGCCCGGTCCCGCCATCAACAGCGCTGACCGACCAGCGCTCGCCGTCAGGCACAACCGTGACGAGCAGCGGCACATCGAATTGAGCCGCCCGCTTCCCGGTGGTGGCGACCTTGACTGTGACCAGACGAGTGATACGCGTCGGAGTATCGACTGGCGCGGTATCTGGATGTGGTGATGTCACAGTCACAGAGACGACACGTGATGTGCCGCCGTCGGCTTTGAGCGCGTCGTAAGTGGCATCCCCCGCGCTCGAGAATGTCGTGGCCAGTTCGGACGTCGTGTACTGAGCCGCACGAGCAACCAACTGTTCGTAAGTCTCGCGCGCAGGTGTACGTGCATAGAAGAGGTTTGCCCAACTCCGGGCCACCTGATCGGCGGACGCGGTCTGCGACGCTCCCGGCCGCTGTGTCTGTGGCGGAGGTGTCGTCAAGCCGGTGTCAGCAGGTGCCTGAGTCGTTGACCCTTCGGAAGGTGGAGGCGCCTCGCTCCCCGACGCTCCGGGGGTCAGCAACCCCACCGGATTCTGACTGTCCGATCCTCGGTTGAGCAGCCGTGGCAGGCCTCCACCAATGCCCAGTACAAGGATTGCCAGCAGAACGATGACTGCTATGACACCGACAGGGCTGGCGGGCTCAGAACGACGTTGATCGCGCAACATGGCCCGCTGCCGAACGACGTCATCCCGCTTTCTCTGCCGGCGAGACCTACGCTCGGCATTTGCCGAGGAGCCGGGTTCCGACAGATTCGGTTCGTCCGGGCCCTTCCGGGCTGCCGTCCTCCCGTCGCGAGCGCCAACTCACCGTTGGTCACCGCCCACCTGACGGACGATGGCTGGTCGGACCACTGCCACGCGCTGCCGAGTACTCGCGAAATCGGCGCTGTTGTGGTTGCTTCTTCGCTGCAAGGGCCTGTGCGTCACGCGCGACCTTCGCAGGACCATCGCGCAGACTCGCCGAGTGCACGTGCCGGCGAGGCTCATACGTAGCCTGCCGGAGTTGGGCTGCGGCCGTAGACGGCTTGACGTGGCGGCCAGAACTTCGCTCAGTCGAGTTCGTCGGCGCGCCCGGACCTCGCTTCGTCTGCTCAGGTGTACCGCCTCGATACACGGTACGCGACTCCGTAGCGCGAGCAGATCCACCAACCGGCGACGAACCCGTGCTGCGGCGTCCAGGACCAGGCCCATTCCCTCGTTTCCTCACACCTGCCGCCAAGGTCGCTGCAGTCGCGCCTGCGGCTGCGCCGACACCCGGGCGGCGGGGATCAACTCGCCTGTTCGCGGCTGACGACCCACGATCGCGGTCGTCGTCCAACTGCCCCTGCGACTTCTCGCCTCCAGGGGTCGGCGCCGTCCGGAAGATGCGACTCTTCTCGATACGTTCGCTCGTGGCACCTTCGCCGGACTGCGAACTTCCGCGCGGCCGCTCCGACTGACGGTCAGCAACGGTTGGCGCGGAGCCTCTGCTTCTCATCACACTCATGACCCGTCTGACCGCCTGGACGGCGCCACGCCGCGCATACGACCCCATCAGCATGCTTCCGACACCCGGTCGCATCATGGTGGTGAGCGATTCGAGTAGCCGCCGGAGGCGGAATGCCGCAATCAGCACGACCAGGGCGAGCCCAGTCACTGGGAGCCAGCCAAGCGTCTGGCTCAGACTGAAGACCGCGGTCAAGAGCGACAAGGAGACCCCGAAGACCAGCATTGCCGCGACCGACTGCAGCACAAGACCGAGCAACGCCTCAAGCCAGTTCATACCCCACTGTCGAGCCCGACCTGGCACGATGAACAAACACGCGAAGACGACTCCGACAACCAGCATCACCAGGCAGCCCACGAATGCCATGAGCGCCGTTGCCGCCAGCCCTATGTTGAGGAATGCGAACAATGTGGCTGCCACTGCGGCAATGATCAGGACCCCAAGCCGACCGAACGGATTCTCACCCTTCGCCCACTTGACGGTCGGCGCGTCGCCGCCCCCCTCAGCCTTGGCAACATTGTTCTTGATGTAGTCCATACGTTTGCTCGAGTCAATTCCGGTGTCGAGCATACCTTTACCGTATCGTTGACACGCTTCAAGCGAGCCAAATTCCGCAATACACCACGGTATTACCGCGAAGCCACGCCACGCCGCATCGCCCGATTTCCGCAGCATTGTATCTCGCGAACTGCCCGGAAATGCTGGTTCTGGCATTTCGAATGGCGTTTTGAGAGTCGTTCCGACAACCTTGCCCGACGCGCCCATGACAGTCTCAGCTCCAACCTGACGCGCGCCGTCGACGCCCTTCAGCCAAGTCATGGGCCCAACCGCCAGGCTGATCGCAAGCAAACCAGCCGCGAAGACCCAAACGAGCTGCCCCATTGCGGTTCCGCTGGACCGTCGCTGGACATATGCCGCGATCGCACCGAGGGCAAGAGCAGAAGGAAGAAGCCAACCAACCAATTGCGTGCTTACACCGCCGATCGCCTGCGATGTCGAATCGACGAGCGGGCGGATATCAGTGAAGGAGAAGAGCCACCAGCCAATTGCAATGGCCGCTCGTGTCGCGGCCACCACGTACATCATCAATATCTGCGCGAATGAATTGAAAACCGGCCTGAACGGATCGCTGAAGCTGCCCTCGAAATCAAGCGTGTAGGCCATCGGGCTGTACTGCTCGAACAATGTGCGAGTGTCGCCGTGTGTCAGATCAGGCGTCGGCAGCAAGTCTCCGAACCCGGTCGGGTTCGTAGGTTTGGCATCGGCGGCAAGCGCAACCTGGGTGGTCACGATCAACGAGATAGCCAGGATGGTGAGCGCCGTTCGGGTGCGGCGCTGCCATTTCATGCGACGTGCTCCTTGCCGCTCGGTGACTTTGTTTGGTCTGAGCCGTTGGGAGTCGATTCGGCGGCGTCGTAGGCGGGGTACATCGCCTCGTTGTAGGCGGCCCTCGTCGGCCTCCTGGTCGTAGACCTCATCGGGGCCGATCGGCGACTCGTAGCGCAGTGTGTGGTGGCGCTCATCCACGGCGGGGGCCGACGGGTGGCCATTCTGCTGGGCCACCGCAGCACTAGTTGCTGATGGCGCCGTCGGCGGCGCGCTGATTGCTTCCTGCGGTGCTGCTTGTGCTGCTTCCTGCGGCCTTGCGTGTGCAGTGCGGTCCTGGATTGCAGCGTTGCCAGCTGAGGATGTCGTCACAGTCCCGGAGGCAGCGGCCCGAGCCGGTGTCGGGTTGGCCTGAGAAGGCGACGGAGTGGAGAGCGCAGGCTGTGCGTGCGCAGGCTGCGCCGGTGCAGTCGGCGTCTGCGACTCCATGACCTGGCGGTGGGGCTCAGCCTGTGCTGTAGCTGCAGGTTCCAAAGGCGAGTCCACGACCTCGTCGTGGAAGTCCTGGTCGTCTGCGAACGGGTCCGGTTCGTCGATCGGTGCAACCGGAGCGGTGGTTTCGAGGGCGTGTTCGGATTCGGGGGTGGTGCGGAGGAGGGTGGCTACTTGTTGGCTGGGGATGTCGATCTGGACGGTGGCTACTTCGTCCCAGCGGTCGCGCATGATGCAGTGGCCGTGGCGGATGGATTTGCCGTTGGCGGCGGTGTTGATGCCTCGGACGAGGGTTTGGTACGGGGCCGTTTGGGGGCGGCCGAGGAGTTCGAGGAGGGAGTCGACCTGTTCGCGGGAGCGGAGGCTGAAGGCGAACAGGGTGGTGATCTGCTCGACCAGGCCGGGCAGCTTCAAAATGCTGGCCGGGTCCTGGGTGTCCAGGACGAGGGACGCGCCGAGGGCGCGGCCGACGCGGGCGATGTAGTCGAGGAACGAGGCGCCGTCGGGGGTCTTGGTCAGCAGGTGGACCTCGGGGACGATCACGACCTTCGAGCGGCCGCGGAACTCGCGGCGGCCGGTGGTGCGGATCATCCAGGCGAGGCAGCCGCGGAGGCAGGCCATGCCGACGCGTTCGATCGGGGACCAGGACTCCGGTGCCGACTCAGGTGACGGGAGCGTCAGGCCCGGCATCTGGACGACCCAGAGGCCGGGGTTCGTGGTGAGGGACGAGAGGCCGGACGGTGGGCCGGCGACGACCGAGCCGAGGCCGGTCTCGACCAGGTCGCGGAGGGCGAAGCCGACCGTGCGCACGGTCTCGGAGTCGGCGGCGCACAGCCGCTGGATGACGCCCCACGAGGACGGATCGGGCGACTGGATCTCGGCGCGGGTGGCGGCCATGACCGGCGCCTCCGCCGGGCCACGCAGATGCGGCGGCAGCAGAAGCATGAGCTGCGACGGCGCCTGCAGCAACGCGTCGTCCACGGGCAGCACCCGCAGCAGGTCCGCGGCGCCGGAGAACTGGGCGGTGATCTCGATGAGGGCAGTCGGTACGCCGTACTCGGCGGCGACCGCGGACACGCCCGCGGCGTCGCCCTTCAGGTCGAGCAGCGGCACCCAGGCACCGGCGAACGCCGAGTCGAGGCCGCCGAGCATCGCGGCCGTCGTCTTTCCTCGACCGGAACGGCCGAGGAACAGCGTCGTGGTGGCGTCACCGAGGGCCGAGCCGGCGGCCGCGTCGAACCGCACCAGGCCGGGCGTGGAACCGGTCAGGTACCCGATCGCCGGGCCGGTCGCGTCGCCGATCGACGCACCGCCCCAGAACCAGGACCCGAAGAACGCCGTCGACTCCCGGACGTGCCCGAGGTCCGGCACCCGCAGCTGGTCGCCGGGCAGCGACTCGAGCCACAGGTCGCGCTGTTCGTCGGCACCGGCCGCGACCGTGATGCCGCGGTCCGCGTAGTGCGCGATGACCGCGTCGACGTACGCCTCGAGGTCCTCGCGGGTGTCGGCGCTGACCAGCAGGCGTGGGTGGTCCTCGACCAGGGTCAGGCCGCTGCGGTTGATGTCGCGCTTGACCTCACGCATCACGCGCTCGGTCTCGACGATCTCGTCGGCGGTCTCCTCCGCCGTACCCTTCGCGGCCGAGCGGCGCTGTTCCTTCGCGCTCTTCCGGGTCTCGTCGACCAGGTTCCGCGCGGTCTTCTTGGTCAGCACCCGGAACCGGACCGAGGCCTCGACCGTGACGTCGATCTCGTCGCCCTCGTCGTCGATCGCCTTGATCTCGGACAGCGTCCGCAGCCACTCCCCCGCACCCGGCGTCTCGAGCTCCTCCGGGAAGTCGGTCATCGCCAGCACGGTCGTGTACGCCGCGATCTGGCCGCGGGTGTCGTAGATCCGCAGGTGGTCGGTGTACGGGACCACGCGGCCGGACGTCAGCCGGGCCAGCGAGGCGCCGGTGATCAGGCCGCGCCGGGGCGCCGCGACCGCGCCACGGTGCATCTCGCGGCTGATCAGCCAGGAGATCACCTCGGCGGGCGCGGTGTGTGCGCGCCAGACGGTCGAGCCGAGCTGACGAGCGAGCTTGCGCACCCGCTCGTCCAGGTGTGCGAGCTCGCGCGCGCTCACCCGCCACGACGTCGTACCGAGGGCGTCGCTGATCGAACCCCGAACCTGGGCGGTCGCCCGCGGGTCGCGGTCGCTCAGGTGCACGCCGAGCGCGACGTACCGCTCCGGCATCCGCATCTCGTCGATCCGGTCGGCCCGGGTCTGCGCCCACGACTCGTGGTCGCCGAGCCGGTAGTGGCCGGCCACCGAGTCGATGTAGTCCTGGCCGGTCGAACGGCCCCAGACCACCTTCAGGTGGCTGAGCCGGTCGCCGAGGGTGGTCGCGGCCGCGCTGACCGCGGCGTCCAGGGCGGCGTCCTGCTCGGCCTCGGTGGCCAGGTCGGTGTTCGCCACCGAGATCAGGAACCACGCCTCGGCGCTGCGTTCGGTGACCAGCAGGCCATCCGCGATGGCGACCAGGCGTGGCGGTGGCAGGCCGCGCTCGCGACCGACCCCCACCAGGTTCAGGAGCTTGTCAGCGATCTTCATCCAGGCCTCTTCCTGACGACGTCCTGCGACTCACCCGTTGTACGTGTTCGGCTCCCAGCAGGCGGGCCCGCTGGTTGACCGTGATGTCCGCCCCCGCGCGGACCATTGGATCGACCTCCACCACGACCTCCCGCTCCCACTCCGGCGTGACCCGGGCCTTCGCCAGGTCGGCGACCTTCCGGGTCGACATCCGCTCCCGCCAGGGCAGGTACTCCGACTTGTCCGCGGCCCGGGCACCGAGTCCGATGATCGGCCGGTGCGCACGCAAGGCGTACCGGACGGCCAGGGCCCACTCGGTGACGCGGCGGCGGCGTTCGTGGAACTTCCCCGGCCGCCAGCCGAACGCGGTGATCACGAACGGCGGCACGACGTACAGGCTGACGGTGGGCTTGTGCGGTACGCCGATGAACGGGAACAGCAGCGCCACCCAGAGCACGATGACCACCGTGCCGAAGATGATCATCCGGCGGCGCGCGCCTTCGCCGAGGTCGATCCCGAGCAGGTCGTACTGCCGGGTCTCGATCTCGAAGTGGTGGGTGAGGGTACGGCCGACGCGCATCAATTACCCCCGGACAGGAGTCCCCAGAAACCCTTGAGCACGTTGATGGTCTGGTTGTTGGCGTAGATCAGGCCGCCGACCAGCACCCCGGCCGCGATGTGGCCGAACAGCTCGCCCCACTCGCGCTTGAAGTAGTGGCCGATGGCCCGCAGCACCAGGATGGCGATGAAGATGTTGCCCGCGATGACCAGGACCCAGTCCTTGAAGTTGGCACCGGTCGGGACGTTGGGGTTGGCCATGGGCACGGCAAGCTGAACCACGCTCGCAGCCAGTTCGTGCGTCATCATTGCGGTGTCTCCCTTGTTGCCTCGGTCATCCGATGGCCAGTCGCTGGATTCATCCGACGGCAGCCACTTGCCATCGCTGTGCTCCGTCCGTGGCGACAGTACGCCTCAGCGTGAGCGTGTACGTCTGGTCCAGCGTGGTATCGCCCACCCCGTTCCAGGTGACGGCCGCGGTCGCCTGCCGCACGTCGTCGTTACCGGCGTACACCTGCCAATCCTTGAGTTGGCCGAACTTCACCGCACCGTTCAGGCTGCGGATGGTCGAGCCGGGCGCGGTCACCGCGGACACCTTGTTGTCCGACTCGGCGTACGCAGCGAAGAACGCCTCCGCGTCCTTCTCGGTCGCCGCGGTCAGGTCGTCGTCCGGCTTGCCGGCGCCCGGCATGTTGGCCGGCAGCGGCGCGCGCTCGTCCGGTACGAACGTGGGCGGCCCGCTGACCACCACCCGGGCCGGGGTCCGCACGACCGGCACCGACAACCGGTCCCAGACGACCGGGCCGGCAGTGAACGCGTTGCTGCCCTGCCGGGTGAACGTGTGCACCCGGACCCGGACGTCGACCGCGGCGGTGAGGCCGTTCGGATCCGGCGTGACCTGCCCCGGGTACGCGACGTCGGCGGTCTGCTTGCCGCGGCCGTTCCAGCCGGCACCGGTGTCCAGCCCGGACGCGAGGTCGAGTCCGACCTGGGCCGGGCGGGCGTCGGGGTTGTTCTCGTCCCACGTCAGGTAGGCCACGGCGTACCGGGTCGCGACCGCGCGGGCCTCGTCGGCCGGGAAGGTGCTCTGACTGCTGACCACCGTCTGGGGCGTCCGGTTCGGGGAGATCCAGGAGCGGATCCCGCTGATCGCGGCCAGCAGCAGTACGACGACCACGAGGCCGCGGAAGAACCGTCGCGCCCAGGTGGAGAACGACGACTCGGGCTCGGTCGACCACGGGGTCTGTCCCGGTGCCAGGACCTCGCGGGCCGGGGCGCCGGGTGCGGCGTGTGCACCGTGCGGGGAACGCTGTTTCAAACGCTCGGGCGGACGCGGTCCCGGCTCCTGCGGCCCGGCGTCCGGCGTCCTGCCGCCCGGGCGCCGGGGAGGTGCCATGACGCCACCGTTCGGCGGACCTGAGGTCTGTGGGGTCTGGTTCTGCGGAGCGGAGTACTGCGCGGCCACCCCCTGTGCCTGCCGAGGGGTAGGGGACACCGGCCCGCCGGGGTGGGCCCACCACTCCGGCGCGGTACTCTGCGGGCGGCCCTTGCCGGGTTTCTTCGCCCGGCGCTGGTCCGACCAGTGCTCACCTTTTGGCGGCAGATTGAGCAACGTTCGCCACCAACTCATCCCTACCCGCCCCTCAGACAGCAGTTACGCGGACAGTAGCCGGGAGAATACGGCACGCAACCGTCCTCCGGGAGACCCGAGACCAGGATCCGGATGGTCCATCGCTCCCCGCAGCCATACTGTTACCCCACATGCGGGCAGTGCCACCCTCACCCTGGCTCATACCGGCCAAGCGTGACACCTTCGGTACCGTCGTCATAGCTCCTCTCTCATGCCCGCTCGGGTCGGCCGGGCAGCGCACACCATGCCACACGCCGCGGACAGGTTCGAAAATCCGTGCGAACACCATGGTAGAAGAACGCACCATATGATCACAGATAGTAACCGATCCGGCGACTCGGCTGTGGAAAACTCTCCCGTGGAGGGGGGGGTCAAAGTCGGCTGTGGACAACCGCTTGCCGACAGCCTGTCCGGGCATAAGGTCGACTGTGTTCCCTGCTACCCCCTGGAGGACCAGGATGGAAACTCGCCGGCTGGGCAGACTCGGCCACCAGAGCTCGGTACTCATCTACGGCGCAGCCTCCCTCGGCGGCGTCGACCAGGACCGCGCCGACGCCTCGATCCAGGAAGCTCTCGACGCCGGTCTCAACCACTTCGACGTGGCCGCGGACTACGGCGAGGCCGAGCTCCGCCTCGGCCCCCGGATGCCGGAGATCCGGGACCGGATCTTCCTCGCCACCAAGACCGGCCGACGGACCTTCGAGGAGGCCTGGAGCGAGATCAACCGGTCGCTCGAGCGGCTGCAGACCGATCACGTGGACCTCATCCAGATGCACGCGGTCTGCGACCTGGAGAACCTCGATCTGGTCACCGGCAAGGGCGGCTCGCTCGAGGCCGCGATCCGGGCCAAGGACGAGGGCATGGTGCGCGCCATCGGGATCACCGGCCATACCGCGCAGGCACCGTCGGTGCACACCGAGGGCCTGCGCCGGTTCGACTTCGACAGCGTGCTGACACCGCTGAACTACAAGCTGTCGACGGATCCGCGGTACGCCGCCGACTACGCGGCCCTGGTCGAGGCTGTGAAGGCGTCCGACGCGGCGCTGATGACGATCAAGATGATCGCCCGGCGGAACTGGGCCGACGGCGAGCAGAAGGCGTACGACACCTGGTACCGGCCGTTCGACGAGCAGCGCTACATCACCGCCGCCACCGCCTGGCTGCTGAACGGCCACCCGGAGATCACCGGCCTGGCGACCGCCGGCGAGACCCGGTTGCTGCGGCAGATGATCGTCGCGGAGCGCGAGCGCGCCGAGCTGACCCCGGAGGCCGCCGCCTCGATCCTCGGCGAGGTGCAGGACTACGCGTCACCTTTCGTGGACATGCCGATCTGACAAACGGCTGACAACGTGGCCCAGGTCACATTCGAGACTCCGCATTCCGGTCAGGTCGTACGCCGTACGAGATCGGCGTGCGCCCGGCGCCGGGGGGCGGGAACAAGTCGCGGGGCGATCGGTGTTGACTACGGCGTACTCATCTACTTTCGGAGGTCGTAGTGGCAACGGTCGAGCTGACCCAGGACAACTTCAACGAGGTGGTCGGTGGCGACGGTCTCGTGCTGGTGGATTTCTGGGCCGAGTGGTGTGGCCCGTGCAAGATGTTCGGACCGGTGTTCGAGAAGTCGTCCGAGCAGCACGCGGACATCACGTTCGGCAAGGTCGACACCGAGGCGCAGGGTGAGCTGGCGCAGGCCTTCCAGATCAGCTCCATCCCGACCTTGATGGCGGTTCGCGACGGCGTCGTCCTGTACTCGCAGGCCGGTGCGCTGCCGGCGGCCAGCCTGGAGGACCTGATCGGCCAGCTGCGTGCGGTCGACATGGACGAGGTCAAGGCGCAGGTCGCCGCCCACGAGGCGGAGCACGGGGCCGAGCCGCACACGCACTGAGGCACTTCAACCGATCCGGGAGTTCGCACCGAGCTCCCGGATCTGTTGTGCCATGGCGATCCGGTCCGGGCCTACCTGCAGCTGCGGGTTGTGGTCGAGGGCCGCCAGCAGCTGGTGGCGCTCCTCGGGGGTGAGCCGGTCCGGAACAGGTCGGCGACCTCGTCCTTGTCGAACTTCTCCACGGCGGCAGCGTTCGCGACCCGTTGCAGGATCTGATCGAGGATCTGGCCGCGGAGTGCGGTCAGGTCGGACTCGCGGAGCTCGGTGTAGATGGTCGCGTACGCCGAGAGCTCCTGGCGCATGCCGAGCCGCTCGAGGGTGTCGGCGGTCTTCTTCGCGGACGCTGCCATCTGACGCAGTAGGTCCACCTCGAACTGCCCGAGCTTCAGCGTGCGGATCCGGTCGACGATCGACGGCATGACGATCAGCAGCAGGCCGGCCGCGAGGACCGTCACCAGTGCCCTTCGCCGACGCCGGTGAACAGCCCGACGAGACCGGCGACCACCAGCGCGCCGCCGAGCACCAGACACAGGATCCGCCCCGCGACATCCACCACCGGCCGGGCCTTCACCGCCCACCCAGGCGGTTCAGGAGCAGACGTTCCGTTCATCAGCCAAGAGCCTCCGTACGTCGCCGGCACGTTCAGCCGATCCTGCCCGCCCCTCCCCCACTCGGCAACACGTCAGCCGGTCAGGCACACATCCCCCGGTACGCCGCATCAGACCTGGTCCGTGAAGCCCAGCGCCGGTAGAACGTCACCAGCTCCAGCAGACACACGAGCTCCAGGCTGCGGACCTCGGCCAGCGCGGGGTGTTGGGCCTGCCGGAACGATCGCATGGGTCACCGGCAGAAAGAGAAAGAGCGGGCCCTGGGCAGGAGAAAGTCGCCAGGGCCCGCTCTTGGGGCTGACCGGAGCGGCGGTGTGGTGGCCGGTGGAGGTGTGGGCAGATGAGGCGCTGCCCTGACGAGGCTCACCGAGGCTGCTCGAGGTGACGGTCAGCAGGACGGAGGGGCCACGTCGTTGGGACCCCTCCAGGCAGTCAACGCAGTGGGTTGAAGGGGCGCAGCTCCTCCGGAGTACGGCCGGTGGTGATGGTTTCGGCCAGGAGCCGGCCGGTGATCGGGCCGAGCGTGATACCCCACATGCCGTGCCCACCGGCGGCGAACACCCGCGGCGAGGCGGTCGCACCGATCAGCGGCA
The DNA here is from genome assembly GCF_017876295.1 of Kribbella aluminosa. Classification (NCBI taxonomy): domain Bacteria; kingdom Bacillati; phylum Actinomycetota; class Actinomycetes; order Propionibacteriales; family Kribbellaceae; genus Kribbella; species Kribbella aluminosa. The sequence continues at coordinate 3,492,434 of NZ_JAGINT010000002.1, read as the reverse complement.
GGCCGTCGGGCGTGCAGGGCCGCGGGCCGACCCACTCGAAGGTCCGCGCGTCCAGGTCGGCGTCCCGCAGCAGCGGCCGGGCGGCGTCGACGATCGCGTCGATCCGGCGCGGGTCGAGCTTCGCCTCGGGCTTGCGGAACTCCATCATCCCGGCCACCCGGAGCCGGTCGCCGAGCGGCGTGCAGGCGATCCGCTGCGCCGGGAAGTACACCGGGCCGGCCGGTACGTGCGCCATCGGCACGCTGAAGCTGTACCCACGACCCGCCTGTACGACGGTCCGGACGCCGAACTGCCGCGCGAGGTCGGTCAGCCACGCGCCGGTCGCCATCACGACCGCGTCGAACGGGTCGGTCTCGCCGTCGGCGGTGATCAGCCGGACGCCGCGGATCTCGTCGACGATGTCCTTCACCACCACGCCGCTGATGATCTGGCCGCCGCGGGCCAGCACCGAGTCGGCGAGCAGGTTCACGTACTCGCCCGGGTTGATGAAGCGCTGACCGTGCAGCCGGATCGCGGCGCCGATCGCGTCGGACAGCGAGGGCTCGATCTCGCGGGCGTCGTCGCCGCTGATCGCCTCGAACTCGATGCCCTGGCCGGCGGCGTGGATCTGCTCGATCTCCTCGAGCAGCACCTTGCGCTCCTCGACCGTCCGGTACGCGGCCAGGAACGACTTGGCCTCGTGGGTCTGCGCCTGGACACCGGCGTCGGCCAGGAAGTCGAACGCGGCCAGCGACTGCCGGTTGATCGGGACCAGCGCGTCCATCGCGGTCTTCCAGCGTCCGGCGGTGCTGTTGCGAGCGAAGCGGGTGAGGAACTTGAGGAGCCGCGGGCTCGCGGTCGGCGGGACATACACCGGTGAGGCAGGGCTCAGCACCGCACGGACGCCGTACTTGAGGACCGCCGGTTCCGGCAGCGGCGTGGCCAGGCCCGGGGTCAGCCAGCCGGCGTTGCCCCAGGACGCGCCGGCGGCGACGCCCTCACGGTCGAGCACGGTCACCTCGACGCCGGCCTCCTGGAGGAACCAGGCGGTCGCCAGGCCGACCATGCCCGCGCCGACGACGGCGACGCGATCCGGGACGAGGTGAGTGGAACCAGCTGTGGTCATGTATCGATGGTGCGGCCGCAACCAGCACCTGTCATGGTGCGATCACACCATTAGCGGTACGAATGACTGTGCTCATCGCACAATAACCCGCACAATACCTTCATGATCTCCTCGTCCGATCTGATCGTCGCCGTCGGCCCAGCGCTGTTCGAGGTCGTGGTACCCGGCAAGGGCGACAGCGAGGTACGGGACGTGTTCCTGGCCGACCCGCAGGAGCCTGCGACCGGCCAGCCGGGCGACCTGGTGCTGGGACTCGGTCTACGCGACGCAGAGGACGCCGTGGAGCTCGTTGAGCGCTGTGCGGCCGGGCACGCGTCAGGAGTGGTTCTGCGTACGGCGTTGGCGCACGAGCCGGCTGTTGTCGCCGCGGCGGAGCGGGAGGCCATGGCACTGGTAGCACTGCAGCCGAGCGTCACCTGGGCACACGTGGTGTGGCTGCTGCGTGGCGTGCTCGACAGAGCCGCCGCACCGGACTCCCCTACCGCTGGTGATGCCGGCGTACACCAGGAGCTGTTCGCACTGGCTGACGCGGCTGCTGCGATCGTCGACGCACCTGTGACGATCGAGGACAACCAGTCGCGCGTACTGGCGTACTCGTCCGGGCAGGACTTCACCGACCCGACCCGGGTGTCCACGATTGTCGGCCGTCGGGTGCCGCAGGAGGTCATCGCGCATTTCCGGGCCCGGGGCATCTTTCGGCGGCTGGCACGGTCCAGTGAGCCGTTCTTGGTACCTGACGGGCCTAACGGGATCCGCCCGCGGCTCGTCGTACCTGTGCGGGCTGGTGGTGAGTGGCTGGGGTCTATCTGGGCTGTTGTGGACGGTCCGGTGAGTGAGGCGGTCACTACTGAGCTCAGCAATGCCGCGTCGGTGCTGGCGTTGCACCTCCTGCGGCTGCGGGCACAGGCCGACGTAGCGCGCAGGAGCGCGATTGACCGGCTGCGGACGGTGCTGCGGCAGTTCTCGCCGGACAACCCGGTCGACGTACGGCTGCCGCGACAGCCGTGGCGGGTGGTGGCGCTGGGGTCCCCGGACGGGTACGACGTACCGCAGCAGCTGGACCTCTGGGAGTCGACAGGGCGTCGGCACGGGTGGAGTGAGCCGCAGCTGGCTGATCTGGACGGGACCGTGCTGGCGGTTGTCACGGACGCGGACGGGCCTGGGTCGTGGAACTGGCTGCAGAAGCTGGTGGTCGACTCGCCTGGAACGTATGCCGCTGCGGGAGGGCCTGCGCGGGGGCCGGCGGATTTGCCGAGTTCACGTGCTGAGGCGGTTGAGTTGCTGGGCCTGGTACGGCGAGGGGTCGCGCCGGGGCCGGCGTTGCGGGTGGAAGAGGCGTGGCACGTGCTGACCGTGCATCGGGCGGTGACGTCGCTTGATACCACCAAGATGGATGGTCCGCTGGCGACGTTGCTGCGGCACGACATCGAGCACGACACGGGGTATGTCGAGACGTTGCAGGCGTGGCTGGAGTTTCCGGGGCAGCCGCAGCGGGCGGCGCGGGAGCTGCACCTGCACACGAATACATTGCGGCATCGGATGAAGCGGATCGGGGAGATTGCGGAGCTGGATCTCTCGGATCCGCGGGAGCGGCTGGCCTTGCAGTTGCAGATTGCCGCCGTACGGACCGAGCATTGAACGGGCACTGAGATGTTCGCCACAGGGCTGTGTAACAAGGCTTCACATTCCGGCAACTGCTGGGCAACATCCGGCTGACAGAGTCTTCCTTGTCAGCCGGTCCGGCCTTTCACCAGGAGGCCGGAAAGGTTGCCGGTCCGAACCTTTCACCAGGAGGCTCGGCCCACCCGTAGGCCCGGCGATTGTCTGAGCGACCGCCGGGCCTTCGGCATGTCCGCACGTTGCCTAGGACAACCGGTTGACGATGGTCCGGTAGACGGCTGGGAGGCGGGCGGCGGCCGGCACGATGTGTGGGGCGAGCAGGCGGCGGTTGCGGGCCCAGAGCAACGATGCGGTGAGCAGGCGGCACTCCCAGGAGACGCGGCGGTAGGCGGCGTCGTAGTCCTGGGGGCGGTCGGCGCGGATGCAGTCGACCAGTTCGGCGGAGGTGCGGAGGGCTACTGCGATGCCTTCGCCGGTGAGCGCGTCGACGTACCCGGCGGCGTCGCCTACCAGTAGTACGCGGCCGGCGGTGCGGGAGCGGACGTGTTGGCGGAGGGGGCCGGCGCCGAGGACGGCCGTTGCTGGTCGGGCGTTGCGGAGACGGCGTTTCAGCGCGGGGAACGCGTCCAGGTGCGAGTCGAAGGTGCCGCGCGCGGAGGTGAGCACGGCGACACCCACGAGGTCGTCTGCCACGGGGGTCACGTACGCCTCCCCCAGCCGCGACCAGTAGACCTCCACCAGGTCCGTCCAGGGCGCAACGGAGAAGTGCTGCCGCAGTCCGCGCCGTACCTCACCTGGCTTACCTGCACAGACGCCGAGTTGGCGGCGGGTTGGGGAGTGGAGGCCGTCGGCGGCGGCTAGGTAGTGGGCGGTCAGGCCGGCGGCGGTGACTGTGGTGGGGGTTTGGGTGATCAGGCCCACTCGGGTGGGGAGGACGGGGATGTTGAGGGCGGTCAGGCGGGACATGAGGGCTGCTTGGAGCGTGGTACGGCGTACTCCTAGGCCGGGGCCTCGGGTGAATCTGGCGTCTACCGAGTGGGTGCTGTCCAGGTAGCGGATGCCGTGGAACGGGCGGCCGGGGAGGTCTACGCCCAGGCGGGTGAGGTAGGCGACGGCGCTGTGGGCGATGCCTTCGCCGCAGGCTTTGTCGATCGGGGTGGTTCGGGGCTCGACGACCACGACCGACAGCCCGGCGAGGGCCGCGCGGATGGCCGTCGCCGCACCGGCAGGCCCCGCGCCGGCCACCAGCAGGTCGACGTCCGGGCGAGGTGGCTCGGGGCCGGTCACGGGACCAGGGTGGACTTGAGCGCGGCTTCCTCTGTGCGGATGCGGACGGCCAGGAGGGGGATGTTCAGCACGGTGAAGATCAGGGCGGTGAGCCACGCGGTGTGGACGAGCGGTAGCGCGATGCCTTCCGCTACGACGGCTACGTAGTTCGGGTGACGCAACCAGCGGTACGGGCCGCGGGCAACCAGCTTCAACCCCGGTACGACGATCACGCGCGTGTTCCACTGATGCCCGAGCACGGTGATGCACCACCACCGCAGCCCCTGCGCCAGCAGCACCACCGCGAACATCGTCCACCCGAGCCACGGCACGAACGTGCGATGTGCCGCCTCCACCAAGCATGCCGCCAGCAACAACGTGTGCAACGCGACCATGAACGGGTAATGCCCCCGCCCCGCCTCCACCCCGCCCCGGGCGAAGCTCCAGCGCGCGTTCCGCAGTGACACCACGAGCTCTGCCACGCGCTCAACGGCGACGAGCAGCACCAATCCGACGTACCAGCCGTACATCACCACTCCATCAACACGAGCTCGGAACAGAAACCAGGACCCATCGCCAGCAGCATCCCAGGCCCGGACGGACCCAGGCGCATCGTGTCACCGAGGACATGCAGCACCGAGGACGACGACAAGTTGCCCACGGCATCGAGCGACTTCCACGTCAGCTCCAGCGCCCCGGGTGCCAGCTCCAGCGTCTCCTCGACCGCCTCGAGTACCTTCGGCCCGCCCGGATGGCTCACCCACGTACCGATGTCCGCGACGCTCAACCCGTAGTCGCCGAGGAACCCGCGTACGTCCTCGCCCAGGTAGGTCCGGACCACCTCCGGTACGTCCGCCCCGAGCACGATCCGGAAACCGCCCGCGCCGACGTCCCACCCCATCACCCGCTCCGAGTCGGGGTACAGCCGCGAACGCGTCGCCACCACCGACGGCCCCGCCGCGGCCGGATGGTCGGACCCGGTCAGGACCACCGCCGCCGCGCCGTCCCCGAACAGCGCCCCGCCGACCAGGTTCGGCAGCGAGGCGTCGTCGCGCTGCAACGTCAACGAGCACAACTCCACGGACAGCAGCACGGCGACGTGCGACGGCCAGGCGGTCAGGTAGTCGTGCAACCGCGCGATCCCGGCCGCTCCCCCGACGCACCCCAGCCCGAACAACGGCAGCCGCTTCACGTCCTCCCGGAGCCCGAGCCGCAACGCCACCCGGGCGTCGATCGACGGCGCCGCCACCCCGGTCACCGTCGTGAACATCAGTACGTCGACGTCGTCCAGCGTCAGCCCCGCGTCCTTCACCGCGCCTGCGACGGCCTCCGCGCCGAGGTCCACGGCGGTCGCGATCCACGCGTCGTTGGCGGCGCCGAAGTCGTCGAGTACGGCGTACTGCTCCAGCGGCAGCGCGAGATGCCGGTACGACACGCCCGCGTTCGCGTGCAGCCGGCGCAACAATGCCGTACCGCGCCCGTCCGGGAGGCACATCGCGGCGAAGGCCTCGGTCAGGGTTGACTGCCGATACCGGTACGGCGGCAGCGCGGGGCGGACCGCTGCGATCCGGGTCATCGTGGCATCGTTACGTCGGTGAGGACCGTAGTCAAAGGTCTGGCTCTCGCGTGCCACCCGGGGCCGACCGTCGCCGTCACCGCGCTGGTCACGGCCGTCGCGTGGTCGACCGGGCGAAGTCCGGCCGGGTGTCTCCTGGTCGCAGCAACGATCCTCACCGGCCACCTCTCGATCGGCTGGAGCAACGACGCGATAGATGCCGCCCGCGACACCATTGTGAACCGCCGGGACAAGCCCGTGGTGCGTGGACTGGTGAGTCGCCGGACGCTGGCGGTCGGTGCAGGCGTCATGCTGGTGATCACCGTCCCCGTCTCTCTCGCGAACGGATTCGCGGCCGGACTGGTTCATCTCGGGTTCGTCGCCTGCGCCTGGGCGTACAACCTGGGCCTGAAGTCGACCGTGATCTCCTGGCTCCCGTACGCCGTCGCGTTCGGCGGACTGCCCTCGTTCGTGACGCTCGGCACCGCGCGGGTGTGGGCCCCGTGGTGGGCGACCGCGGCCGGTGCCCTGCTCGGGATCGGTGCCCACCTGGCAAACGTCGTACCGGATCTCGCCGACGACCTCGCCACCGGAGTTCGCGGCTGGCCGCAGCGGCTCGGCCGGTACGCCCGGCTGGTCGCGCCGCTCCCGCTCGCGGCGGCCACCGCGCTGCTGGTGATCGCCCCGGCCGGCGCCATCGGTGTGGTCGGCTGGGTCGCGCTCGCGGTCGTTGCCGCGCTCCTCGTGGTCATCCTGCTGTGGCGGAACGCGCCGTTCCTGGTCACGATCGCGATCGCTGCCGTGAGCATCGTTTCGCTCGTACTGCGCGGGCACGCGCTCGTCTGACCTTCAGCGACAGGTACACGCTCCTCCGACGACCCACCGCCGTCGTGCTCCTGCTCCTGGTGGAGAAGCCGGGCGTGGGCTAGGTGGTGTCCGGCTTGAGAGGGGCGTTGCTGCCCAGGATGGCCGCCGTCAAAGCCTCGGCCGGTTCCTTGGCCGCGCGCGGGTTCGTGATCAGGACCAGGTCGATCGGCGGCAGCTCCGGGAGCCCGGCGCTCGGCGGCGGCTCGACCAGGTCCGCGGGCATCAGCGACCGGGCGAAGATCGCGATCCCGAGCCCGGCCCGGACCGCCGCCAGTACGCCGTTCACGCCGCGGACGATGCAGGTGATCCGGCAGGTCCGGCCGGCCTGCTCGATCGCCTGCACACCGAGCGACCGGCTCAGCGACGGCGCCTGGTACGTGACCAGCGGCACCGGCCCGTCCGGCGCGATCCGGGTGCCCGAGATCCCGCCCCAGACGAGCGAGTCCCGGCGTACCAGCCGTCCGTTCGGTTCGTAGCCACCGCCGCCGTGCTTCACGTAGGCGAGGTCGAGGTGCCCGGACTCGACCCGGCGGAGCAGGTTCGGGCTCTGCGCGACGGTCAACTCCAGGTCGATCCGCGGGTACAGCTGGCGGAAGTCGCGGAGGATCTTCGGCAGCGGCGTCAGCGCCAGGTCGTCGGTGACGCCGAACCGCAGCCGGCCGCGGAGCTCGGAGCCGGTGAAGTACCCGGCGGCCTCCTCGTGGGCGGCCAGGATGGTCCGCGCGAAGCCGGCCATCGCCTCGCCGTCCGCAGTCAGCGTGACAGTACGGGTGTCACGGACGAACAGCGGCCGCCCGACCGCCGTCTCGAGTTTGCGTACGTGCTGGCTGACCGTCGGCTGCCGGATACCCAGCCGCTCCGCCGCCTGCGTGAAGCTCAGCGACTGCGCGACCGCCAGGAACGTGCGCAACTGATCCGGGTCGTACATCGATATACCTCCCATTACGGCTTGCTATAAGACTAATAGGAGTAATTCGCTGGGGGAATCCAGTAGTGAACCGTGAGGATGGACGTGTCCTCCCCTGACCAGTCCACGCGTAGGGATCGCTCTTGACCACCCGGGCCACCGGTTCTGTCCCGTCCACCGACTTCCACCTCCACCGCCCCACCGACTCGACCAAGCTCCGGGAGACGCAGGCGCGCCGCCCCGGATTCAAGGAGACCTTCAGCGCACTGCGGGTCCGCAACTTCCGCCTCCTGGTCAGCGGGCTGCTGGTCAGCTCCACCGGCGGCTGGATCCAGCGCATCGCCCAGGACTGGCTGGTGCTCACGCTCACCGGCAGCGCCACCGCGGTCGGCATCACGACCGCGCTGCAGTTCCTCCCCACGCTGGTCCTCGGCCTGTACGGCGGCGTGATCGCGGACCGCTTCCCGAAGCGGAAGATCCTGCTGGTCACGCAGATCACGATGGGGACCTGTGCCGGCGTCCTCGCGCTGACCGCCTTCACCGGCAGCGTCCAGGTCTGGCACGTCTACACGATGGCGTTCGTCCTCGGTCTCGCGACCGCTGTCGACAATCCTACGAGGCAGTCGTTCGTCACCGAGCTGGTCCCCCGGGACACGGTCCGGAACGCGATCAGCATGGTCTCGTCGACGTTCCAGCTCGGCAGCCTGATCGGCCCGGCGCTGGGCGGCGTACTGCTCGGCACGATCGGGGCCGGCTGGGCGTTCGCGCTGAACGGGCTGACGTTCTTCGCGTCGATCAGCGCGCTGCTGCGGATGCGGGAGAGCGAGATGCCCGGGTTCCACGCCGCCCGGAAGGCGAGCGCCGGGATGCGGATCCGGGACGGGCTGCGGGACGGCGTACGGTACGCGTTCCACGACACGGCTGTGCGGTGGGCGATCGCGCTGGTCGGGATCTACGGGATGTTCTGCATCAGTCTGCCGGTGACGCTGACCGCGTTCGCCGACCGGGTGTTCCACACCGGCGCTTCGGGGTACGGCGTACTGAACTCGGTGGTCGCGTTCGGGGCACTGGCCGGGGCTTTGCTCTCGGCGCGGCGGGTGCGGCCGACCCGCTTGCGGAACCTGATCGGGATCGCGTGCCTGCTGACGGTCACCGAGGTACTGGCGGCGATCCAGCCGTCGCTGTGGACGTTCATCCCGGTGCTCGCGTCGATGGGGATGGCGACACTGATGTTCCTGACCGCGGCGCAGTCGATGGTGCAGCTGACCACGCCGGACGGTCTGCGCGGGCGGGTGTCCGGGATCTACAACCTGGTCTTCATCGGCGGCGGCGCGATCGGTGGACCGACGGTCGGGTTCCTCGCTCAGCACTTCGGTGCTCGCTCGGCACTGCTGCTCGCCGGATTGGTCCCGGCAGTCGCGACCGTCGCCATCGGTCTGCGCCTGCGGCGGGACGGCCAGTTCCGCCTGGTCCTCGTTCGTACTCGGTCTCCGTGGCACCAGGTCCCGATCCGCCTCAACCTCGAGCAGTCCGAGATCCACCTGTCGAGCCCGACGAGCCCACCACTGCCGCGCACGTCCCGCCCGTTCACCCTCGGCCGGAGGCAGCACGCCCGCACGGACTCACACCTCCGCCCCGCACGCACCCGCCGTCGCCCACAACACCACTGAACTCCCGGGGCAGGGCCGCGCTGCCTTCCACACCGCGCCCTGCCCCGGGCCCAACCTTGAGAACCCACCAACCGTTCTACGCCACGATTTCTGGTTGGTGGGTGCTCAAAGTCAGCGGGGGCTGTGCTGGAAGGGTCAGCCGACAGAGCCGCCGGAGCCTGTGGAGGTGGAGGCCGGGGCGCCCAGGGTGGCCAGGTCTCCTACGGCGGGGTGGGTGCGGCCGAGGGGACCCGCCGCCATGCCGCGGATCAGGTTCCGGGTCACGGTGCGGGCGAAGGCGACCTCCCGGGCCGTCAGCGCGTGTTTCGAGTTCGGGCCGTGCAGGGACGGGACCCAGTTCATCGAGCCCACGGCGAACACCCCGGCGCCGGACGGCACCGTGTAGTACGTCGCGTCGGAGAACGTGTGGATCGACGGACCGCAGGACACCGGCGAATGCGCCACCACCTGCAGGTTCTTCGGCGTACCGGCGATCGGGTACGCCCGGTCCACCTCGGTCGCGGGCAGCCCAGGGTACTTCGAGCCCTTGACCGCGCCGGTTCCGGCGTACAGGAAGAACCCGGGATCGCGGACGGTGAACGACCCGACGGCCGGGAAGCACTCGTACAGCATCCCGGTCAGCGAGTTCTCCGGCCGCGGGTACGGCTTGCTCCGCCACTTCGCGGTGGTGTCCGGTCGGTTCTTCACCGGATCGAGGTTCGCGTCCTTGTACCCGACGACGACCCGGTTCGCGCCGAGCGGGCTGGGCTCGTAGCGCACCCGCCAGTACTCGGCGTTCGCGCCGAGGAACGCGACGTTCGTCCCGGTGTCCCGCGCCTTGGTGACGGCGTCCCGCATCGCCACGGTCCAGTACTCGTCGTGCCCGAGCGACACCATCCCGCGAGCCCCGGCGAGCGCGTTCGGATCGGTCGCCAGGTCGACACTGGTCAGGTACGCGAGCCGTACGCCGCTCTGCTCAGCCAGCTGGATCAACGGCAGCTCGGACTGCACCAGCGTCTTCGCGCCGTTCCCCTCGTACGGCCGGTCGAACGTAACGCGATGCGCGCGCGACCCGAACGAGTTGTCAGGCCCGTTGTAGAGGGAGTACCCACCCCACTGGTTGTACGCCTGGTAGGTGTTCACCGCGTCGACGACCACGACCGCATCGCGCGTCGCCTCCGAGCGGACCGTGATCGGCACGTACTTCTGCTTGCCGTTCGCCGCCGTCATCAGTAACAGGTACGCCCCGGCCGGCCATCCGGTCGTCGGCACCGTCAACGACGGCGCCCATTTCGTGCTGACCATGTGATCGGACGGCCGTACGGTCGGCGCGGGCTGCGCACGCCCCGGGACGGACGGCGAGGTCCAGACCAGCCGCCCGCCGCTCCCGCCGTACCACCCGATCCGGAACGCGCGCACGGTGAATGCCCCGGCGGTCGACGTCACGAACAGCCGGAAGGACTGCCCGCTGCGGACGCTCACGTGATCGGCGTACCCGGCCAGCTCCATCGGCCCGGCGATCCGCTGGGTGTCGATCTTCCAGGCCGTCGTCCCGGCCTTCGAGTTCTCCGCCACCGCACTGACGCCCGGCGCCACCGAAGACGTCACCGAAGGCACCACCGAAGGCGTCGGTGTCGCCCCGTTGCTCTTCACTTGCGGAGCAGCGGACTTGCATCCGGCAGCCAGGACGAGCACTGCCGCAGCCAGCATCAACCCCCGTTGTACTCCGCGCTTCACGCCTTGGATCGCAACTCCTTCGGGGAGGCGGGCTTCCCGATCGGCCCGCCTGTTCCACTGGTGGTCGACGGTGACTCGTGCAACCGCGCGAAGTCCGCGGAGGCCGGATGCTTGCGTCCCATCGGTCCTCCTGCCAACGAGCGGAACACGTTCAGGGTAACGGCCCGCGCGAAAGCCACCCCCGCCGGTCCGACGCCCGCCTTCGCGTCCGGCCCCGCCAGCGCCCGGACCCATTCGATCGACCCGGTGGCGAACACCCCGGCCCCGGACGGCACGGTGTAGTACGACGCGTCCGAGTACGTGTGCAGCCGCCCGCAGGTCGTCCGCGAGTGCGCCACCACCTGCAGGTTCGCCGGCGTACCGGGAATCGGGTAGGCCCGGTCCGCCTCGTCACCGATCAGCCCCGGGTACGCCGTACCCGCTCGGACGCGGGTGCCCGCGAACAGGAAGAACCCCGGGTCGCGGACGGTGAACGCCCCGACCGCCGGGAAGCACTCGTACAGCATGCCGGTCAGGCTGTTCTCCGGATCCGGGTACGGCGCACTCCGCCAGCGCACCGTCGTACCCGGCTGGTTCTTCAACGGGTCGAGGCTCGCGTCCTTGTACCCGATCATCACCCGTCGCGGCCCGAGCCCGCTCGGCGCGTACCGTACCCGCCAGAACACGGAGTTCGCGCCGAGGAACGCCAGGTTCGTCCCGTGGTCGCGCGCCTTCGTCACGGCGTTCCGCATCCCGAGCGTCCAGTACTCGTCGTGCCCGCCGAACACGATCCCGCGCGCCCCGGCGAGCAGACCCGGGTCGGCCTCGAGGTCCGCACTGGTCGCATACGCCAGCCGTACGCCGCTCTGCTCCGCCTCCTGGATCACCGGCGCCGTGAAGTTCATCAGCCCGCGCGCACCACTCAGGTCGTACGGCCGGTCGAACGTCACCGCGAGCGAACGGGTGGCGTGCTGCTCGTGCGGCCCGTGGTAGAGCGAGTAACCACCCCACGCGTTGTAGGCCTCCTCGGTGTTGACCGCATCGACGATCAGTACCGCGTTACGTGCCGAGTCCGAACGCACCACCATCGGCACGTACTTCTCCTTGCCGTTCGCGGCACGCAGCAACAGCAGGTACGCGCCCGGCACCCAGCCTGTGGTCGGGACCGTGAGCGACGGCCGCCAATTCGTCGTCACCATGCGGAGGCGGTTGAGCGTCGGCGCGGCCCTGCTTCACACCCGGTACGACGGGGGAGGTCCAGACCCGGCGCGCGCCGGTTCCGCCGTACCAGCCGAGCCGGAAGGCGTGGACGCTGAAGCTGCCGTCGGACGAGGAGACGTAGAGCTTGAACGGCTCGCCGCTGCGGACGCTGACGTGATCGGTGTAGCCGGCGAGGTCGGCCGGCCCGGCGAGCTGATAGTCCTTGATGACCCAGTTCACCGAACCGGATCGCAGCTTCGCATGCGGTACCTGGATGGAGGTGTCCGCGGACTGCGCAGGTGTGCCCTGAAGTGTGCCCCGAAGTGTGCCCTGACACCCCGCCAGCACAATCATCGACAACGACCCGACGACAGCGATGAAACCTCGGCGCATCGGCCCTCCCTTGTGTCTTTCGAAAGATAGGGGCGCGTTGCTTGGAGCAGGCTGAGAACGACTCGCGCCCCCGGCTGGATCATGGCCGGGGGCGCGAGCGCCGGTCGCCAGGAATCAGCGGACCGGCTACGGCGGCATCAGGGGATGTTGATGACGCCGACCGGGGGCACCTTGACGGTGCGGTGGTGCAACGTGCCTCCGATGATGACCTTGCGCAGGGCAACGTTGTTGGTGGTGCTGGACTCGTACAGCCGGTGCTCCGGGTTGGCGGTCACCTGGACGTAGTACGTGCCGTTCGCCAGGTTGGTGATGTCGAAGGACTGGCCGGGCAGGCTCTGGACGTACGTGTCCCCGTTGCCGACGTCCAGGACCTCACGGACCGAGAGCGAGCTGTGGTCGCCGCACGCGGTGTGCAGGTCGGTGTTGTAGGGGTGCCAGTTCGCGTTCTTCACCGTGTAGTCGATCGCGTCGGTCGCGGCCAGGCAGAACGCCTCCTTCTGGCTGCGCACCACCTCGGTCTGCTTCGCGTTCAGCAGGCTGTAGCGCGCGAAGTCGGTGAAGTGCCAGTGGTTGTGGCCGGGACGGCCGTCCCACTCCAGAGTGCCGGTGGTCTGGTAGCCGACCTGCTTGCCGTGCGCGTCGTAGAAGTACTGGTACGCGTCCATCAGATCCTTGCCCTGGCGGCGGAAACCGTCCAGCACCAACGGCGACGGACCTGCGTTCCACACGGTCGCCGAGAACTGCAGGAAGTCCTTGTTCGCGTCCGGCGTCCCCGCGTCGCCCGGCGCGACGTCGATCCCCCAGGCAGGCACGGCCCGGAGGTCCGGCTTCGGCCCCTTCGGCACCCCAGCCTTGCCCGTCGGACGTGCGGCGTTCGGCTTCGGCGCAACCGACTTCGCCTTCAGCTGCTTGGTCCCGAAGCAGCCGCGGACACAGCTCTGCGCCTTCTGGATGGTCAGGTTCAGCTTCACCGCGGCGTCGCTCGCCGGGATCTTGAAGAAGTCCCGGTACGCCTTGTTCACCGTGACGACCGCCTTGTACTTGCCGACGGCAAGCTGTACCGGACCGGCGTCACCGCTGTAGGTGTGCACCGACCACCCGGTCTGCAGGCCCCACACCGCGCCCTGGGTGAACGGGTTCGCCGCACAGTCGCCCGGGTACGGCGAGGTCGCCGGCGCGTCCGGGCGGGTCCGGGAGCCGTCGCCGTTCAGGCAGACGGTCTGGTCCTTGTCGAGCACCTTCTTGCCGCTCGCGTCGGTGACCGTGACGTGCAGAAACTTCCCCAGCCCGGAGAAGTCCGTGACCAGCCCCTTCGGCAACTGCCGGACCGGCTTGCCGTTGGCGTACTGCGTCGCGACCACCTGCGAGGCGTACGACGCGCGCGTGGCCCGCATCTCCACCGGCGCGTTGCCGGCCACCATGTGCGTCCCGAGGTCGAGGTCGACGCCGTAGTCCGGCGAGTTGTCCAGCGTCACGTCGATGCTCCCGGCGACCAGCTTCAGCGCCGGGCGCGCCGCCGTACCGGATGCAGTGGCCGCCGATGCGCCGCCTGTTGCGAGTGCTGCGAGTGCGACCAGTCCGGCCGCCCCGGCCGCGGCGATCGCCGTCCGGCCGAGCCTTCTTCTGTTCACGATGATGGAACCCCCTCGTGCATCCGGCCGGCATCCTCACGAGCCGGCCTGCTGCTGGTACGACGACCTGGAGGGGTACCGAAGTTGATCAAGGTTCGATGGCAGTCGTGTCACAGCAAGTCACGGCACCTGAATACTTGACTCCGTAAATTAAACGGCCCTAGGCTCGGCCGGGTCCGCTCACTCCTCCCCCGGAGGAAGCTCCCATGCATTCGAGACGCCGTACTTCGCTTCTGCTGGCCGCCGTCGCTCTGGTGACGGCAGCGGCCGCAACCGCCCCGGCCGACGCGGCCAAGGACCAGAAACTCATCTACCCGCAGCCGGCAGCCAAGCCCTACCTGGGCTGGAGCAGCTGGAGCCTGCAGTCCACCAACTACCCGGGCGTCAACCCCGACGGCCCGGGCAGCTTCATCAGCGAGAAGAACATCCTCATCCAGGCGAACGCCCTGGCCACCAAGCTCAAGCCGTACGGATACGAATACGTCAACGTCGACGCCGGCTGGCAGGACGGCGGCGACGAGTACGGCCGTCCGGTCGCGATGGCGAAGCGCTTCCCGCGCGGGATGAAGGCGGTCGGCGACGACCTCCACAAGCTCGGCCTGAAGTTCGGGATCTACACCACCGTCGGTCTCGGTACGGACGTGTACCGGGACGGCAACACGCCGATCTACGACGCGCCCAGGTGCTTCACCCGCGACATCGTCTACCCGGACCTGCGGAAGACGAACGGATGGGACGCGGCGTACAAGATCGACTACGCGAGCCCGTGCGCGCAGAAGTACGCGGACTCGATCGCGAAGCTGTTCGCGTCCTGGGGCGTGGACTTCATCAAGATGGACGGCGTCGGACCGGGCTCGTGGAAGGGCGCCCCGGACGACCCGAACCACAACAACACGGCGGACGTCGAGGCCTGGTCGCGCGCGGTCCAGAACGCCGGCCGGCCGATGCTCTACACCCTGTCGTGGTCGCTCAGCCACCGGTACGCCGACGTCTGGAAGGCGAACTCGAACGGCTGGCGGATCGACACCGACGTCGAGTGCTACTGCGACACGATCGTCAAGTGGGACAGCTCGGTGAAGCAGCGCTGGTGGGACGTCTCGCAGTGGATCGACGACGCCGGCCCGGGGCACTGGAACAACCTCGACGCGCTGAACGTCGGCGTCGGCACGATGGACGGCCTGACCGACGCGGAACGCCAGTCCTACATGACGTTCTGGGCGATCAACTCGGCGCCGCTGTTCGCCGGTGACGACCTGACCAAGCTGGACGCGTACGGCCTGAAGCTGCTGACGAACCGCGAGGTGATCGCGATCGACCAGTCCGGTACGCCGGCCCGCCCGCTGAACCAGGACCAGCTGCAGCAGGTCTGGTACGCACAGAACGCCGACGGCAGTACGACGGTCGCCCTGTTCAACCTGGCCGACTCCCCCGCCACGGTGACCGGCGACTTCGACCGGCTCGGCATCGACGGCAAGGCCACGGTCCGCGACGTCTGGGCGGACCGGAACACCCGCAACGTCTCCGGGTCGGTCAGCGCCGAGCTGCCCGCGCACGGCTCGAAGCTCTACAAGATCTGGCCGAACGGCGGACGTATCCCGGCCAACCTGACCGCGACTGACGTCGGCAGTACGACGGTGTCCCTCAGCTGGCGGCCGAGTGCCGGCGCGACGTCGTACAAGGTGTTTGCCAACGGCAAGCAGGTCGCCGTCAGCTCGGGTACGACTGCTGTGGTGAGCGGCCTGTCGCCGCAGACCCAGTACTCGTTCACCGTGAAGGGTGGTAACTCCTCCAAGGCCAGTGCGCCGGTGACCATGCTGACCCCGGCGGCGGGCGGACCGGTGCGGTACGAGGCGGAGGCGCCGACCAGTACCCGGACGGGCGATGCGAGCGTCGCGGGCTGCACGCTCTGCTCGGGCGGCGCGAAGATCGGCAACATCGGGTACGGGTCGACGGTGACGCTGAACGGAATCACGGTGCCGAAGACCGGTACGTACCTGGTGAAGATCGCCTACACCGACGGCGACACCAGCCGGCAGAGCATGCTGACGGTCAACGGATCCGGCAACTACTGGGTCAACTACAGCGGCCTCGGCGACAACGACTGGGGCACGCCCCAGGTCACCTACCTGCCGATGAACCTGACCGCCGGCTCCAACTCCATCAAGATCAGCAACCCGAACGGCTACATCGCCGACATCGACTGGATCACCGTCTAGGTCGTGTCTGCCAGACACCACCTAACCCCCCGATCGCGCGGGACCGGCACCACCAGGGCCGGTCCCGCGTCCCGTCAGATGGCGGCGGTGGTGGCGCCGTCCATCGTGATGATCGAGGCGGTTACGTAGCTCGCCCGTGGGGAGGCCAGGAAGAGTGCGACGTCGGCGACCTCTTCGGGCTCGCCGACGCGGCCCATCGGGATGTCGCGGACCAGCTCCTGGAGCAGCTCGTCCTTCGGCTTGCCGGTGGCGCGGACGGCGGCCTCGAGGCCCTCGTCGACGCGGCCGGTGCGCGTCGTACCGGGGTTGATCACGTTCACCCGGACGCCTTGGCCCGCATACGCCTTCGCGTAACCGACCGAGGCGAGCATCAGCGCCGCGTTCGCCGCGCCGCCGCCGATGTGCAGCGGGTTCGCCGCGCGGCCGCCCTGGCCGACGACGTTCACGACCGCGCCGCTGCCGCGCGCGGCCATCCCACGGATCACGGCCTCGGTGGCGTGCATGTACGTGAAGTACTTGGCGTCCATCGCGGCGTGCAGCGCCGTACTGTCCAGCTCGTCGACCGGCGTCCGCCTGGCCGCGCCGGCGCAGTTGATCAGGATGTCCGGTACGCCGATCCGCTCGAAGGCGGCCCGGGTCGCGCCGGCGTCGGTCAGATCGACCGCCTCGACCCGGAAGCTCAGCCCCTTCGCGGCCAGCGCCTCCTGTGCCTTCGCCAGGTTGCCGGCGTCCCGGGAGAGGCCGACCACGTCGACGCCCTCGCGCGCCAGCGCCTCGACGCAGGCCAGCCCGATGCCCTTGCTCGCTCCGGTGACCACCGCGGTCTTCCCGGCCAGTTCCAGCTCCATGCGGCGAGTCTACGCGCGGCTGAAGGATCGTCATCTTCGGCGCCCAGAGCAACGATTTGTGCCGGATCGCTGTTCGGCGCTTGATCGGGTCCGTACGATAAGTCACCAGATCGACACTCTTAGTTTCGACGCCTGATGCCCGAGCCATTGCCCTGAGCACCGACGCCGGAGGACTCCCCTCGTGCCGACCACTTCTCACTCCCCTCCCAGTGCCCGCGGACGCCTGCCCTGGAAGGACTTTCTGCACCACGACCTACCCGCTTCACTCGTCGTCTTCCTGATCGCCGTACCCCTCTCCCTCGGAATCGCCGCCGCGTCCGGCGCCCCGCTGATCGCCGGCCTGGTGGCCGCGGTGGTCGGCGGAGTCGTCGCCGGAGCACTCGGTGGCTCCCCGCTCCAGGTCAGCGGCCCGGCCGCCGGCCTCATCGTGGTCGTCGCGGACCTCGTCCACCAGTTCGGCTGGGCCGCGACCGCCGCCATCACCTGCGCCGCCGGCCTGCTGCAGATCCTGCTCGGTATCACCCGGATCGGACGCCTGGCACTGTCGCTGTCCCCCGCCGTCGTGCACGGCATGCTCGCCGGGATCGGCGTGACGATCGCCGTCCAGCAGTTGCACGTCGTCCTCGGCGGCACGGCCCAGAGCTCGCTGATCGCCAACGTGACAGCGCTTCCCGCGCAACTCGTCACCCATCACGGCCACTCGGTCGCGGTCGGCGTACTGACGGTCGCGATCGTGCTGGTCTGGCCGCGAATCCCCAGAATCAAGGTGATTCCGGCACCACTCGTCGCCGTCGTCGCCGTGACCGCACTGGCCGCCGTCGCGATGCCGCACGTGACCCGGGTCGACCTGCCGGACAACCCGCTGCAGAGCCTGATCCTGCCCAGGATGCCGCACGGTACGGCGCTCGAGATCGGCACCGCCGTCCTGACGGTCGCGCTCGTCGCGAGCGTCGAGTCGTTGCTGTCGGCCGTTGCCGTCGACAAGCTTCATCGCGGCGCCCGGAGCAACCTCGATCGCGAACTGATCGGCCAGGGCGCGGCTAACGCGGTCTCCGGTGCCCTCGGCGGGATGCCGGTCACCGGGGTGATCGTGCGCTCCTCCACCAACGTCGCGGCCGGTGCGCGGACCCGCGCGTCCGCGATCCTGCACGGCCTGTGGATCGCCACGTTCGTCCTCGCGGCGGGCGCGATGCTCGAGCTCATCCCGATGGCCGCGCTGGCCGGCGTACTGCTGGTGACCGGCCTGCGCCTGGTGCAGCTCGCCCACATCCGCACGCTCCGCCGGCACGACGAACTCCTCGTGTACGTCGTGACCGCCGTCGGCGTCGGCGTACTGGGACTGGCCGAGGGCGTGCTGGCCGGTCTGGTTCTCGCCCTGGCGCGGGTGCTGTACCGCCTGGCGCGGGCGACCGTGACCGCGACCGAGGCGGACGGTCTGTGGACGGTGCGGATCCGCGGCGCGCTCGTGTTCCTCGGGGTCGCGTCGCTGGTGCGGACGTTGCGCACGATCCCGGCCGGCGCGGCGGTCCGGGTCGAGCTGCGGGTGGATCATCTCGACCATGCCGCGTTCGAGGCGATCGAGGACTGGCGGAACGGGCACATCGCGCGCGGCGGTTCGGTCGAGGTGCACCGGGACGGGGTCGCGGAGCAACTCGACGACGCCCCGATCCGGGCACTGCTCGCGAAGCTCGCCGCCGAGGGGCAGCGGCCGGTGCACCTGTTCATCACCTGCGCGGACTCGCGGATCGTACCGACGATGATCACCACCAGCGGCCCCGGCGACCAGTTCTGCGTGCGGAACATCGGGAATCTCGTACCGCCGAAGGGATCGAACAGCAGCTCGGTCGACGCCGCGATCGAGTACGCCGTCGACGTCCTCGGCGTGACGTCGATCGTGGTCTGCGGCCATTCCTGCTGCGGCGCCGCGGCCGCCGCGCTCGCTGCCGACGTACCGGAAGGATCAGGGCTGGAAAGCTGGTTGCGGCATCTGGAGCCGTCGATCCGGCGGGCAGTCGGGCTGCCCGACGTCCTCGATCCGGCGACCGGCGCGACGTTGCCGGCCGCGGACAAGCTGTCGGTCGCGAACGTCGTCCTGCAACTGGAGAACCTGCGGACCTTCCCGTCGGTCCGCCGGGCCGAGGACCAGGGACGCCTCGAGCTGATCGGGTTGTGGTTCGACATCGGCACCGCGACCGCGCTGTCGGTCCTGGACCGCGCGCCGTTCCTGGTTCGCGCGGACGCGGAACTGCTGAAGGTGAGAGGAATCTGAATCACCCGCACAGCGCCTTGAATACGCCGGCGGCGGGGGTCCGGGAGGATCGGCGCATGCAGCAGGTCTTCCTCCGGGGGACGTGGATGCGGCCGTGCTGCACAACGGGTGGTGGCTGGTCACCAGCGTCTACCTCGTCGTCGACACCGGGCTCTCCCCCGCCGAGCTGGTGCTGGTCGATTCGGTGCAGAGCGCGTTCGCGCTGCTCCTCGAAGTACCGGCCGGAGTCATCGCCGACACCATCAGCCGCGAGTGGTCGCTGGTGATCTCGCAGGTCCTGATGGGTACGGCGATGCTCGCGACCGGGCTGTTCACGTCGTTCCCCGCACTCCTTGCCACGCAGGTGCTGTGCGGTATCTGGTGGACCTTCGCGAGCGGATCGGACGTCGCGCTGATGACCGACGAACTGGACGACCCGGGGACCATGCACCCACGCCCGCGACCGACTACGCGCTGGCCGCGCTGGCCGGCGTGCTCAGCATGCTGCTGCTCGGATTCGCACCCGACCCGGTCGTCGGCGCGATCGCCGTCGTACTGATGCCTCACCCGACCAGCGACAAGCCGGCCGTGTAGGTGTTACAAGCCGCCGGATCGCCCGCGTAGAGCGCGGCCATCGCCCAGTACCTGTGATTCTCGGCGTTCCCGTGGTCATGCTCGTCGTCGACGGTGTTCCGTACGACGAGACCCCACGTGTCGAGCCACTCCGACGTCACCGGGAAGTCGTTGCGACTGCCGGACCTGCACCACTCAGCAAGCCGCCTGATGCTGCGCGCGCCACGCTCAGCCCCACGCCCGCGGGGTGCCGCAGACGCGCTTGGTGAGTGCCGGCGGTCCGTGTAGCCGGCGCTTCTCGGCCGCCCGCCAAGCGATGGCAACGGCAGGCGGTCGACCACCGGCCTGTAAGGATGGGCGGGTGAAGGAGTTCTGGAGCAACATCACGTCGGTGCAGCCCGACCCGTCGGTGCGGCTGGTGATCGGTACCGGCGTGGTCGCGCTGCTGCTGATCGCGTGGCGGCCGATCTGGAAGTACACGCGGCAGGTCGTGACGATCGCACACGAGGGAGCGCACGGGCTGATCGCGGCGCTGGTCGGGCGCAAGCTGTCCGGGATCCGGCTGCACTCCGACACGTCTGGCGTCACGGTGTCGCGCGGCAAGCCCACCGGCGGCGGCATGATCGCCGTACTACTGGCCGGCTACCCAGGTCCCGCCCTCTTCGGGCTGGCTGCCGCGTTCGTCCTGAGCCGTGGGTACGCCGTTGCCCTGCTGTGGGGGCTGCTGCTGGCGCTGGTGATCCTGCTGCTCCAGATCCGCAACCTGTTCGGCCTGTGGTCCGTGCTGGTGTTCGGCGCGGTCGTCTTCGGTGTGACGTGGTGGGGCTCTACCTCCGTGCAGACAGCGTTCGCTCATCTCCTCACGTGGTTCCTGTTGCTGGCAGCGCCCCGAGCGGTGCTGGAGTTGCAGCACTCCCGGCGGCGCGGGCAGGGGCGTAGCTCGGACGCCGACCAGCTCCGGCGGCTGACCGGCGTACCGGCGTTGATGTGGGTCGGTGCGTTCGGCCTGGTGACGCTCGGCTGCCTGGCGCTCGGCGTCGTGTGGTCGGGTGTGCTGCCTGGTTAAGGCGGGGGCAGGGTGACGCCGAAACCTGTTACTGCCAGGCGTAACAGCACCTGCCCCGGCCGGAGCAGATCGGCGACCTTCGCCGCACTCAGCACCTCGAGCTCGGCCAGTCGCTTGTCGTAAGTGCCGTCGAGGCGTGCTCGCTGCAGTTCCTCGGTGTTGTGCCAGACCTTCTGCCGGGACTCGCGGAGGAATCGCTGCGAGGCCAACCGGTTGAGCGGGGAGAGCACGCGGTCGACCAGACTCCGCGCGCCGCTCGCCGCCAGTTCGTCGTCCTCCGCCGAGACCCGCTCCGCCAGCACCCCGTCGATCCGCTCGTGGTCCCGCCGGCGCCGGTCCATCAGGTGCTGGTCCTCGAAGTCGTCGTCACTGATCACCGCGAGCAACGCCTGCGGCAGGTCGTAGTTCACGTGCGCGTTGATCCCGAGCAGCACATGGGCCAACGGCGGCAACGACTCCGGCGCGTCGAAAGCCAACCGCCACGGGCGCGGCACCAACTTGCCGTCGTGAGCGTGCAGGTAGAGCTCGGCGAACGTCACGTCCCAGG
This sequence comes from Kribbella aluminosa, assembly GCF_017876295.1. Taxonomy (NCBI): domain Bacteria; kingdom Bacillati; phylum Actinomycetota; class Actinomycetes; order Propionibacteriales; family Kribbellaceae; genus Kribbella; species Kribbella aluminosa. The sequence continues at coordinate 3,471,027 of NZ_JAGINT010000002.1, read as the reverse complement.
CCTCGACCCACTCCGGGTCCTCGAACCGCGCCCGCTCGATCGCTCGCCCGACCGCCTGCGTCGTCCGCAGGTACGTCGCGAGGAAGAACCGCCGATGGGCAAGCTCGTCCGGCAGTACGTCGAGCCGCTGCTGCATCCGCGCCACCACGTCCGCGATCGGATTACTGCCGTTCATCGAACCTCCCCCGAGGAGGAACTCTTGCGAACAGGTCCACTGTCCTTCGACCCGGTGCTCGTCGGCAACCGCGAGACGGACGCGTGGACCGCACCCGCCGTCGTACGCCGCTCTTCGTGCTGGTGTGGAGCGTCAGCCGCGGCCGCCCGTGATCGGCCGGTCGCGCTGGGCGACGCCGGGACCGCCGTACGGATAGTCCGCCGCGCCGGGGTCGCTGGCCTCGTCGAGCTTCGCGGTCTCCTCCTCCGTGAGATGCAGGTCCGCGGCGGCGAGGTTGTCGTCGAGTTGCCCGAGCGTTCGGGCGCCGAGGATCACCGACGTCATCGCCGGCCGGTCGACCAGCCAGGCAAGGGCGACCTGGGCCATCGAGATGCCACGCGCTTCGGCGATCTCGCGGACCGCTTCGACGACGTCCCGGACCCGCTGGTTGCGGCTACGGCGATACCACGACTCGACGCCGCGATCCGGGTTCTCGCCCAGGCGGGTGCTACCGCTCGGCTCCTCGTCGAACGAGTACTTCCCGGTCAGCCAGCCGCCACCCAGCGGCGACCACGGCAGCAGGCCCAGCCCGTTCTCCTGCGCGGCGGGGACGATCTCCCACTCGATCTCCCGGACCAGCAGGTTGTACTGCGGCTGCAGCGTCACCAGCCGGGACCACCCGCGGTACGCGATCAGGTCACACGCCTTCTGCAGCTGCCACCCGGTGAAGTTCGACAGGCCGCCGTACGAGATCTTGCCGGCCCGTACGGCGTCCTCGAGGAAGCTGAGCGTCTCCTCGAGCGGGGTGACCGGGTCCCACGCGTGCAACTGGTACAGATCGATGTGGTCGACCCCGAGGCGCTCGAGCGATGCGTCGAGGGCTTGCCTGAGGTGCCGGCGGGACGTGCCGACGTCGTTCGGCCCGTCGCCGGTCGGGAACCGGCCCTTGGTGGCGAGTACGACATCGGCGCGCTTCTTGGCCAGCCAGCGGCCGACGATCTGCTCCGACAGGCCGGCCGAGTACACGTCCGCGGTGTCGACGAAGTTGCCGCCGGCCTCGACGTACCGGTCCAACTGAGCGTGTGAACCGGCCTCGTCCGTCTCGCTGCCGAACGTCATGGTGCCCAGCGCGTACGTCGACACAACGGTGCCGCTCGCGCCGAGAGTGCGGTATTCCACGGTTGCTCCCTCTCGTCGAACTGTCTGAAGCGAAGACTACGGTGGCAGGTATGAAGACGAGTGAACTGCTGCTTGATGCTCACAGCCGGGTGCAAGAGGTCCTGCACGACGTGGTGACCGGGCTCGACGAGACCGCGCTCGAGTCCCGTCCGGGGCCGAGTGCCAACTCGATCGCGTGGCTGGTCTGGCACCTGACGCGGGTGCAGGACGACCACCTGGCGGACGCGGGCGGATACGAGCAGGTGCACACCGCCGACGGATGGCACGAGCGGCTCGGGCTGCCGTTGGATGCGGCCGACACCGGCTACGCGCACACGTCCGAGCAGGTAGCGCTGGTGCGGCTGTCCGCGGAGCAGCTGCTCGGGTACTACGACGCCGTCCACGCGCGCACCGCCGAGTACCTGAAGACCGTAACCGACGAGGGCCTCGACCGGATCGTCGACCGCCGGTGGAACCCGCCGGTCACGCTCGGCGTCCGGCTGGTCAGCGTGATCGACGACTGCGCGCAGCACGCCGGCCAGGCCGCGTACGTGAAGGGTCTGCTCAGCTGAGCGTGGTCTGCCAGAGGGAGGTGCCGGCGATCAGGTAGAGCTTGTGATCCGGCAGCAGCACGGCGGCCGTCGGCGCACCCGACGGCCCGGTCGACTCCTGCACGGTCCAGTGCCCGTCCTGGCCGCTGAGCACCTTCACCTTGTTGTCCTGGGCAACCACCTGGACGATCTTGCCGTCCTCGAGGACCGGCGGCGGCAGCTTGTCCTTGTCCCCCACCGGGATCGCCGGTACGCCGTGCAGCCGCTTCGCGGTCCCGGACGCGTCGAGCTGCCAGATCGCGAGCTGACCGTCGGCGTACCCGGAGATCACGCAGTCCTTCGTGCAGGTCGCCGTGTTGGCCTGGCTGCGGCTGCCCGGCTCGGGCAGCACGATCCGCTTCCAGCCCGCGTCGAGCCTGGTCGATCGCCAGACCGCGGCCTCCTGCGCGACCACACCCGGCGCGAGCCGCACCTGCGAGCCGACCAGCACGATGCTTTCGCCGAGCGTCGTACCGAACCCGGGACCGACCAGCAGGGACGGCGTGCTCTGCAGCGCGGTCTTCGAGGGGTCCTGCCGAGTCCACATGCCGTTGCTCCGCGGCAGCCAGACCATCGCGTCGTTCCCGGTCTGTACGCCGCCCCACGAGCCGAGCAGAGCGCTGCCGCTCGGCGTGAGGACGGCGCTGTACAGGTCGCCCGCGGTCTGCCCGCCGAACGTGAAGAAGTTCTGCGGGTGCTCGACCAGGCCGGTCCGCGGCGTTCCGGTCCAGACGGTCCAGCGAGTGTTGGAGTGCGCGCCGCCGGCGGCTCCGCCGAGGGCGAGGAGCTTCTTGCCGTCGTACGCGATCGAGTACCAGATCGCCTCGAACGCGTACGGGCTGGCGAGGTTGGGTTTCACCGCGATCGGCGTCCGGGTGCCGTTGTCCAGGAGCTCGAGCTCGGGGACGACCTTGGCGCTGCGGTGCCGGAGGCCGATCAGCAGCTGGTTGTCGTACGCGGTCAGCGTGACCGGGTCGGCCGGGCCGACGTCGACCTTCGTCCAGGCGATCGGCTGCGGCTTGTCACTCGGCTTGCCACTGCAGGCGGTGAGTGTCGCGAGCAGCAGCATCGCGACCGCAGTGAACCGGCGCATGTCAGCGGCTCTGCGGCAGGGTGGTCGTCCGCTTCCGGCCGGCCCGCGGCGCGGACGGCGGCGGCACGACCGGGCCGAGGTCGCCGTCCGGCGCGGTGTCGAGGTCGACGATCACCGGGGCGTGGTCACTCGGACCGGTGCCCTTGCGGGCCTTGCGATCGATCCACGCGGCCCGGACGCGCTCGGCGACTCCGGCGGTGGCGAGCATCAGGTCGATCCGCATCCCGAGGTCCTGGTGGAACATGCCCGCGCGGTAGTCCCAGTAGCTGAAGATCCGGTTCTCCGGCCAGCGGTCGCGGACGACGTCGTGCAGGTCCTTCGCGGCCATCAGCTCCGCGAGCGCCTGCCGCTCGGGTGGCGTGACGTGCGTCTGGCCGACGTACGCCGCCGGGTCGAAGACGTCGGCGTCGGCCGGGGCGATGTTCATGTCGCCGCAGACGATCTGGTCGGCCGGGCCGTTCGCGATCACCTCGGCGAGCGCCGCCAGCCAGGCGAGTTTGTAGTGGTAGTGGTCGGAGTCGGGCTCGCGGCCGTTCGGCACGTAGAGCGAGTGGATCCGGATGCCGCCACAGGTCGCGGCCACCGCGCGCGCCTCCGGGTCCGGGAACCCCGGCGCACCGGCGACACCGGTCACCACGTCCTCGAGCCCGACCTTCGACAGCAACGCGACACCGTTCCACTGCGGCTCGCCGTACAGCCCGATCTCGTACCCGCGTCCGGTCAGCTCGGCGCCGAGCAGCTTCGTGAACGCGTCGTCCGCGAGCTTCGTCTCCTGCAGACAGACGACATCCGGCTGCCGCTCGTCGAGCCAGTCCAGCAAGCGCGGCATCCGCTGCTTGACCGAGTTCACATTCCAGGTCGCCACTCGCATCCGACCAAGGTAGCGGGCCGCGGGGACAATCTTCAGGGGCTACGCTCGAAGCCGGGGATTCAGGGGTGGGGGTCATGTTCGTCCTGCGGGGAACCGTCGTGACGATGGGGACCGACGGGGCCGTCCTACCCGGTGGCGCGGTGTATGTCGGAGACGACGGACTGATCGCAGCGATCACCCCGGTCGACGCCGTACCGGACGGATTCGGGAGTACGCCGCGGGCGGTCGCCGCGGGCCGCGGATTCATCGCGCATTACGGCTGGTCGTCATCGGCGGGCAGGCGCGGTACGGCCTGCCCTCGTTGCTGAAACCGCTCACTCCGTCGGCCGCCGCGCCGGGTGCGGTCGTCGTCCCACCCCTCGAGCCCATCACCACAGGTCCGACCTGGTTCGACGCGGTCGACGCGAATCCGTTCCATCACGGGCTGCTCAGCGGTCTGCGCACCTATCCGTGAGACAAGACATCGGATCTCTGGCCGATTCGGGGTAGCGTCCCGCCATTGTCCTTCGGGTGCGCAGAGGGTGGGTCGATGATGCTGCAGGGGCTGGGAGTCGGTCAGCAGGACGAGTGTGTCTACGTGGAGCTCTTGCGCCGCCGGCGGGCGACGGCGGACGAGCTGAGTGCCGCCGCGCAGTTATCGGTGGACACGGTGACGGAGGCCTTGACGAGGCTCGCCGAGCTGGGGCTTGTGACCGGCGACGACACCGGCCTGCACAACGCCGTACCGCCGGACGTCGGGCTCGGGACACTTGTCGTACAGCATCAGAGCACGCTGCAGCTGGCGCAACGGCGGCTGGCCGAGCTGACGGACGTGTACCGAACCGGTGCGGCGTCGGCGATGAGCGAGGTGGAGGCGCTGACCACGCCGGAGGAGCTGGCCACCTGGGTCGACAACATCGAGCGGGGCGCGAAACAGGAACTGCTCGCGTTCTTCAGGCCGCCGTACGTGCTGGACGGCGACCTCGAGGTGACCACCGGCGTGCCGTCGTACCGGTTCGTCTACGAACGGTCGGCGCTGGAGGACCCGCGGACGCCGGCCGAGATCGGGCGGTTCCTGGCCGGCGGGTACCAGATCCGGCTCGTCAACGAACTGCCGAGCAAGATGATCGTGATGGACCGGCAGATCGTGCTGCTGCCGATGCTGCCTGACCAGACCGGCGTGGAGCCGGGCTTCCTGCTGGTTCGCGGCCAGTCGCTGGTGCGGCTGCTGGTCGACCTGTTCGAGCGGGTCTGGCAGGTGGCGACGCCGTTGCAGCTGAGCGCGACGAGCCTGGTCGAGGGCGGTCCGGCCTGGGACGACTTCGACGTCAAGCTGCTCACGTACCTGCTGTCCGGGATGCCGGACAAGTCGGCCGCGGCACGGCTCGGGACCAGCGAACGGACGGTGCAGCGCCGGATCAAGCGGTTGATGGAGCTGTCCGGCACCGACAGCCGGATGCAGCTGGCCTGGTACGCCGCCCGCTCGGGCCTGATCGCGCCGTGAGAGTGGCCCCACCTCTTGTGCGAGGTGGGACCACTCGATCGGTCAGCGCACCCGGTACGCGCGGGTCACGGTCTGCTCGACGGCCGTCCCGTCGACGTCCGTGGCCTGGACCTTGAGCGTGACGAACCCGGCGGTCTTCGGGTTCCGCAGTACGGCGGTGGCGCCGGCGGCACCGGCCCGGCGTACCTGGGCCTGCGTCCAGGTCGCGCCGTCGTCGTACGACGCCGACACCTTGACGTCCTTCAGGTTCGGCGCGGCAAGGCCGGCCGGGTTCCGGAAGCCCAGGCCGAGGGTCGTGGTCTGCCCGGCCCGCACACTGTTGTCGAGGGCAACGTTCACGTCGTAGTCGATCGACATCACCGGCAACGCACCGCGCTCGCTGTGCTCGGACCGGAACGTCCACGCGCTGTCGACCTTGGTCGAGGTCGTCCACCACGGCAGGTCCCGCGACACCTCGGTCACCAGCTTGTACGTCGCCGGCTCCGGGACCATGGGGAAGTTGACCGACATCCACGGCGCGGACCCGACCAGCTGACCGTCCCGGTAGACCGTGAGCTTCTTGGTCTCCAGGAGGCTGATCGGCGTACCCCACTGGCCGGTCTCCATCGCGAGCAGCGGAGCGATGTCCACACTGCCGAGCTCACCCAGCCGGAGCGTCCCGTACGGGTGGTACTCCGTGATCGCGGACCGGACCACGGCCTTGTTCCAGGCGCGGTCGGTGACCTGCCACGCCTTCAGGACGACCGGGTACGTCTGGATGACCCCTGGCAGCATCTCCCAGACCGGAGCGGCCGCCACGGTCTCGAACGTCCGTACCCCGGCGCTCACGTACTCCGTCAGCGTCCGCGGCATCGTCGTACGTACGAGGGTCGAGACCAGGAACGTCTGCTTGTCCGAGATCACCGCCCGGGAGAAGCCGCCCTCGGTCGCCGGGGTGGAAGCGTAGAAGCGGTCGTTGACCGTCGCCAGCTCCCTCGGGTCTGCCCGGTACTGCTGGTTCGCCGAAATGCCGGCCTGCGTCTTCAGCACCTCGTAGCTGTAGGACGGCATCGCCTTGCCCTGGAACAGCAACTTGACCTTGCCGTGCGCGGCGAGCGCCGCCAGCTTCGTACCCTGCTCACCGGACAGCGTGAGGGCCGGGATCGCGGTCTCCTTGGTCGTGTAGACGTCGGTCCCCCACTCGCCCGGTGCGTCGCTGTAGATGACGACCGCACCGGAGCCGGCGGCGGCCGCGTTCGCGACGACCTCGCTGGTACCGACCTCGTCGCTGCGCTTGACGAGTGCGAGGTTGCCGCGGACCGCCGCGGTGAAGTCCTCCGGACGACCGGTGCCCGCGTTCACCGGCCGGAACATCCGGGTGCCGACGATCTTGGTCGAGCCGGTCCAGCCGCCGACGTACTCGGGCGCGATCGGGAACGCGCCCCTGCCGACCAGCTGGGCCGCGAGGATCGGCTCGGTCGCGGAGAAGTGCAGCCGGTGCTCGAGCAGTTCCTTCTTACCGGTCGACGGGATCGCGAACAGCTTGGCGAAGCCTGCCACGTCCGACTGCAGCTCGTAGCGCAGCGGGCTGTTCTCGCTGGACAACGACAGACTCATCCGGGCCTGGTGGAGCTGGCTCGGCTTCGGCGTCTTCAGGCCGACCTCGTGCGCCTGACGGCCGTCGAACGTCAGCGACTTGTCCGCGTCCAGCACGACCCCGGACTCGGCGCCGTACACGACCTGCCGGGTCTGGCCCCAGTCCTGCGTGAACCGGTAGGTGCCGGACTCGAACCCGTACTCGCCGCGCGGCAAGCTCAGCGTCAGCGTGCCCGCGGTGCCCTCGAAGTAGTACATGTCGGCGGGCCGCGCGGTCTGCAGATCGAAGACGAAGATCATGCCGTATGCGTGGTCGGCGACGGGCTGACCGTGGTCCTTCACGGTGATCGTGACATTGAACCGCTGCACGTCCTGCTCGAAACCGACGGCTGTGGTGACGACGGTTGCGCCGTCCGCGGACGTGCCGACGACGTGCTCGCCGTACGTGCCCGTGGCCATCGTGCCGCCGGTCAGCGTCACCGGTACGTCGGCCGTGCCGTGCGCCGGGATCGTGACGGAGCTCGCGCCGAGCTGGAACGTGCCGGCCGGAACCGCCGTACCAGCAGACTTCTGGGTGAGCGAGAGCGTCACCGGCTGGTCGCCGCGGTTGGTGTAGGTGAGCTGCTTGACGACCGGGTCGGCCGAACCGAACGGACGCATCCCGAAGTCGACGACGCCCGACGCGGCCACCGTCTGACGGAACGCGCGGCTGACGTCGACGCGACCGGCGCCCTGGGCGTACACGGACGTGTCGGCAGTCGTCTTCGCCGTACTGATCAGCTGGTCCTTCAGCTGGGCCGGTGTCCAGTCCGGGTGCTCCTCGGCCAGGATCGCGGCCGCTCCGGCGACGTGCGGGGTCGCCATCGACGTACCGCTCGCAGACGTGTAGTTGGCGTCCACCGGGTGACCCATGCTGGTCCCGGCCGCACGGGCCGCGACAATATCCGCTCCGGGCGCGCTGATCTCCGGCTTCAGCGAGCCGTCGACCGCCGGGCCGCAGCTGGAGAAGTCGGTGATCGCGTCGGTGTGGTCCACCGCGCCGACGGTCAGCGCCGAGGCAGCGTCACCGGGCGAGCCGACCGTCGAAGCGCCGGGGCCGGAGTTGCCGGCCGCGATCGTGAACAGTACGCCGGTCTGTGCGGTCAGCGAGTCGACCGCCTCGACCAGCGGGTCCTCCGCCTTCGGCCCGGCGGTTCCGCCGAGGCTCATCGAGATGACCTTGGCGCCGGAGTGCGCGGCCCAGTCCATGCCGGCCACGATGTCGGACGCGGCGCCTTCGCCCTCGTTGGACAGCACCTTGCCGATCACCAGCTCAGCGCCGGGAGCGACACCCTTGTACTTGCCGCCGGACGCTGCGCCGCTGCCGGCGATCGTGGACGCGACGTGGGTACCGTGGCCGTGGCCGTCCTGGACGGTCTGCCCGGCCACGAAGCTCTGGCTCTCGACCACCTTGCCGGCCAGGTCCGGGTGGTTCAGGTCGACGCCGGTGTCCAGGATCGCGACCTTGACGCCCTTGCCGTCGTACCCGGCCTGCCAGGCGTCCGGCGCGCCGATCTGCGGCACGCTCTTGTCCAGCAGCGCGTGCATCTTCCGGTCCAGCCACACGTGGTCGACGCCACCGGACAGCTGCGGCTTCGCAGTCCTGCCGACGTTGTCGTCGATCGAGTTCCAGAATGCGGCGGTGTTCGCCTTGTCCGCGGTCACCGCGGCGCCGCGGACGCTCGGCAGGCTGCGCTTCAGCTTCGTGCCGGCGGGGGCGGCTGTCTTCGCCGGCATCCGGGCCGCGTACCTGACGATCATCGGGACTGCACTGGTGTGCGCGTCGTCGTAGCCCTGGGCGATCAGCCCCGAGACGTTGAACAGCTGCTGGTCGAGCTTGCCGGAGGCGATGAGCGGTCCCGCTTCCTGCGGGATCACGTACACGTCCTTGCCGACCGAGTAGCTGGTGAAGTTGCCCGTCGACCCGGCGTGCGGGGTCACCGTCACCGCTGGGGTTCCGGCCGCCGTCGTCATCGTGACGACGTCGCCGGTGACCAGGGTGACCTTGGTCGACGCCTGCTGGGACGGCGCCTTGGCCACTCCGGGCGTGGGCGCCGGCGGCTCGGCTTTCGCGGTCCCGGGCACCACGAGGGTGGCGGTGAGCGCTAGGCCGAGCAGCATCGATCTTCTGGTTGCCATGAGGCTGGCCCTCCTTCTTCCCGGATTCAGTTCCGGTCGCGGAAAGCCTCACCGAGACAGCCTCGTGCCGCTACGGATTGTGGTTGGCGATCACCTGACATGTCGGGTCGCCGCCTCCAGCCGGTTGCTGTTCGTAGTTATCCACATACTTGAAGTCATCGGTTCCGGGGGGCCGGAATCAGGCACTCTTTTGGGCAAGGAGATTTCCGGGGAGAGGGACTGATGGCTGATCTCGACTGTGATCCGGCGGATGTGACGGCGCTGGTGGCGTACCTGCGCGACATCGGCCGGCACGAACTACTGACCTTGGAGGAGGTGCACGAGCACTCGTACTGGATCGAGGCCGGACTGCTGGCGGGCGAGCGGCTGCGCGACGATCCGGAGCGGTCCGACGCGGGCGAGCTGCGGCAGGTGGTCGCGCTCGGGCAGTTGTCCTGGCAGCGGATGGTCGAGGGCAACCTGCGGCTGGTCGTCTCGCTCGCCCGGCGGTACGGCGGGAAGGGTATTTCGCTGCTGGACCTGATCCAGGAGGGCAACATCGGGCTGATGCGGGCGGTCGAGCGGTTCGACCACCGGCTCGGGAACCGCTTCTCGACGTACGCGATCTGGTGGATCCGGCAGGCGATCGGGCGGGCGATCTCGGACCGGTCCCGGCTGGTGCGGATGCCGGCGCAGGCGTACGCCGACGCGTCCCGGGTCAGCTCGGCGCGGCACGAGCTGACCCAGCAACTGGGGCACGACCCGAGTACACCGGAGCTCGCGCGGGCGACCGGGCTGAGCATCGCGCGGATCGAGCGGGCGCAGGAGTGGCGGATGCATCCGGAGACGCTCGACCTGGGCGAGTCCGATCCGGTGCTGGATGACGACCCGATCGTGCTCCAGGCCGCGTTGCGCCGGGACCTCGCGTATCACCTGGAGTTCCTGGACGACCTGCATCGCTCCGTCCTGCAGCGGCGGTACGGGCTGCGTGGACACATCCCGTCGACCCCGGAGGAGACCGCCGTACAACTCGATCTGAGCCCTGCGAAGGTGCGAGCCCTGGAGCGCGAGGCGCTTCGCCAGCTCCGGCGGCGGGCGCTGCCCCAGCTTCGGGAGTACGTCGCCTGAGACTCAGCTTGGAGGTGCTGGGATGATGTGAGTGTGAGACTTTTGCGTACCGCCTGGCCGCGTGAGTTGGCGGCGGCCGTGACGGCGGCCGCCCGCGAGTCGACCGGGAGCAAGGAAGACGTGCTCGCGGCCGTGCAGCTGGCGAACGGCCGCTGGGTGGCCGGGACGCGTGCGGCCCTGTACCTGCCGTCGGACTCCGCGGACGCGGAGCGCCGGGTCGGCTGGGAGCAGATCGAGCGCGCGAACTGGGATTCCGAGGCGTCGGTGCTGCACATCTACGAGACCACCGACTTCGGCACGCCGCTGCACGCCAGCGAGCTCAAGGTCGAGGACCCCGGGCGCTTCGGGCAGCTGCTCCGCGAGCGGGTCGACGCGAGCATCGTCGTACAGCGTCACGTGCCGCTGTCCGGCAAACGCGGTGTGCGCATCGTCGGGCGGCGCAATCCGGCCGGCACCGACGCCGAGGTCACCTGGAACATCGTTCTGGACAAAGGATTGGAGCCGTCCCAGCCGGGCGTCGTGGAGGCGGCCGACGCGGCGCTCCGGGAGGTCCGGGACGAGTTCGGCGTCTGACCCGGCAGGCACCCGAATCCCGTTTTTGTAGTTCGCCGGTCGCCTGCTAACCTACTCAGGTCCTCGGGTTCGGGGCGAAGAGCTACTACGATCCCGCCTAGCTCAATTGGCAGAGCAGCCGGCTGTTAACCGGCAGGTTACTGGTTCGAGTCCAGTGGCGGGAGCAACCTCACCAGCCGGGTCCTGAGTCCACAGGAGCCCGGCTTCTTCTTTTCCGCACTCGGGCGGGTTCGGGACGTGGTCCCGGCTGTGAGCCAGTCGCCAGATGCGGGCCAGTTATCAGATGCGGGTCAGTCGGCGGGGGTGGGTCGTACGGTTGGTCCGACAGCTACGCCGCCGCCGCGGGTGTGTCCGGCGCCGGGGGGCGTTGATCACGGTCGGCCCGGTGGAGGCGGCGTTGGGTCATCGGGCCGTCGTGGTGAAGCTGACGAACTGCCGGAACACACCGATCACGGTCGACGATACCCGGACGTTGCCGTGCTCAACGGGCGACGGCAGCCGGTGAAGGCGACCGTTGCCCGCGGCACCTCGTACCTGGCAATCGACCCAGGACCTGCCAGGATCCGCCTGAACACAGGCGAAACCGCACTCGCCGCCATCGCCTGGCCGAACACCGTGGAAGTTGCCGAGGACAAGGTGTCCGGCACCTACCTCGCGATCGCCCCGCGCCTCGGCGAACCCCGGCTCATCTGGCCGGCCGACACCGACCTCGGCACCACGGCCCGGGTCGCCCTCACCGCCTGGCGCCGAAAATTGCCGAACTAATTACGCTTCAGCTATTGGCCTAGACCGCCGGTCGGGCGTACTTTCCTCTGCAGATCCCGAGGGGGGCCTCGGGGATGGAGGGGAAACTGATGAATTTCAAGAAGGTTCTGAACACCAAGGCCGGGCGTCTGCTCGTGGCCGGCGTCCTGGGGGCAGGTGTTCTGGTCGGCATCACGGTCGCCGCCAACGGCGCCACACGCCCGGACTGCAAGACGCTGTCGTACCCACTGTGCCCGCGCTCGGTCGCGGCCTCCCAAGTGGTCGACAACAGCATCCCGAAGTCCAAAATCGCACCCGCCGACCGCGAGGCATTCCTCAAGAACACCCCAGACGTCTACGGCAAGGCCGGCGTGAGCGCGACGATCAAGCCGACCGTGATCAAGACCCTGGGCGGCAAGTACTTCGACGGGTTCACCGAGCTCGGCAGCTTCAAGCTGCAGAAGGGCACCTGGCTGGTCAACACGTCGGTGACGTTCAACCGCGCGGCCGCGGGTGCAGCCGGCAGCATGCCGCAGGTCGGGCTGCGGATCGGCCAGGACCCGACCGCAGCAGGCGACGCCAAGTGGGGCACCGACGTCGGCACCGTCGGCGGCGTGGCGATCTCGCCGGCGAAGGGCCACGACCTGTTCGGGTCGACCGTGAAGGTCGTGATGGTCACCGCCGAGACCACCGTCGGCGTCTACGGGTTCGGCTACAACCAGGACCAGGGCAGCGCCGGGGGCGGGGAGATTACTGCGGCGGCTTCGATTGTCGCCGTACAGGTTGGATGACTTGCGCGCCTGATCGGTTGATCGGGAGCAGGTAACGAGAGGCCCTGGCCGCGGACGTGCGGGCAGGGCCTCTTCGTGCTCGGCGGGAGGAAAGTGTTACTTCCCCTTCTTCCGGTCGATTGCCCGCTGGATGCGGTGCTGAGGCTGACCGAGGATCTTCGCCAGCAGCGGCACGCGGTACTTGTACGCCGCGATCGCGCCTACCACGATCACCAGGAAAATGAACCAGCCCATGGATGTTCCCTTCGTCCGGACCCTGCCTCCATCATGCCCGGTCCCCGGTAATCAGCCCTCCGTCAAACCCCTGACCGCCCCCTGGTTCTCACCCCCGCCGACCACCTCACCCGGAAACCAGCCAGCCCGCCGAATCTCCGCAATCGCCGCATACAGCCTCGTGATGTACTTCGTCGGCGCGCTGCTCGCCGTCAATCGCTTGCATTACTGGCATTGGCTGGCGAGCAGTTCACGGGCTGGGGTCGCGCACCACCACTCCTCGACGCGGCCGGGCGACCAGCCGCGCTGGTCGATGAAGGTGCGGTAGACGTCCACGTTGCACAGCCCCGCGTAGATGTCGACGGCCGTCGCGACGTCCAGCCAGTCCCCCAGTACGCCGGGCTTCCACCCGGAGAACACCTCGACGCGCGAGCCGTCCGCCGTACTTCGCCGTACACCGCCGCCGGCTCCGGTTCGGCACGGGCAGCCTCGCGGAGCAGCAGGATAACGTCGCCGGCACGCTCGTACTGGCGCCCTTCGAAGCCGGCCATCGCGGCGAGCTGCCGCGCGGGATCATCCCCGGCCGCGTCGAGTTCGGCAAGCCGCCGGTCCGGTCGCCGGACAGGTCGGCTGTATCCGCGACCGCCTGCGTGAGGCCGGCCTTGTTGCCGTACACGGAGTACACCGTGTTGCCGTACACGGAGTACACCTCGGCGCCGAGACCCCGGCCTCGCGCGCCACGTCGCGCGCGGTCGTCGCCGCCCAGCCCTGGCTGACGAACAGCCGGAGCGCGGCGTCGGCGATCTCGGAGCGCGTCTGAAGCGCCTGCGCCGTCCGGCGCAGCCGCTTCACCGCCCGCCACGACCTCGCCGACGCCCTCCTCCGCGCCGTCGACAACCGCAACCTGCACGCGGTCGCCGAGGTCATCACAACCACCGGCGTCCCCCACCCTCACCCAAGTCCTCCTGAAGGAAGCCCTGCACCTCGGCAAGCGCCGACCCACCCCGACCCGATACGATCTCCCGCACACGGGGCGGTAGCTCAGCTGGTTAGAGCAGGGGACTCATAATCCCTGGGCCGCGGGTTCGAGTCCCGCCCGCCCTACTTGGTATCGCCGCAGGTCAAGGCCAGATCAGTCATCGCCTGCGGTTCGAACAACAGCTGCTCGTGACATTACTCGTGACACGCCACCGGGCGGTTGCAGGGCTCGTAGCAGCAAGCCTCGACAACATCAAGAGGAAAGCGAGCGACGGGTAGCCGCGAACGGCGAGGCTTCACTTGCGACTGTGACGGAACTTCGCCTCGAAGACTCGCACGCTTGACGGTGTTGCGGCGGCCCATCTCGCGCTACTGCCCGACCCCGCAGATCCTTTGGCTCGCTCGCGGCGCCTCCATCCACCCGTGGCGATCACAGAAGATCAGCAGCGGGCGACCGTCTCCGGGACTCCTGGGCCGGCAGTCGACTCGTGGCCATCCCCCGCGCCTTCATTCGGGGCGCCGGCACCTTCCGGCTTCGTCTGGCACAAGGCCAGGATGACAATCGTGTCTAAGACAACCACGAGAAGAGCGAACGGCATGAGCGAAAGCAACAGCAGGGTGAGAGACGTGGACACGGTTACGCCTCCGGGCATGACCGAATCCCCGAGCGTGGAAGCGATTGAGGTAACAGCCGCAACGCGACCAACGGTCTTCTATCTGTGGGTCGCAGGTTCGAAGCCTGCCGGGCGCGCCAGGTAAGCCCGCAGGTCAGCGCACTGGGAGGCCACTCGGACTTCGGTCTGGACTGCTCCTCGTGGGGGCTAACCGTGGTGCGAACTGGGGATAACTGCAGCCCACTCCAAGACTCTGGGCCGTCACGGCCCTATGGGACTCCACCTGGTTGGGAAGGTTCCTAGGTCAGGCTCCATACGACGACCTTGCCGTCGGAGCAGCCGGCCGCGAGGGTCTTGCCTGAGCGGTCGTAGGACAGTGAGGTAATCTCGCCGCCGCTTCCCTCCAGCGCGCGGATGGGGCTGGCGGTCGTGATGTTCCACTCGATGACCTTGTGGTCCGCGCCGCCGGTGACTGCGGTACGCCCGTCCGGACTGAACGCCACAGCGTTCACGGAATCGTCGTGCCCGTTGTTCAGGCTGGCGAGCAGTTTGCCGTCCGGGACGCTCCAGATCTTTGCCGTCCGGTCGGCACCGCCGCTGATGAGTCGCGTTCCGTCGGGACTGAACGCGACGGCGCGTACCTCATCGGTATGGCCGTCGCGATCATCTGCGAGTTGCCGGCGTTGGCCGTTGTGGCTGAGGTCCCAGAGGTAGGGGTGCGCGTCTGCGCTGCCGGTCGCGAAGTACCGGCCTGTGGGGCTGTAGGCGATCGACATGATCCGCCGTCCGTCGGCGGCTTGGTAGGTGTTGACCAGTTTGTGGCTCGCGACGTCCCAGAAGCGGACATCGCTGCCGTCGGGCCACCGGCGCGTGGCGAAGGTCTTGCCGTCCGGCGCGAAGACGGCCGAGGCCGCGGACTGCTCCAGCCCGCACTCATTGCCGGTCTGGTTCCACGGGCGGCGGCCGTCGAAGAACTGCCAGCACGAATCGCCCGCGGTGAGCAGTTGGCGTCCGGATGCGTTGAAGGTTGCCGAGAGCGCACCGACACCGAGGTCCTTCGCCAGCGACGGAGAGCGGCCGCTCCCGACGTTCCAGACGGCCGTGGCGGAGGCATTGGTACACGCCAGCAGAAACCCGTCCGGATGCATCGCGACCACCGCCGAGTTGTCGGTGTCGTCGCACCCGAACGTCGTGGCCGGCTGCAGGGCCTGGACCTGTTGTGCCGTCGGAGTCTTCGTCGTCGGTTGCGGGGCGGGCTTCGACCGGGGTGATGACGGCGGTGCTCCGCTCTCCGGCCCGTCGCCCGGCGACGTGCGGCCGACGAAGCCGACCACCGCGGACACAACGATCAGGACAGCCGCGATCCCGACGACCATGCCCGTCGTGAGTCCAGCCGGTCTGGGAAACCAGTTGGCGACGACACCGGTCAGGAACACCAGCACGGCCGCGAAGAGAATCCCTGCAAACGCCAGCACGGCCGCCCTCTCAGTAGACCTGAGCCACTACTCTCAGTGCACTCAGCGCCACGACTGTACGGTCCTGGAGGTTCGCCGAACTGCTCAAGCCGAGATTCCTGATGGCCTAGCCTCGTAATTTCATCGAACTCGGCTGCTCCCCGATCGTTGTCAGCCGAGTATGCCGGGGTGGATGACGACAACGGCGACAGTCGCGTCTTTCACCTCGTAGAGCGCTCGGTAGCGGTGGTCCACATTAATGCGCCGCACGTCGGGCGATCCCTAATCCGGCGGTCCCTTCAGGGCACGACCAGATGACTTCGTAACTCACACCGGGCTGATGCCGTGGCGGCACTCGTGTTCGTCGCGTGGGTGTTGCTGCGGCTGTGCGGTTTGAGCCTGCGGGGCCTCGGCGGCCGTCCGCAGGACGCCGACGGGACCGTGTTCTTCAACTGGCTGCCTTCGCAACGCAGAGCGCCTCACACAGAACCGAGATCGTGGTCAACCTGCTACCGGTGTCCCGGCCGGCCTGTTGCTTACGTGGGTAGCGGGGTTTGGGGGGAAACTGAGTGTGTCCACAGTTTCGCTGTGGTGTGGTTGTTGAACTGCAGGGTGTTGGACATCTGGTCTTCATGTGGGGGCTGTACGTGGCGCATAGGCATGGGTGGCGCGCATGTACGTCGGAGATCAGTTCCTGTCGATTCCTGGAGAGCCCATGTCGAAGTACACCCGTCCGGCCGCGGCCGGAATCGCGGCTGCGGCGATTGCCGCGCTGTGTGCCGTGCCGCTGATCAGCACGAGCGCTCAGGCCGCTCGCACGACGAGCACGTCCCACAGCAAGCACGTGCTGCTGATCTCGGTCGACGGTATGCATCAGAGCGACCTTGACTGGTACGTCGCGACCCACCCGAAGTCGGCGCTCGCCGAACTCACCCGCAGCGGACGCGAGTACACCAAGGCGTCGACGTCGAACCCGTCGGACTCCGACCCGGGCGGCACCGCGCTGATGACCGGCGGCAACCCGAGGTCGACCGGCGTCTACTACGACGTCGAGTACAGCCACAAGGTCGACGAGCCGGGCGCGGCCTGCACGCCGGGCCACGCGGCCACCGGCGGCAACGTCGTCTACGACTCGCCCGACGACGCGCTCCCGGGTGTCCCCGACCTGAGCACCGGCGCGGCCCACGCCTTCCCGTCGTTCGACGAGAACGGCTCGATCTACGGCTCCGCCGGGGCCGACCGCAACCCGGCGCTGATCATGAACCTGAAGAACGACGCCTCGTCGTTCGACAAGTCGACCTTCCCGATCAACCCGGCGACCTGCAAGAGCATCATGCCGTGGGACTACCTGGGCGATAACTCGATATTCCAGGTGATCCACGCCGCCGGTCTGCGCACCGCGTGGTCGGACAAGCACGCCATCTACATGTCGTTCAACGGTCCGGGCTCGCAGGGCAAGAGCATCGACGACTTCTTCGGCCCCGAGATCGACTCGCAGGCGGTGATGCCGAACGGCAAGCCCTACCCGCAGGACGACGACTGGGCGCACATCGACGCCGCCACCAAGCAGTACGACGGTTACAAGGTCCAGGCGATGCTGAACGAGATCGACGGCCTCGACCACTCCGGCAAGAACCACGTCGGTACGCCGGCGATCTTCGGCATGAACTTCCAGACCGTCTCGGTCGCGCAGAAGATCCGCTCAACCCCGGCGGACCTGATCTCGGACGGCCACGGTGGGTACACGACCAGCGCGCCGCAGCCCGGTGGCTACCAGTGGCTCAACGGCAAGCTGGTTCCCGGCCCGGTGCTCTCGAGCGCCTTCGCCTCCGTCGACGCCCAGCTCGGCCGCATGGTCGCCGAGCTCGCGAAGAAGGGCCTGGCGGGCTCGACGACGATCTTCGTCACCGCCAAGCACGGTCAGTCGCCGCAGGATCCCAGCAAGCTCGTCACGGTGCAGGACGGTCCGATCGTCGACGCGATCAACGCCGAGTGGGCCAAGACGCATCCGGGCAAGACTCTGATCGTCGCGGGCACGAGCGACGACCTCTGGCAGTCGTATCTGTCGGACAACTCGCAGGCGGCGGCCAACTTCGTCAAGAGCTACCTGTGGGACCACACCGCCAAGGGCTTCAACGCCAGCAAGGCGCCCGTCACCGTTCAGCACTCGGGGCTGACGCACATCTGGGCGGGCGCCCAGGCCGCGCGGTTCTTCGGCGTACCGGTCGGCAATGGTCGCTACCCCGATGTGTTCGGCAAGGTCCAGGAAGGCGTCGTCTACGCCAAGCCGACCAAGCTCGCCGAGCACGGCGGCATGAACGCGGGTGACCGTCACGTCCTGATGATCGTCAACGGTGCGGGCGTCCGGCCGCAGGTGGTGCGCACTCCTGTCGAGACCACCCAGGTCGCCCCGACGGTCCTCGCTCTCCTCGGGCTCAACCCCAACAGCCTGCGGGCCGTTCAGGTCGAGGGCACGCGGGTCCTTCCGGGGGCCGTAGCGCACACAGGTCGGTGATCGGGCTGGGCCTCGGCTTCAGGCAGCCGAGGCCCAGTAATCCTGCGATCCGGTCAGCGGGTGACCGCGTTCTTGGCTGTAGGTCTGGCTACGGCCGCCTTGGCGTGACCGGTGCCCGGCTTGGTCGCGTTGAAGACCTGCGTGTCGTACGCCATGTGGGCCACCATGTTGGCGAAGGTCTTGGACATCCAGGTCATCACCGTGGGGTCGTTGTTGCTGAGGTTGTCGCACCAGCGGAACGGGTTGTCCACGCAGCCCCCGTCGGTGCTCGGTACGTTGCCCTCGAAGTTGCCCTCGAAGCCGCCGAACAGCGCGACGTCCGAGGCCAGCTTGCAGCAGTCCTGACCGGTGAGCACACCGCTCGCCGGGACCCCCGCCAGCTGGAAACTGAAGGCGTCCGTCCCGTCGGACGAGAACAAGATGTGGTTTTTCCCGATCGAGTTGAGGTAGCCGATCCCGAAGTCGCGCCCGATCGCCGACGGAGCGAAGATGCTCGGCGGCATCGCGGTACCGGGGCCGCGCCCGAACAGCGTGACTCCGTCCTTCGGGTCGAGCACCCCGGCAACGTAGTTCGGCGTCGCCGTCACGTCGGCGTCGAGGTCGAACTTGATCTTGGCGAGTTCGGCGGCCGGCAGCGTGTTGACGTAGTACTGCGAACCGAGCAGGCCGAGCTCCTCGCCGCCGAACCAGATGAAGCGCAGCTTGTTGCGGGTGCTGGTGTTCTTCAGCTGCTGGGCGATGTCGAGGATCGTGGCCGAGCCCGACGCGTTGTCGAGCATTCCGGCTCCGAAGATCGCGTCCAGGTGGGCGTCGATGACGAGGACGTTGTTCGGGTCGCCGCCCTTGGAGTCGGCGATCACGTTCCAGTCGGAGCGGTTCGGGTCGTCGATCAGGTGCACGTCGGCGGTGAGAACGGGGCCCGTGCCCGGGACGTACTGCGCCAGCAGTTGCGTGCCGACCGCGTACGACGTGAACAGCACTGGGATGTTCTCCGTACCGGCGAGGCTCCCGGAGAAGGCGCCCGTACGTCCGGGGTTGCCCTCGTTGAAGATGACGGCCGCGGAAGCGCCGGCCGCCTCGGCGTTCGCGACCTTCTGGGCGAACGTACACGTGCCGCGCTGGATGAGGGCGATGTTGCCCGGCACGAAGCCGGCGAAGTCGGACGCGGCGCAGCCACTGGCCGAGCTCGGTGTGGGCGTCGCGGGTACGACGATGCCGCCGGCCGGCTGGACCTTCGCGCTTGCCGAACCGGCGACCGCCGCGGGGTTGAAGTCCGTGACGAGGCCGAACGAGTGCGGCGTCGGCGAATCCTCACGCAGCACCGGCGTTCCGACGAAGCTGGTGTAGTGGAACTTGTACTCCTGCAACCTGACGTTGTACCCCGCCGCTCTCATCACGGCGGCGACGTAGTCGGCGGACGCCTTGTAGCCGGGCTCCCCCGAGTTCCGCGACGGGTGGCCGTCGGCGCCCGGATTGGCGTTCGCGATCTGCTGGAACTTGACCATGTGTGCCAGAGATCCGTCTGGGTGACACAGTCGACGAGCTTCTTCGGGGTGTTGTTGACCCGGTGTGCGCACGCCGTCGGGTTGGCGTCGGCGGTACCGCTGGCGCTCGAAGCGACCGGCGTCAAGGCTCCGGTGACCGCCACTGCAGCCGCGGCGGCCATCGCGAGACCCCAGCCTCGACGTCGTCGTTGTCCTCCAGTCATCCTGCTACTCCCTCCCTGACCATGAAACCCGCCGGCGTCATCGTCGACGAGCGTTCAGCATCATTGCCGTTAGTACGCCGGGAACGCCGCCGATTGAAGACCTGGCACCACAAATGACGGGACCGTCATCTGGCCCGGCCGGTGCGTCATGCTGCTTCCTATGGACTGGAGAGATCTGCCGCTGGAGCAGGGCCAGCGGCGCGACGAGGTGGACACGTTGCAGTTCGCGCTCGATCGGGTGCGGAAGCAGTTCGCGTGGAAGACCGGTGGGCTGACCGCCGCGCAACTGCGGCAAACGCATCCGCCGTCGACAATGACGCTGGCCGGGCTGATCAAGCACATGTCGTTCGTCGAGGACGGCTTCACCGCGAAGGCCGCCGACCGTCCGCTCGCCCCGCCGTGGGACACCCGCAGCTGGGTCGAGAACGACCGGTGGGGCTGGGAATCCGCCATCACCGAACCCCCGGAGGAGCTGTATGCCCTCTGGTACGCCGCTGCCGCCCGCTCCCGCGCCGCCTGGCAGGAGCTGAGCGCGGGCGGCGGACTGGACGCGGCCGTCGAGGACCCGGATCCGGCCTGGACGACGAACCGCCGGCGGGTCGCGTTCGACCTGCTGGAGGAGTACTTGAAGCACACCGGTCACGCCGACGTACTGCGTGAAGCGGTGGACGGCGTACGGGGCAACGACCCTGTCTGAACTCGCGGAGGCATTGCGGACGTCGTACGGCGTGCACGCGGCCGAGCTGCACCGGATCCACGCCGGCACGAACACCGTCAACTACCAGGTCGTCGACGACACCGGCCGGTCGTGGTTCGCCAAGCTCTACAACGGCGACCTCGACCGCGAACGCCAAGCCATCGAACTCACCGCGTACGCCGGCCACGCCGTGCCGGTGCCGGCCGTACGGCGGACTCTCGACGGCGAGCTGATCGCCGGGCAGTTGCCGATGTCGTTGTGGGAGTTCGTCGACGGCGAGACGGCCGAGGGCGGGCTCACCGGCGCGCGCTGGCCCGCCGTCGGAACAGCTTTGGGCAGACTGCACCGCCACCTGTCCGAGCACCCGCGTGCCAAGCCGACGCTCCGCCCCGCGACCGAGGTCCGCGACGTCGTGCGCGCCCAGCGGAACTTCGACGAACTGATCGCACGCTTCCGGGCGCGCGACGAGCTGAGCCCGTTCGAAGCGTGGGCCTGCGAGGCGGCGCAGGAACGCCGGGCGCTGCTCGGGCGAGCCGGCGCGATCCTCGCCGGCCCTGCCCGCACTGACCACGCAGGTCCTGCACGGTGACCTCGCCTCGCCCAACCTGATGCTGCAAGGAGACAGCGTCGCCGCGGTGATCGACTTCCAGCCGCCGAGGCCGGGCTTCGTCGCCTGGGAGATCGCCCGGATCGGCTGCGACCCGCGGACGGTGATCCTCGGCGACCAGTGGATCGACGGACTCGGCATCCTGCTGGACGCGTATCACGACGAGCATCCCGCCGCGCGCCCGGAGGATCTCCTGTCTGCGGTCGCCGTCGGCTGCGCACACACCTTGGGCTCGACCTTCCCATTGGCGGAACCACCGCCGATCCCCGCATCCCTCGAGCTGTACGCCCGCGCCCGCCATCAGGCCGCCCTCACAATGCTCGACCGCCTGCCCGACGTACAGGAGAGACTCAGACAGGGATCGACACATTGAACAGCCTCTCCGCGTTGTGCAGGGACTCCGTGACGATCTGCTGCCCGTTGGCGACAACGTCCTGCTGGTACGTCGCCAGGTCCTCCCCTGACGTCAGCGCTCGCGTCAGCCGGGCCGAGTCCCAGAGCGCGGTGTTCGCGCCGGCACCTGCCGCCGGAGTCATCGGATGGACTGCGTCCCCGAGCATCGTCACGCGCGACGACGTCCAGGTCGGCACCGTGACGCAGGTCCGGAGCGTGATCGGGAACGCCGCCGCCGGCTCCCCCGCGGCGATCAGCGCCCGGATCGCCGGATGCCACTCGGCCACCGACCGCGTCACGATCGCCCACAGGTCGGCTGGATGCATCGCGAACAGCTCCTCGTCCGACGCCCCCAGCACCGCGTTCGTCCCGGTCAGCACCGCCATCAGGTAGTCGCCGTACTCCGCCGGCGGCTCCCGGAACATCACCGGCCCGAACGCCGTACCGAGCCCGGCCCCGTCGCTCGCGAAACAGAACCCGCGCAGGAACGCCGCCGGCGCCACCTTCCGAACCGCATCCGTCAACGGCACCTTCCCGTAGATGCACCGCACCCCGATGTCGGTCACCTCGAGCTCCGGGACCAGCTGTCTGCGCACCCCGGACCCCACACCGTCCGCCCCGACCAGGACGTCGGCCGTCGCGGAAGTCCCGTCCGCAAAGGAGATCTCGACGCCGTCGGCGGTCTCGGCGTACGACGTGAACTGCTTGCCGAACCGCAGTACGTCGTCGAGCCCGGTCATCAGGGCCCGACGGAACGCGTACCGATCCACCGACGTCACCGCGTCCGGCCCGGCGACCGGGAAGACCTGCTGGAACTGCTCGTTCAGCTGCGCGTCGAACCCTGCCACCAGGTCTCCCGCGTGGGTGGCGGTGGCGATCACGCGCCGCCGTACCGCGGCCGGAAGCATCGCGGCCAACGCTTCCTCCCCCACCGGGCTGATGTGGATCCGGTACCCCTGCTTGCGGTACTGCGGTGACGGGTCGCGCTCATACACCGCGACTTCCGTGCCCGCCTTCCGCAATCCCTGTGCGAGCGCCAGTCCGCCGATCCCGGCACCCATGATCGCGACCTTCATCAGAGACTCCAATCATCCGTTCATCAAACTTTATCATCTGCCTGGCTGATTAAGTTAGCACGCCGGATGGCGATCCGCTAGGATGAGTTTCGTGCGCAGATCACCCGGCCCCGAGGAGCGGCAGCGCGACCCCGAGCGCAGCAAGCAGCAGTTACTGGACGCGGCGGTGGCCGAGTTCGGCGCGCACGGGTTCAGCGGCGCGCGGGTCGGCGAGATCGCGGCCCGGGCGGGGGTGAACAAGCAGCTGATCTCGTACTACTTCGGCGGCAAGGAGGGGCTGTACCGCGCGGTCGCGGACCGCTGGCGGGCCGGCGAACCAGCCATCGCCGAAGGCGCGGAATCGCTCGGCGAGGTGGTCGGCGCCTACGCCCGGACGTCGATCGCGCAACCCGACCTCCTCCGGCTGCTGGTCCGCGAGGCCGTCGACCGGGACACCAGCGCACTGGACCCGGAAGGGCAGCGCGCCCGGTTCCAGGCCATGATCGACGACTTTCGCCGCCGGCAGTCCGACGGTGAGCTCGCCACCGACCTGGACGTCGCCTACACCGGGCTGGCGCTGTTCGGCCTGGCCGCGGCGCCGGTCGTCTTCCCGCAGATCGCCCGCGCCCTGGGCCTCGACCCGGACGCGGACGACTTCACCGAGAAGTACGCCGCGGAAGTCGCCCGGCTGGTCTCACACCTGAAGGACTAGCTGGTCTCACATCAGCAGGATTAGATGGCGCGGTTGCGGAGTTCGGCGCGGTAGGCCTCGAGGGCGATGAGTTCGCCGAACATCCGGTTGTACTCGTCGGCGCGGTCGATCGGGTTGGTGCGCTGCAGCTTCGATTTCAGGTCCCCGATCCGGCGCGCGCAGGTCAGCTCCTGCAGCCGCGCCAGCAGCAACAGCGCGTACTGCTCGTCGGGCTCGCGACCCAGCCGCAGCGGGTCCACGGCCAGCGCGCCGACCACCGCGGCCGCCGGATCGTTGCCGATGGCATCGCGGACGGCAACCACCCACGCCTCGCCGGGCGCCGCCATCGCCGGACCGCCGACCTTCGCCATCCCGGCCCGGACCGCGGCCAGCCACGGATGCGTGAAGTCGTGGTCGTCGAGCTCGTCGAACGCGGACCCGACCAGCGCCGGGAACTGCATCGCGACCTTCAGCACGTCCCACTCGATCACGAACCGCTGGTCCCGCGGCGACGGGAGGTCCACCCGCTGCGGGGGCGGGGCCTCACCGGCGGACGGCCCGTGCCGCTGGTGGTTCTGCTGCGGTGCCGGGCCCCGGGAGGCCGCGCGGTACACCTCCGACCGGACCTGGTCGACCTCCATGCCCAGCTGCCCGGCCAGCTCGCGGATGAACGCGTCCACCTTCGACCGGTCGCGGATGCTGATCACCAGCCGGGCCGCGTCCCGGAGCGCGTCGATCCGGGTGTCCGCGCGATCCAGGTCGTACTTCGTCAGCACGTTCCCCAGCACGAACCGGTACAGCGGGACGCGCCGCCCGATCAGCTCGCGGACCGCGGCGTCGCCCTTCTGCAGGCGCAGGTCGCACGGATCCAGCCCGTCCGGCTCGACCGCGACGTACGTCTGCGCGGCGAACGCCTGGTCGCCCGCGAACGCCTTGAGCGCCGCCCGCTGACCCGCCTCGTCGCCGTCGAAGGTGAAGATCACCTCGCCGCGGAACTGGTCGTTGTCGAGCAGCAGCTGCCGCAGCACCCGCGCGTGGTCCTCGCCGAACGCCGTACCGCAGGTGGCGACCGCGGTCTGCACGCCGGCCAGGTGACACGCCATCACGTCGGTGTAGCCCTCGACCACCACGGCCTGCCGGCCCTTCGCGATCTCGCGCCGGGCGAGGTCCACGCCGTACAGCACCTTGGACTTCTTGTAGATCGGGGTCTCGGGCGTGTTCAGGTACTTCGCCTCGATCCGGTCGTCGTCGAACAACCGGCGGGCGCCGAACCCGATCACGTCCGACGAGGCGTCCCGGATAGGCCACATCAGCCGGCCGCGGAACCGGTCGTACAGCCCGCGCTGCCCGTCGGCGACCAGGCCGGACGCGACCAGCTCGGCGTTGCTGAAGCCGCGGCCGCGCAGATGGCTGGTGAGCGCCTCGCCGCCGCGTGGGGAGAACCCGACCCCGAACCGCACCGCGGCGTCCTTGTCGAACCCGCGCTTGTCCAGGAACTGCCGGCCGAGCGACGCCTCGGCCGCGCCGAACAGGTTGTCGACGTAGAACTCGGCGGCCACCCGGTGCGCCTCGACGAGCCGCGGCCGCTGGTTGCCCGGGCCGCGCTGCACCGGCGCGCCGGAGTCCTCGTACCGGAGCTGGATGCCGACCTTGGCGGCCAGCGTCTCGACCGCCTCCGAGAACGTGATCTGGTCGACCTTCTGGATGAAGTCGATGACGTCGCCGCCCTCTTGGCAGCCGAAACAGTAGAAGAACCCGCGCGCCGGGGTGACGTTGAACGACGGCGACTTCTCGTCGTGGAACGGGCAGAGGCCCTTCAGGTTGCCGCCGCCGGCGTTCTTCAAGGTCACGTACGAACCCACGACGTCGTCGATCCGGGCCCGCTCGCGCACCAGCGCGATGTCCTCTTCCTTGATCCGGCCTGCCACCCCGCGAGTCTACGATCATCGGCAACCAACGACGAACCTGGGGAATTCTGTATGCGTCGCACACTCGGTCTGCTCGCGCTCAGCGCCGCAGTCATCGCCACGGCCACCGCCGCGCTGACCGCCGGACCTGTCAGCGCGGACCAGCCTGCACTACAGTCCACGGCCGTCACCAGGCCGGCGCAGCCCGCGCCGTTCGTCGAGCTGGTCGCACCCGGTGGCGTCGGGCGGCTGTACACCGCCGATCCTCGTGAGGTCGCGTCGGCCACGGCTGCCGGCTACCAGCGGCAGCCGGGTACGACGGGCTTCGTCGGGCGGGAGGCGAAGGCCGGGTGGACGGCGTTGTACCGCCTCAAGCCCTCGGCCTCGGCGACGCGCTGGCTGTTCACCAGCAGTACGCAGGAGCGGGACGCTCTGGTGGCCCAGCACTGGGTCTTGGAGGGGACCGCCGGGTACGTCGCGACCAAGGCAGGGGCCGGGTTGATGGAGTTGCGGCGGTTCACCAACGGCAAGGAGTGGCGGCTGGCGGTTGCGTCGAAGACGGCTGAGCTGCTGAAGGCGGGGTACACGCTCGACGGGCCGGTCGGGTACGTGTACCAGAACTGGGTACGCGCCGGTGCCGTGTACTTCGGCATGTTCAACACCAACGGCCACCAGACGATCATCGCCCGGACCAAGGAGATCTACGGTCGGGACAACGACTGGTGGGGCGGTGTCCGGGACTTCCACGACGGCACCCACTACGCGACCGACAACTGGCCCGGCGAGGACTGGTCGTACCTGAAGCCGTCGATCGGGTACTACGACGACTCGTTGCCCGGGACCCTCGAGAAGCACATCACCCAGGCGACCTCGGCCGGGCTGAGCTTCTTCAACTTCTACTGGTACTGGGACAACACCAAGCAGCAGCAGACCGTCACCGGCGCCGCGCTCGACGCGTTCCTGAAGGCGCGGAACAAGGACACCATCGACTTCACCGTCGGCGTCTGCGCGCACCCGTACGCTCCACTCAGCATCCCGACGACGCAGTACGACGCGGTCGCCGCGAACCTGATGCGCTACCTGCAGCAGGACAACGCGCTGCGCACCAACGACGGCCGGAAGATCCTCAACATCTGCGACGCCCGCGGTCTCGGTGACGGCAGCAACGCGCAGGTGAAGCAGTTCGTCGACACCGTCCGGGCGAAGGCCCGCAGCCAGCTCGGCGAGGACATCTACGTGATGATCAACCAGGCCGGTTTCGACCCGAAGCAGGTCGGCAACGCCGGTGCGGACGCGCCGTACTGCACCACCGACGGGCCTGCGGTCGAGAGCCGTTCGTACAAGACGTACCTGCAGGGTCAGCGGGCGTTCTACAACCAGGCGCCCGGTGCGTACGGGCGGTGCGTGCTGTCGGACTTCGACGAGCGGCCGCGGTACCCGATCGAGCAGACCGACGTGAAGGCGATCCGCTGGATGCCGGACCAGTCCCTGGACGGCTACCGTACGGCGGTCCGGAACGCGGTCGCGGACATGGCCACGTCGACCCGTCCGTCGACCGTCGACAACTACCTGTTCCTGTACGCCTGGAACGAGTGGCACGAGGGCGGCATCATCGAGCCGAACGAGCGCGACGGCTGCGCGTACCTCGACATCTTGCATGCCGAGCTGTCGCTGCCGGGCGCGGGGTGCATCGCGAATCCGAGCTAGGTTGGCGGCATGCCAAGAAGCCTCCGCCCTGGTCAGCGGTCCGAGCTGTACGTCGTCGATGTCGCCCGTAACGAGCGCCGGCTGGTGTTCAGCTCGGACCAGGTGCTGTTCGAAGCGCCGAACTGGCTCGCCGACGGCACATTGATTGTCAACGGCAACGGACTGCTCTACCGGGTCGCGGACGGGCTCGAGGAGATCGAGCTCGGCGGGGTGCCGGCGATCAACAACGACCACGTGGTCAGCCCGGACGGGCGGACGGTCTACGTGTCCGCGGAGGACGGACACCTCTACGCGGTACCGCTCGAGGGCGGTGCAGGCCGCCGGGTGACGAACGACCGCGGGGCCGGGTTCCACCACTACCTGCACGGCGTGTCCCCGGACGGTACGACGCTCGCCTACATCGGCCTGGAGTGGGTCGGCGAGCGGCGGATCACCAACGTGTGGACGATCCCGGCCGCGGGCGGCGCCGACGTCCAGGTGACCGACGACGAGTTCGCGGACGACGGGTCGGAGTACGGGCCGGACGGCGAGTGGATCTACTTCAACTCCGAGCGCGCGGGGCAGGCGCAGCTGTTCCGGATCAAGGACGGCAGGGCCGAGCAGCTGACGTCCGACGAGCGGGTCAACTGGTTCCCGCACCCGGCACCGGACGGGTCGGCGATCGCGTACGTGAGCTTCCCGTTCGGTACCGAGGGCCATCCGGCCGACATCGACGACGTCCGGCTGCGGCTGCTCCTGCACGACGGCGAGGTCCGCGAACTGACGAGCCTGTTCGGCGGCCAGGGCACGATGAACGTGCCGAGCTGGTCACCGGACAGCTCGTCGTTCGCGTACGTCGCTTATCCGCTCTAGATCTCGCGTTTAGATCTCGGACAGCTCGACGGAGGTGTCGGCGAGGCGGGCCGGGTCGACCTGCTTGCGGGAGCGGATCAGCGCGCTGACGGCGTCGATCGTGTCCCAGGTGTTGACGTGCATGCCGGCCAGCACGCGGTTGTCGTCGTCCAGCCAGAACGCCAGGTAGGCGCCGGACTTCGGGTCGCCGCGCAGCACCACGTGGTACGACGTACCGCGTGGCACCTCGCCCGCGTACTCCATGCCGAGGTCGAACTGGTCGGTGAAGAAGTACGGGATCGCGTCGTGGGACACGTCCTCGCCGAGCATCGACTTCGCGGCCGCGGCACCGGTGTCCTTCGCGTTCTGCCAGTGCTCGACGCGGACCGAGCGGCCGAGCAGCGGGTGGTCCCAGCGGACCACGTCACCGGCGGCGTACACGTCCGCGACCTTGGTCTGCAGGTCCGCGCCGGTGACGATGCCGGACCCGTTCTCCGGCGTCGCGACCTCGATGCCGGCGGCCTCGGCGAGCTCGGTGTTCGGCCGGACGCCGACGCCGACGATCACCAGGTCCGCCGGGATCACCTCGCCGCCGGTCACCTTCACCCCGGTCACCTTGTCCGTGCCCTCGAACCCTTCCACGCCGGTCCCGAACCGGAACTGCACGCCGTGTTCGCGGTGGAAGTCGGCGAACAGCCCGCCGACCTCTTCCCCGAGTACGGCGGCGAGCGCCGTCGGCTGCGGCTCGACGACCGTCACCTCGCAGCCCCGCTCCCGCGCGGCCGACGCGGCCTCGAGCCCGATCCACCCGGCGCCGACCACTACCACGCGCGGCTTCGCGGCGTACGCCTCGGTCAGCGCCTGCGACTCCTCCGCCGTCCGCAGGTAGTGCACGCCGGGTAGGTCGGCACCCGGTACGTCGAGCTGGCGGACCCGGCTGCCGGTCGCGATCAGGAGCTTCGTGTACGGGACCTGCGAGCCGTCGTCGAGCGTGACCGTATGTGCGGCCGGGTCGATCGCGGTCACCGTCGTACCGAGCCGGAGGTCGATCGTGTGGTCGTCGTACCACTGCTGGTCGTGCAGTTGCGCGCTGTCGGTGCCGGCCTTGCCGAGCAGCACGTCCTTGGACAACGGAGGTCGCTCATACGGCAAGGACTTCTCGCTGCCGATCAGGACGATCCGCCCGCTCCAGCCGTCCTCCCGCAGCGTCTCTGCCGCGGTCGCACCCGCGAGACTCGCACCGACGATCACGATCTGCTCTGCGTCTGCCATGACCGCACTTTAGTCCGCGCCGAACTCTTGTCGCAGGCGGTCTCGATGACTACGTTGTCGCTGGACATCATACGTCCTATGTCCTCCTTGGGAGAGCCATGCGCGTACGCAGACCGGGCCGCCTCGCGGCCGCCGCCCTACTGGTGTTCACAACCCTCAGCGCTCCAGCCGCCCACGCCGGCGCAGCGCCCTTCGTCGACGACACCGTGCTGTTCCAGCAGAAGACCGAGGGGTACTCCTGCTTCCGGATCCCAGCCGTCGTGCACGCCACGAACGGCGATGTCCTCGCGTTCGCCGAGGGCCGCGTCGCGGACTGCGGCGACGACGGCGACATCGACATCGTCCTGCGCCGCTCCACCGACGGCGGCAAGACCTGGGGACCGCTGCAGGTGGTCTCCGACGGCAACGGGAGTACGCACGGCAATCCCGTGCCGATTGTTGACAATCGGACAGGCCGGATCGTCCTGGTGACGACCCACAACGGTCCGGATCCCTGCACAAACGGCTGCGACCGCGACCCGTACGTGCAGACCAGCGACGACAACGGCGCCACCTGGACCGCGCCGCGCGAACTCACCGACGCGAAGCTGCCGAGCTGGAACTTCTGGTACGCGACCGGCCCGATGCACGGCATCCAGCTCCAGCACGGCCCCCACGCCGGCCGGCTGATCGTCGGCGCCAACTTCGAGACGTACGACGGGGTCGGGCCGCATGTCTACGGCACGCACCTGCTGTACTCCGACGACTCGGGCCAGACGTGGCACATCGGTGCGACCACGTCCCGCGACGACGGGAAGGTGATCGCGCAGGAGGTCACCGTCGTCGAGCTGAACGACGGGCGGATCTACGCGCTCGCCCGGGAACGCGGCACGGATCCGGGCAATCGCGCGTACGCGATCAGCAGCGACGGCGGCGAGACGTTCGACAAGCCGTTCCGGACGATTCCGCAGCTGGTGATGCCGGACGTCCAGGGGTCACTGCTGCGGTTCGACCCGCACCGGATCCTGTTCTCGGCGCCCGCGCATCCGGCCGCACGGGAGGTGATGACGGTGCGTTCGTCGTACGACGAGGCGCGCTCGTTCGGCACCTGGCAGCAGGGCAAGGTGTTCTGGTGGGGCCCGTCGGCGTACTCCGACCTGGTCCGGCTGCACGGCGACCAGGCCGGGCTGCTGTACGAGGCGGGTGTCGCGAACCCGTACGAGTCGATCCGCTGGGCGCGGTTCAACGAGGCCTACCTGTCGGTGCCGAACGGGACGCCGCCGGGTATTCCAGGACCGCCAGCACCCGGGCCGCTGACGCCCGATGTCGGGCCGGCGCACAATCCGGCGTACGTGCGCGGCGGGGCGACTGTTGCCGAGGGCAAGTTCGGCGGCGGGCTCACGCTGGACGGCGTGGACGACTACGTCGAGGTGCCGTTCGACCGGTCGATCGACCTCGGGGCGGACGACTTCACGATGATGACGTGGCTCAAGTACGGCGCGACGACCGGGACGCACGCGATCCTCTGGGCTTATCGGACCGGTTCCGGTAGTACGCCGCAGGTGTGGCTGCGGGCTGAGCCGGAGAGCAACCGGATCCGGGCGCTACTGTCGGTCGACCGGTTCAACGTGACGGTCCAGTCGGCGTCGGCGTACAACGACAACCAGTGGCACCACGTCGTACTGCAACGAGCCGCCGGCAAGCTCCGCCTGATCATCGACGGCACCGAGGTCGGTTCCGCGCCAGCACCCGCGGGCTCGGTCACCGCCGGGAAGGAGTTCGGCGTCCAGGGCATCCACATCGGCCAACGCGTCGACGGCGCCAACCGCTTCCAGGGCACCCTCGACGAGGTCCGCATCTACCGCCGAGCGCTCTCCGACGCAGAACTCACCCAAATCCGCCTGACCAACAAACCCAACAACAACCACCTAGGCCTAAACCTCCCCTTCACCACCATCCACTGACCCCACCAGCAGCCCGCAACTCCGTCCAACCCCACCCACAGCCCCCAGCTCCGGCCGACCGCAACTCCCTCCAACCCCCGCCCACAGGGCCTGCGGCTTCGGGTGCCCCCACCAACAGACCGCAGCTCCGCCCGACACCACCAACAGCCCCCAACTCCAGCCGACCCCACCAACCGACCGCAACTCCAGCCGTGATCACCAGCGGACTGCAACTCCGGGTGACTCTGCCAGACTCGTGGCTCCGGGTGACCTCGCCGGACCCGTGGCCTCGGGCGACCCCGCCAGACCCGTGGCCTCGGGCGACCCCGCCGGACCCGTGGCCTCGGGCGACCCCGCCAGCAGGTCGTGGGTTCGGCCGATCACTGCGGTCAGCGACAACGCCAACTCCTGGCTCGGACGGCCGCCGATCGTTCCGAACGGCCGCCCCCCAATCGGCTGCGAGCAGCGGCCCCACGCGCATCCCGGCAACCACCACCTCGGCAACCTCAGGGGTCAAACCCTGAGGTCGCCGATTCCCCCACCCCACACACGCCGCCAACCACCAAAAGGGTTAACCCCTCAAGTTGCCGGTTCACCACCCGCATGCGCGATGTCAACCGACCAGCCGAGGGGTTAACCGCTCTTGTGTTGGATGTGTGGGTCGGAAGGCGGCCGATCATCCAGCGTCTGCCGTTCCGGCGGTGCTGCCAAAGTCGGTCGACCGTGGGAGCTTGTCCGCTGCCGCTGACCCGCCCCGCGTCAAGCCGGAGCCGGCCCGGTCGGGATGGTGGGCAACCTCGCGCACCGGAGCCGTACCCGAACGCACCGAACATGCGGATCTGCTGCACAAAGTCGACCTGCACCGGGCGGTTCGCTGGGCCGGGGACCGGGTTGGGTTAGGTTGCCCTCCCGGATCGGGAAGCAATCCTCCCCAGCCCCACGTCCCGGGTCGTCCGCGGGCAGCTCGACAGGTAGAGCACCAGCGAGACACCGTACGCGCGATCCCGATCACGCTCAGGTGCACTACCCGACAGGCCGACACCCCCTGTCCAGACTGCACGCCACCCGATTGCAGCGCCCGCCCGGAACATAGCAACCACCCACACAAGCAACACAAGCAACACAAGAGCCGGTTGACCCCTGAGACGAACCGCGCACCACCACGCCGGCCGCTGCCCGGGAACGAGGCCCGGGTCCGGGTCCGGGTGCGGAGCGTATACGCGCACCAGGCAGACACCAGACGAGGCGGACACGGGCGCGGGCGCGGGCGCGGGCGCGGGCACGGGCGGGGTGCGGCGCTCACGGGCGCGGGCGCATGCGGGCGCGGGCATGAGCGGGGTGCGGCGCTCACGGGCGCGGGCGCATGCGGGCGCGGGCATGAGCGGGGCGGGCATGAGCGGGGCGGGGCGCTCACGGGCGAGGGTGCGCTGGGTCGTGCGGCCCCACGGCCGGCGTACGCACGGCCGTGTGGCCCGGCTGGGCACGGACGGCCAGGCCCGAGACGAGCACGGACGGCCGGGCCCGAGACGGGCACGGACGGTCAGGCCCCAGGGCACAGGCGGTGGGTGGGGCGAGCGCTGGGGTGGGGGCGGGCGGTGGGGGCGGGCGCGAGTGGTCGGGGCCGGGTGGGGCGGCCGTGGCTCCAGCGGTGGTGGGGGCCGACCTGCTGTGGGTGGGGGCCGGGGCGGTTCAGGGGCAGAGGGTTTGGTGCCAGGCTTGGGCTGAGGGGTCGGTGAGGGAGGCAACCTGGTCCACGACGACGCGGAGGCGGGCATTGTCGTCGGGCGCGGCTGTGAAGTCGGACTGGAACGGGATGTCCAGATGGCGCGGGGCCGTCTTCCAGAGGGATTCGACCAGCTCGGTGAGGAGTTCGCGCTGGGTGGCGCGGCGGGCCTGGCGTTCCGGGGACTTGAGGACGTGGTACATCCCGACGCCCTTCAGCAGCCCGATCTCGGTCCGGATCCCGGGCGGCACCACCAGATCCGCCTCGTACCGGATCAGCCGGGACCCGCCGAACACCGCATGCGTCGCCTGCTCCGCCGCGGTCGCGAACCGCCCTATCAGCTCGCTGGTCAAATCCTTCAGCCCGCCGAGCGCCCGCCGGCTGTCGTCGAACGTCGCGGCCGGCCAGTACTGCAGCGCCTGCAGCCGCGCCCAGCCCTCGTCCAGCTCGGCGTCGCTTGCCTCCGGCAAGTACATCTGCCGGACGGTCTCCCAGTACGGCTCCCGGACCGTGTCCACCGCGGCCAGATCGATGTGATGGGCAACGATCCCGTCCTCGACGTCGTGCACGGAGTACGCCACGTCGTCGGCGAAGTCCATCACCTGCGCCTCCAGGCAGCGCCGCTCCCCCACCCCCGGCCGCAACCACGTGAACACCGCGAGATCGTCGTCGTACACCCCGAACTTCCGCTCCTCCGGCCGCCGCGGCCACGGGTACTTCGTCGCGGCGTCGAGGGTCGCGCGGCTCAGGTTCAGCCCGACGCTGCGGCCGTCGGCGTCGAACGTCTTGGACTCCAGCCGGGTCAGCAGCCGCAGGGTCTGCGCGTTCCCCTCGAAGCCGCCGATGTCCACGGCGACCTGGTCCAGCGCCCGCTCGCCGTTGTGGCCGAACGGCGGATGCCCGAGATCGTGCGCCAGGCAGGCCGCGTCCACGATGTCCGGGTCGCAGCCGAGCGTCGCCGCCAGCTCGCGCCCGATCTGCGCGACCTCGAGGCTGTGGGTCAACCGGTTCCGCACGAAGTCGTCGGTGCCCGCCAGCACCACCTGCGTCTTCGCCGCCAGCCGCCGCAGGGCCGCACTGTGCAGCACCCGCGCCCGATCACGCGCGAACGCGGTCCGCCCCGGCCGCTTCACCGGCTCGGCGACCCAGCGCTCCGCGTCGTGCTCGTCGTACCCCTCATGCTGCTTCCTCATCACCGTCCACACTAACGGCGCTCACCGACATTTAGGTTGAGTGTGTGCCCCGCGGGCGATCGTCCCACCGACCGGAACGCCTGGCGATTCCTGAGGAGTGAGTGGTCGTTCGCGGGGCCGGGTCTGTGTTCGGCCGGTGTCTCTGTTCGGGAACTTGGAGCTGCCCCTGGGTGGGTGGACTCCTGCTTACGGAATGTCTGGGCTGTGCCGTCGCCGGGCTGGGCTGAGTGATCTGATGCCGCTGTGGTGGAAGGATGTTCGTGGAGCTGATCTTGGGTATCGACCTGGCGTGCCGGGCGGCGCATCAGGCCTCGCTGGCCCGTTCTGATGGGACGTTCGTGTGGACGGGGAGGAAGTTCTTCACCCGGCCGGCTGACCTGGAGGCGCTGTGGGCCGCGGTCGGTCTGGCCGAGGGCGACGTGCTGCGGGTGGTGATGGAACCGACCCGCAACGCCTGGGCGCCGGTCGCGTCGTGGTTCCGGCGCCGTGGCGCGAAGGTCTCGATGGTGCCGACCACGCAGTCGGCGGACCTGCGGGCGTACTACTCCAAGCACACGAAGAACGACCATCTGGACTCCAAGCTGCTGGCCCGGTTGCCGCTGCTGCACCCCGAAGGGCTGCGTGAGCACACCGGCGATGGGCCGGCCGAGCCTCTGCGCCGCGCGGTGAAGATCCGGTCCTCGCTCGTGAAGCGCCGCACTGCGGTCTTCCAGCGCCTCGATGCGCAACTGGAGCTGCTCGGCCCGGCCTGGTACGACGCGCTCGGCTCGAACTACGGCAAGGCAGCCCTCGCAGTGCTGGCCCGTTACGCCGACCCCCACAGCCTCATCCGGCTCGGACAGGCTCGGCTGACCCGGTTCCTGATCCGGCACTCGCGCGGCGCCTGGCGCGACGACCACGCCCGGGCACTGCTCACCGCCGCGAAACAGTCCCTCGAGCTATGGGGCACCGACGCCGAGGCCGGGATCGATTTCGCTGAGCTGGCCGCCGATATCGCGGTCGAGGCCGAGCAGGCCCGGGTGCTGACCGAGCAGATCGAGGACCTCGACGAGCGGACCGCGAACCTCTACGCCGAGGCCGACCCCACCGGCATCGTCGCCTCCGCGCCCGGGGTCGGACCGGTCGCCTCCGCGATCATCGTCGGCCGGATCGGTGACCCGCACCGGTTCCACTCCCTGGCCGCGATCCGCGCCTACTCCGGCCTGGTCCCAAAAGTCGCCCAGTCCGGGCAGTCGGCCCACCAGCACGGCCTCACCAAGGCCGGTGACCCG
This sequence comes from Kribbella aluminosa, assembly GCF_017876295.1. Classification (NCBI taxonomy): domain Bacteria; kingdom Bacillati; phylum Actinomycetota; class Actinomycetes; order Propionibacteriales; family Kribbellaceae; genus Kribbella; species Kribbella aluminosa. The sequence continues at coordinate 3,435,959 of NZ_JAGINT010000002.1, read as the reverse complement.
CTGCTGCGCGAGGCCCTGTTCGCCGCCGCCGACGCCGCCCGCAGGACCGACCCCCAGCTCGCGGCGAAGTACAAGCGGCTCATGGAAACCGAACGGCACCACGACTCCGCGATCTGCCACATCGCCACCACCTTGCTCACCCGGATCGCGACCTGCTGGCGCACCCGCCAGCACTACGTCCTGCGCGACACCGACGGCCGCATCATCACCCCCGACGAAGGCCGCCGCATCGTCCGCGACCGCCACAGCGTCGACCCCAAGACCCGCGACAAAGCCGCCCACGCCCGCATGTCCCAGCGACGCAAAGCAAGGACGGGCCGGGAGTCACAGAAGTCGCAAAGCGCTCCAACATCCCGACCCGCCAAAACCAACCCTACGACCCACCAAGTGGCTTGACATCCCTTAGGAACTCAATCCGCGTCACCAGGGCAAGGGCGTCCCGGGTACGACGGCCGCTGCGAGGCGGGTCTGCACTGCGCCGCGTGCGCGGTCGTAGCCGGAGTCGTCGTTGTGGAGGATCGAGGCCAGGTTGGCGGCTTCGTAGTACGCGTTCAGGTCGAAGGCGAGCTGGGCGGGGTCTCCCGTGAGTTCGCCGCGGTCGACGGCCTCGGTGACGGCGGTTTCGATCAGGTCCATCCATTCACGGTGTACGGCGGCGAGGTACTCGTGGACGGCGCCGTCGCGTGCGGAGAACTCGTGGGAGACCTTCTGGAAGAAACAGCCGCCCGGAAACACGCGGCTCCGGGAGTAGTCCAGCCAGTACTTGCTCAGCGCCCACACGCGGCCGAGGCCGGGCTCGATCTCGTACGCCAGGATCACCACGTTGTCGGCGTAGATCCTCCGCGCGGCGCGCACCGTGGCGAGCTGTAGCTCCTCCTTGGAACCGAAGTGCGCGAACAGCCCGCTCTTGCTGATTCCGAGCTCGGTCGCGAGCCGTCCGATCGACAGTCCTTCGAGGCCGTCGACCGAGGCGATGTCGACGGCGCGCCGCAGTACGGCGCGGCGGGTCTGATCACCGCGCGCCAGCCGTCCGTCGACCTTCTCCATCGGCCCGATCCTAAGTCCATTGACTGCTAGGGTGATCGAAACTAATAATACGACCGTTCGTATAGTTTGGTGGAGGGGTGGTCATGCAGAAGCTGGTCAGTGTCGGATTGCAGACAATCGGATCGTTGTCACCGCGGCTGGGCGGCCGGATCGCGTTCAACCTGTGGCGCCGCCCGCTCGCCCGCGGCCGGGTCCGTGCAGACGAGCAGATTGTCCACAATGCGGCAACGGTCAACACCCTCAACCTCGACGAAGCCGGCGCGAGCGGCAGGGAAGCGGGCGGCGCAGGGGCGGCCGGCGCGCAAGTTGGAGCGGGCGGCGCGGGAGCGGGGGCGGCCGGCGCGGGAGTTGGCGCGGGAGCGGGCGGCGCCCGAGTTGGCGCGGGAGCGGGCGTGGCGGGAGCGCGGGTTGGCCTGGGGGTTCGGACTTATGCGTGGGGCGACGGCGAGCGGCCGGTGTTGCTGGTGCACGGGTGGCGGTCGCGGGCTTCGCGGTATGCGGGGTTCGTGACGCGGCTGCTGGAGCTCGGGTACAGCCCGGTCTCGTACGACGCCCCGGCGCACGGTGACTCCGGCGGCGAGGTGACGTCGATCCTCGGGCACCAGCGGATCATTCGCGCGCTGGAGGAGCGGCACGGCCCGTTCGAGGGCGTGATCGCGCACTCCCTCGGCGTACCGTTCGCGCTGTACGCCGTCCGCGAGGGCGTCGCTGCGAAGCGGATGGTGATGATCAGCGGAGTCGCGGACTTCGGCTATCTCGCCGACGCGTTCTGCGCCGAGCTCGGCCTCGGCCCGAAGCTCAACCGCGAACTGCGGCGCGCCATCGAACGCGGGTACTTCGACGGCGACGACGACATCTGGACCCGCTTCTCGGTCACCCCCGGCAAGACCGAGCTACTGGTGATCCACAACGACCAGGACGACGTCGTCGACCCCACCCAGGCCCAGCTCCTGCTGCGGAACTACGGCGAGCACGCACACTTCCTGCCGACCACCGGCCTCGGCCACCGCCGGATCCTCTCGGATCCAGCAGTGATCACCGAGGCCATCGCATTCCTGCAGGATTCAGAGCAGGATTCAGAGCAGGACTCGAACCAGAACTCGAACCAGAACTCAGATGTCCCGGAAGGTCTCGATCTGAGCGCCTAGCGAGTTCAGCCGGGTCGCCAGGTCCTCGTACCCTCGGTTGATCACGTAGATGCTGCGCAGGACCGACGTACCCTTCGCGGCCAGCATCGCGATCAGCGCGACCACGGCCGGACGGAGCGCCGGCGGGCACATCATCTCGGCGCCGGAGAAGTGCGTCGGCCCCTCGACCATCACCCGGTGCGGGTCGAGCAGCTTCACCCGGCCGCCGAGCTTGTTCAGGTCGGCCAGGTAGATCGCACGGTTCTCGTACACCCAGTCGTGGATCAGCGTCTGCCCGGTCGCGGTCGCCGCGATCACCGCGAAGAACGGCAGGTTGTCGATGTTCAGCCCCGGGAACGGCATCGGGTGGATCTTGTCGATCGGCGCGTGCAGCTTGGACGGCCGGGTGGTCAGGTCCACCAGCCGGGTCCGCCCGTTCTCGGCCAGGTACTCGGTACTGCGGTCGTAGTCGAGCCCCATCTCCTCGAGCAGCGCGAGCTCGATCTCCAGGAACTCGACCGGCGCCCGGCGGATGGTGATCTCGGACTTGGTGACGATCGCCGCGGTGAGCAGGCTCATCGCCTCGATCGGGTCCTCGGACGGCGCGTAGTCCACGTCGACGTCGATGTCCGCCTTGCCGTGCACGGTCACCGTCGTGGTGCCGATGCCGTCGATCCGGACGCCGAGCAGGTCCAGGTAGAAGCAGAGGTCCTGGACCATGTAGTTCGGGCTGGCGTTCCGGATCACCGTGACGCCGTCGAACCGGGCCGCGGCCATGATCGCGTTCTCGGTCACGGTGTCCCCGCGCTCGGTGAGCACGATCGGCTTGCCCGGCGCGATCGCCCGGTTCACCAGCGCGTGGTACTGCCCGCCGGTCGCCTTCACCTCGAGACCGAACGGGCGGAGCGCGGTCATGTGCGGCTCGACGGTCCGGGTGCCGAGGTCGCAGCCGCCGGCGTACGGCAGCTCGAACGCGTCCTCGCGGTGCAGCAGCGGACCGAGGAACATGATGATCGAGCGGGTACGGCGGGCCGCGTCGGCGTCCATCGACTCCAGGTCGAGCTGCGCCGGCGGGACGATCTCCAGGTCACCGGCGTCGTTCAGCCAGGTGGTCTTCACGCCGATCGAGTTCAGTACCTCGAGGAGCCGGTTGACCTCCTCGATCCGGGCGACCTTGCGGAGCGTCGTCCGGCCCTTGTTCAGCAGGCTGGCGCAGAGCAGCGCGACACCGGCGTTCTTGCTGGACTTGACGTCGATCGAGCCGGACAACCGGCGGCCGCCGACCACTCGGAGGTGGACCGGACCGCCGCCGAGAGAGACAATTTCGGAGTCGAGCGCCTCGCCGATCCGGGCGAGCATCTCGAGGGTGAGGTTCTGATGACCCTTCTCGATCCTGTTCACCGCACTCTGGCTGGTGTTCAGCACTTCCGCCAGCTGCGTCTGCGTCCAGCCGCGGTGCTTGCGGGCGTCCCGGATGAGGTTTCCGATCCGGCTCAGGTAGTCGTCGGTCATACCGGGGACCATATCTCACATGTGAGATACCGCTTCACCGACCCGCCGGTAGCAGCGTAGCGAACATCACGCCGCCGCCGTTCAGGACCCGTGTGACCTGGTGAATCGCCGGCAGCCTACAGTTACCCCAACTCCCGCCGCACCCCGGAGAGGACCAGCAGATGCCCGACGACACCTCCGCCGCGGTGGTCAACGAGTTCGAGGCGGAGTCGTGGCCGCTGGAAGCAGCCGCGGACAGCCTGCACCAGGTCATCGAGGGGTTCCACAACGGTGACACCCGGCCGCTGGTGATCGGCGACGGCGACCAGCCGGTGCTCGTGGTGCTGGCGATCGCCGACCTGGCCGACTTCCGGGCCCGGATCGCGGAGCTGCTCGGCAACCCGGTCGACGCCGGCTGGCTGCGGTACTACCTGCGCTCGAACTTCGACATGAGCTCCGAGCGCCTGGTCGAGCTGCTCGGCGTCGACACCGACCACGGCCTCTCCTCGCTGGCCAGCCAGGTGAACGTCGAGCAGGCCGCGACGCTGATGCCCGACCACGTACGCCGTACCGAAGCCGGCGGGAACCCGCTGATGCTGATCGGCGACGGGACGATGGCGACCGCGGCGCTGCTGTCCTTCCAGGCGTTCCAGGTGCTGCTCGCGATGGAGGGCGACGGGAAGAACGACGACTCCTGCGCGCACGACGACGAGGAGAAGCCGACCACCCCGCTCGAAGTGCTCGCGGAGCGGATCGGGCCGGTGTCCACGCAGATCGTCGCGCAGCTGAACGCGGGCCGCGAGCCCGGCCTGCCGCGGTACGAGCTGCACTTCGAGGACGACCTGGTCGAGCACCTGCGCGACCTGGAGGCGCGGGCCCAGAAGACACCGGGCGGCGGCGCGTACGACGAGTTGAACGGGCTGCTCCACCAGTTCGACCAGATGCGCAGCGGGCTGGTCCAGGCGGAGGCGGACGAGGAGCCGGACGAAGCGCCGTACCTCGAGGCGACCGATCTGAAGGCGGCGCTGCCGGACATCCGGGACGCGTTCCGCCAAGGCACCGACGACCCGTACCTGATCGGCCTGGACGGCCGGCCGCTCGCCGGGCTGATCTCTTTCGACCTGTACGAGGAGCTGCAGAAGATCTCCGTCGAGCTGGACGGCACCGACGAGGCCCCAGTCCTCCCGCTGCCGGAGCCCCGCTGGGAGAACGGGCCGCGGCTGCTGCCGTTCGAGCTCGCGCTCGAGATGTGCGAGGCGGTCTGCGAGGACATCACCAACGGCGAGGCGTCGATGCTGTTCATCGCCGACGAGGACGACGAACCCGAACTCGTCCTCGCTCCCCTGGTCTGGCTCTGGGCGTACGTCGACCACCTGAACCTCGAGGGCGCCGAGGCCTGACACCTCGACGCGGACCGCGTGCTGTCGGGAGCACCGCGACGCACGGTGTGGTGCAGAACGGGGCGGTGGACGTGCACGTCCCCGAATCGGGCACCTCGCGGCCCGGAAACGGGGGTAATGCATGCACCTGCGTCCGCCTTCCACGACAGCGGCGAGCTCCTCGCATCCCCAGCGTTAGACGCTCGCCCTGCTCGCTCCCTCCGGCGTCAGCTGAACGGGAAGAGGGGCTGCCACTCGGCGAGGGTGGCGAGCTCGTAGACGCCGGCCGGGGTGTACGGGTCCTTGGCGAGGATGTCGCGGAGCTCGGCCTCGTCGGCCACGTCGTACACGAGGAGGGCGCCGGTCTGGTCCGTGAACGGTCCGGCGGCGACGAGCTTGCCCGCGGCCTTGAGCTCGGTGAGGTACTCGCGGTGCGCCGGGCGGACCTCCAGCCGGCGGTCGGTCTCGGACACGTCGAAGCGCAGCTGTACGACAAATTGGGCCATGCCCAGAACTCTACAATGCCCTTGGAACACGACGATTTGGTGCGGAAAGGGAGTCACGAGCCGCCACAGCGGCTGGTTCAGGTCAGACCCGAAAGTCGACGAGTGATCTCCCTTCCCGCCCGGATATTCTCACCAGCGCACGCACCACTATGCAAGGGTTTGGTGAAGACAAATTCCTACAGACAGTTGATTGAGATAACGCTTCGTGACCGAACCGCCGGTGGTGTCGATGAGCGCGCCGATGCAGTCGTACAGACGGTCACGCAGGTCGGTTGTCAAGGCCCGATGACCCGAGTACGAGGATAAAAGTTCAAGGTATTCGGCGGTCGAACACACCTGCTCCCACAGATATCTCCGACACTCCACGGACTCGAAGAGCTAGCGTGGGTAGGTTGGACGGGCCCGGTCGTACAGCTCGGGGTCCTCGCCGAACGTCGTGCGCAGGCTCTCGCGGCTCATCGCCGCAGGCTAGCGCGGACCTGCAGCACTGACTAAACGCACCTTCCGGCCGCGCCCGGGGCTCGGCTGAGCGTGCCGAGCCGCGCCGGTCGGTGGTTGGTCAGTGACGCAGGTCCGTTTCCGGATTCAGTCCAGCGCAGCTCGGCCGGCCTCCAGGCGGGCTACTGGGATTCGGAACGGGGAGCAGGAGACGTAGTCGAGGCCCACCTCGTGGAAGAAGTGGATGCTGTCGGGGTCGCCGCCGTGTTCGCCGCAGACGCCCAGCTTGAGATCCGGCTTGGTCGCGCGCCCACGTTCGACGCCCGTACGAACGAGAGCGCCGACGCCCTCCCGGTCGATCGACTCGAACGGCGATACCGCGAAGATCCCCTTCTCCAGGTACCGCGAGAAGAACGCGCCCTCGACGTCGTCGCGGCTGAACCCCCACGTGGTCTGCGTCAGGTCGTTCGTACCGAACGAGAAGAAGTCCGCCGCCTCCGCGATCTGGTCCGCGATCACCGCGGCCCGCGGCAGCTCGATCATCGTCCCGATCGGAATCTCCCGATCGACACCGACCTCGGTCAGCACCCGTGATACCTCGTCCCGGACGAGCTGCAGCTCCTGTACGGCGCCTACCAGCGGGATCATGATCTCCGGCCGCGGATCCTTCCCCCGCGCCCGCAACTCGACGGCCGCGGAAGCGATCGCCCGTACCTGCATCGCGAACAGCCCAGGAATCACCAGCCCGAGCCGTACGCCGCGCAGACCGAGCATCGGGTTCTGCTCGTGCAGCCGCTCGACCGCCGCGAGCAGCGTCACGTCGTGCTCCGAGGCCGAACCCCGCTCGCGCGCCACCGCGACCTTCACCGCCAGCTCCTCCATCGACGGCAGGAACTCGTGCAGCGGCGGGTCGATCAGCCGGATCGTCACCGGCAGCCCGTCCATCGCCTTCAGCAACTCCAGGAAGTCCCCACGCTGCAAGGGTTCCAGCTCCGCCAGCGCCGCCTCCCGCTCCGCGTCGTCGTCGGCGAGGATCAGCCGCTCGACGGACTCCCGCCGCTCGCCCAGAAACATGTGCTCGGTCCGGCACAGCCCGATCCCCTCGGCCCCGAACCGCCGCGCCCGCGCCGCGTCGTCGGCGGTGTCCGCATTCGTCCGTACGCCGAGCCGCCGTACCTCGTCCGCGTGCGTGATCAGCCGGTGGACCGACGCGACCAGCTCGTCGCCGGCGTCCGGCGCCAGCGTGCCCTCGAAGTACTGCACGACCGGCGACGGTACGACCGGTACCTCACCGCGGAACACCTCGCCCGTGGTTCCGTCGATCGAGATCAGCTCGCCGGCCGACAACGTCGTACCGCGAACCGTAATGGTGCCCTGGGCAACGTTCACGTCGAGCTCCTCGGCACCGCAGACGCAGGTCTTGCCCATGCCGCGGGCGACCACGGCCGCGTGCGACGTCTTGCCGCCGCGGCTGGTCAGGACGCCCTGCGCCGCGATCATCCCGTGCAGGTCGTCCGGGTTGGTCTCGCGCCGGACGAGGATCACCTTATCGCCACGCTCGGCGGCCTCGACCGCGGCCGCCGAAGTGAACACGACCTGGCCCGACGCTGCCCCTGGCGACGCCCCGATCGCCTTCGTCACAAGGTCCTTCGCAGCCGATGTGTCGAACCGCGGGAACATCAGCTGCGCCAGCTGCGCACCCTTCACCCGCTGCAGCGCCTCGTCGGTGCCGATCACGCCCTCGTCGATCAGGCTGGTCGCGATCCGGAACGCCGCCGCCGCGGTCCGCTTGCCGACCCGGGTCTGCAGCATCCACAGCTTCCCGCGTTCGACAGTGAACTCGATGTCGCACAGGTCGCGGTAGTGTCCCTCGAGCGTGGCCATGATGTGCATCAGGTCGTCGTACGACGTCTTGTCGAGCTGCTCGAGGTCCGCCAGCGGGACCGTGTTGCGGATGCCCGCGACGACGTCCTCGCCCTGCGCGTTCTGCAGGTAGTCGCCGTACACGCCCGGCTGCCCGGTCGACGGGTCACGCGTGAAGGCCACGCCGGTGCCGGAGTCCATGCCGAGGTTGCCGAACACCATCGAGCAGATGTTGACCGCGGTACCGAGGTCAGCCGCGATCCGCTCCTGACGGCGGTAGAGGATCGCGCGGTCCGAGTTCCAGGAACCGAACACGGCCTCGATCGCGAGGTCCATCTGGGTCCGCGGGTCCTGCGGGAACTCGCGGCCGGTGTGCTCCAGCACCGCCTGCTTGAAGGTGCCGACCAGCGTGCGAAGGTCGTCGGCGTCCAGGTCGAGGTCGTCGTGCGTGCCCTTCGCCCGTTTCAGCGCCTCGATCGCGTCCTCGAAGACGTCGCCGTCCATGCCGAGCACGGTCTTGCCGAACATCTGGATCAGCCGGCGGTACGCGTCCCAGGCGAACCGCGGGGTGCCCGAGTGGTGCGCGAGCCCGTTCACCGAGTCGTCGTTGAGGCCGACGTTAAGGACCGTCTCCATCATGCCCGGCATCGATACGGCGGCGCCGGAGCGGACCGAGACCAGCAGCGGGTCGTCGGCCTGACCGAGCTTCTTGCCCATCTTCCGCTCGAGCAGGTGGACGTGGTGGTCGATCTCGTCGGCGAGGTCATCGGGGACCGCGCCGGTCTCCAGGTACGCACGGCACGCGTCGGCGGTGATGGTGAATCCGGGTGGTACCGGCAGGCCGAGATTGGTCATCTCGGCCAGGTTCGCCCCCTTGCCGCCGAGGAGCTGCTTCATGTCCTTGTTGCCTTCGGCGAAGTCGTAGACGAGTTTCGGCACGGTCACTCCCTGGGTTGCAGGCGGGTGGTGTTTCAGGCGCGGCGAAGTAGGCCGCTGGCCCGTCGGCGACGGCGGCGGGGGCGTGCTTTCAGGGTAAGGCAGAAAACCAGTCCAGTTGAACACTGGTCTCACGATGCCGACGTGACGATGCCCACAGACCGAAGGCCGGAAAACCCTTCCCCCATTGACAACGCGAGACAATCGGCGCGATCTCCAGGGCGGCACAACGCCGCCGCGCTACGCCGTTTCTGTCATGGTCCGGATAGAGTCGGGCGGGTGCGTATCGTCTCCCTGCTTCCGTCGGCGACCGAGATCTGCTTCGCGCTGGGCGCCGGTGAAGACGTCGTTGGGGTGACGTTCGAGTGCGACTACCCGGCCGCCGCGCGGACCCGCCGGACGGTGTCCACGACGACACTGCCCGCGGAGCTGACACCGGGCGAGATCGACACCGCCGTACGCCGGAAACTCGCGGCCGGCGAGGACCTGTACCACCTCGACGCCGATGCCCTCCGCGAGCTCGACCCGGACGTGGTGATCACCCAGGATCTGTGCGCCGTGTGTGCGATCGACGTCGAGGACGTCGACGAGGCGCTCGCCTACCTCGGCTGTACGGCGGAAGTCGTCAGCGCGGACCCGCACACCGTGGACGAGGTACTGACGTCGATCCGGACCATCGCGAAGGGGATCGCCCGCGACGCGACCCCGCTGCTGGACGCCCTGAACTCGCGACTGGGCAGTTTCAGGACAGCACCGGGTCCGCGGGTCGCGCTGCTCGAGTGGACCGATCCGCCGTTCGCGCCCGGGCACTGGCTTCCGGAGATGGTCACGCTCGCGGGTGGGACGAATGTGCTGGGAACCGCCGGCCAACCGTCGACCGAGATCACCTGGGAGGACGTGACGGCGGCGCGGCCGGACGTGATCGTGGCTGCGCCCTGCGGGTTCGATCTGGACGGCGCCGCGCAGCTGACCGCCGACCTGCTGCCCGACCTGCCCGCGGACATCCCCGTCTGGGCGGTCGACGCGAACGGGTACTTCGCGCGGCCGGGGCCTCGCCTGGTGGACGGCATCGACGTACTGTCAGCCATCCTCCACGACGCGACCCCGGCGCATGCGCTGCGACTGCGTTAGAGCTTGCGGCGGGTCCGGAGGTAGTCGCCGACCACCGCGGCGCCGAGCCCGTCGGCGTCCGGCGCGAGTACCCGGCCGCCGCTCCGGCGGGCGAGCAGGTCGACGAACGCGTTCAGCCGCGGATCGTCGCCGAGCCGGAAGACCGTGAGCGAGGCGCCGAGCTTGGCGAGCCGGTCGACCTCGAAGATCGTCTTGCGGAGCGTGGCCGGCTCCGGCGGATACGAGAACTCGGCCGTGCCGTCCGGCTCCAGGTGCGCGGTCGGCTCGCCGTCGGTCACCATCAGTACGACGGGTTGCGCGTCCGGGTGCCGCCTGAGATGCCGTCCGGCGAGCAGCAGCGCGTGGTGCGCGTTCGTGCCCTGCTCCCAGGCGCCTTCCATCCCGATCAGCTGCGGCAGCTCCACGACCCCGGCGTACCGCCCGAACGTGATCAGCTGCAGTGCGTCGTTGCGGTACCGCGTCGAGATCAGCTGATGCAGCGCGAGCGCCGTCCGCTTCATCGGCAGCCAGCGGCCCTCCTGCACCATCGACCAGGACGTGTCGACGAGCAACGCGACCGCGGCCCGGGCCCGGTGCTCGGTCTCCGCGATCTCCACGTCCGCCACGTCGAGCTTCACGCCGCCACCGCCGCGATGCGCGGTCCGCAGTACGGCGTTCCGCACCGTCCTCGGCACGTCCCACGGCTGGGTGTCCCCGAACTGCCACGGTCGCGTCGACCCGCTCAGCTCACCGGCCGCACCGGCGTTGGCGGCGTCCCGCTCACCCGATCCGCGCGCGGTCCGCAGTACGTCGGCCAGCGCCGTCTGACCGAGCTGCCGGAGCGCCTTCGGCGACAGCTGCAGCGAGCCGTCCGGGGCCCGTTCGATCAGGCCCTGGTCCCGCAGCTGCCGTTCCAGTTCCGAAAGCCGGCGAGCATCAACTGTCGCCTCGTCACCCAGCTGCCGGGTCAGAGCCTCGAGGTCGATGTCCTCCAGTCGTGCGCCCGGATACGACTGCGCGAGCTGCTCGGCCAGCGCGTCCAGCTCGGCCAGGTCGGACATCGCCTGCGCGCCCTCGGCGAGACCGAGCGGGTCGTCACCGCGCATCCGCTCCGACCCGGACCAGTCCTCCCCCGGCCGCAGCGACTGCAGCTGCGCGTCGAGCTGGGACAGCTGCTGTGACAGCTGTGCGTTGCCGAACGCCTGCTGCGACAGCTCCATCAGCTCGGCACGCTGCTCGGGCGTCATCGAGTTCAGCATCCGCTGCGCGGAGGCCGCCCGTTGCGCGAGCGCGTCGATCAGTTCCTCGACGTTCCGCGGGTTCTCCGGGAAGAACTCGCCGTGCTTGGCCATGAACTCGTCGAACAGCTGCGGTACGTCAGGACGCCCCTGGGCGTGCGCCGCCAGCAGCGCGTTCAGGTCCGTGAGCATCTCGTTGATCCGCTCGACGTCCTCCGGCGTGGTCTGCTGCAGGGCCTCCTTCATGCCCTCGAACCGCGACCCGAGCAGCTCGCGCCCGAGCAGCTCGCGGATCTCCTCGTACTTCTGCCGGGCCTCCGACGACTCCCACTGGTAGTTGGCCAGCTCCCGTACGGCGGCCGCCGTACCGGAGGGCAGCGCGTCGAGCTCGGCCTCCTTGAAGCGGGCGTCGTCGGACGGGTTCGGGAACAGCTCGCGCCGCTCGGCCTCCAGCGCCTCGTCGAGCAATCGCTGGACGTCCTGCAACGTCCCGTCGAGGTTGTGCCGCCGCTGAATCTCGCGGCGGCGCTCCCACAACCGGCGGGTCAGGTCGTCCAGGCCCTGAGTGTTCCGGGTGCCGCGCCGGAGCATCTCCTCCAGCGCGGACCGCGGCGACGACCCGTTCATCACGTCCCGGCCGATCTCGTCCAGCGCGTCCCGCAGGTCCACCGGTGGTCTCAGCGGATCCGGCCCGTCGTGCCACGGCCCGTAGGACCAGCCTTCAGGAATCCCGGTCATGGGGCCTCCCGGTCTGGACTGAGGAGCGGCGGGAGCGAAGCGACCAGAGCGACGAGGGAAGACCGGGAGGTCGAGCCCCATGACCCGCCGCGACGGAGTCGCGGCATCAGCACAGTCATGTCAGGCTCCGTAGACCGTTGTGTCGTCGTCGGCGTCCTTGGCTACCCGTTTGGACAGGTACAGCATCTCCAGCGCCAGCTCGATCGCGGCGGCGATCCGCCCGGACGAGTCGTCCGGCTCGACTCCGGCGCGGGCCGCCACGTCGTGCAGCACCGGCAGCTCGGGCAGCGCGGCCAGTACGTCGCGACCGGGCACCCGCTCACCCGTCGTCACAAGGTTGCCGTCGGCAACCGCATGCGCCAGCGGGGTCAGGTCCAGCCCGGCGAACCGCTCCCGGGCGGTGTCCGCCACCGACCGGCGCAGCAGGTACTCGAGCAGCTCGATCTCGCGCCCTTCCTCACCGGGCTCGAACTCGAGCTTGCCCCGCAGTACGGCGGGCACCGCCTCGAGGTCGACCGGTCGCGCAACGGCCGGCTCCTCGCCGGTGATCGCGGAACGACGCAGTGCGGCGGCGGCGATCGTCTCGGCCGCGGCGACCGCGAACCGGGCGGAGACACCCGACCGCTGGTCGATCGCGGTCGACTCCCGCAGGTGCCGGACGAATCGCGCCAGCACCTCCAGCAGCGGCTCGCCGACCTCGGCGGTGAGCTCGGCCTCCTGCCGGATCACGTCCACCTCGGCGTCGATGTCGAGCGGGTAGTGGGTCCGGACCTCGGCACCGAACCGGTCCTTCAGCGGCGTGATGATCCGGCCGCGGTTGGTGTAGTCCTCGGGGTTGGCCGTTGCCACCAGCAACACGTCGAGCGGCAGCCGGAGCGTGTACCCACGGACCTGGATGTCGCGCTCCTCCATCACGTTCAGCAGCGCGACCTGGATCCGCTCGGCCAGGTCCGGCAGCTCGTTGATCGCGACGATCCCACGATGCGCCCGCGGGACCAGCCCGAAGTGGATGGTCTCCGGGTCGCCGAGGCTGCGGCCCTCGGCGACCTTCACCGGGTCTACGTCGCCGATCAGGTCACCGACGGAGGTGTCCGGGGTGGCGAGCTTCTCGGCGTACCGCTCGCTGCGGTGGATCCAGCGGACCGGCAGGTCGTCGCCGAGCTCGGCCGCGCGCCTCTTCGATTCCGGAGTGATCGGGTCGAGCGGGTGCTCGGGGATCTCGGCGCCGTCAATCACCGGGGCCCACTCGTCGAGCAGGCCGACCAGCGTGCGCAGCAGCCGGGTCTTGCCCTGGCCGCGCTCACCGAGCAGTACGACGTCGTGGCCGGCCAGGAGGGCGCGTTCGAGTTGCGGAATCACCGTCCGGGTGAATCCGACGATGCCGGGCCAGGGATCACGCCCGGCCCGGAGTTCTTGCAGCAGGTTGTCACGGATCTCGGCCTTGATCGACCGGGGAAGATGTCCGGCGGCCCGGAGGTCACCAGCTTTACGAGGGAGTTCAGCAGGTGCACTAGTCACTCTGACGACGTTAGCTCGCTCTCCCCAACAGGTGGGAGGTTTATCTCAGCGCCTGGGCGTGACGCGTCCCGAGGTGAAAACGTGCGTCGGTGTGAAGGTGACCGGCACCCACGGGCGCCCAGGCGCCTCGCGTTTGACGAAATGGTTGCCGTCGGCGGGCGCGGCTCGTACTCGTGCGCCGGGTCCTCGGAGAACGGTACCTGCGGCTGCTGCATCACGGCGTACCGCTCGGCCAGTCACGCATGCGGACAACCTACTTGGTGAAGCCTTCCAGCGCGGCCCGGATGTCGGCCCAGGCGGCCGCCTCCTCCAGCCCCTGGTCGAGCAGGATCCTGGTCGCGATGCCCGCCTGGTCCCGGTAGAACGCGAGCAGCAGATGCTCGGTGCCGACGTAGTTGTGCCCGAGCGTCACCGCTTCGCCGACCGCCCCCTGGAGCACATGGGCCGCGCGCCGGGTGTACGGCGGATTCTCGCGATCGAGACTCACCGCCTCGTCCGTCGGCTCACTCTTGCCCGTCGGCTCGGCCTTGTCCGTCGGCTCGGCCTTGTCCGTCGGCTCGGCCTTGTCCGTCGGCTCGGCCTTGTCCGTCGGCTCGGCCTTGTCCGTCGGCTCGGCCTTGTCCGTCGGCTCACTCTTCTCCGGCGACTCGGCCTTGTCCGTCGGCTCGCCGGCCGGGCTCGCGACGTCGACCGCGGCACGGACGGTGTCCGCGGTGATGCCGTGCTTGACGAGCACCTTGGCGGCGATCGCGCCGGGCTCCTCGTACATCGCCAGCAACAGGTGCTCGGTGCCGACGAAGTCGTGGTTCCGCTCGCGGGCGATGCCGGCGGCCGCCTGGACGACCGCACGCGCACGCTGGGTGTAACGCTCGAACGCCGGCCGGCTCGTCCAGGAGTCGGCGAAGCGTTTGTGGGCGGCTTGTTTGCTGACGCCGAGGACGGCGCTGATCTCCACCCAGGACTTGCCGGCACCACGGGCCCGGTCGACGAAGAAGCCGAGGGCCTGGTCGCTGGTCGTGGTCAGTTCGTTGATCGTCGCCGCCGCGGTCGCGAGCTGCCGGAGCTCGTCGTCGCTGCCGGCGTCGGTCTTGATCGTGGTGATGAGTTGCTGCAGATCAGGTCCAGGAGTCATGCCGTCAACCCTAGGTTGACGACCTGGATGACGTCAACCCCAGGTTGACGCAGCTGGTTGTGTACCGAAGAACGGGCAGTGGTCACCGGATTCGGGCCACTCGAGCGGGCATCAGGCGGCGGATCCGGCGATGCCGGGCACCACTGCCCGTTGTTCGGTACCGGTCTAGGGTGTGGCGCGTGGACGGGATTCCGGATGTGATTGCGCCTGGATTGCGGGTGTTGTTCTGTGGGATCAATCCGGGGCTGATGTCGGCGGAGACCGGGCATCACTTCGCGCGGCCGGGGAACCGGTTCTGGCCGGCGGTGCACCTCAGCGGGTTCACGCCGCGACAGCTGCATCCGAGTGAACAGCAGGAGCTGTTGACCTACCGGCTCGGCATCACCAACGTCGTCGACCGGCCGTCCGCGAAGGCGGCCGAGTTGTCGAAGGCGGAGTTCCTGGCCGGCGGGGAGAGCCTCGTGAAGAAGGTGCTCGACGTACAGCCGGAGTGGCTGGCCGTGCTCGGCGTAACGGCGTACAGGGACGCCTTCGGCGATCGTACGGCGGCGGTGGGCAAGCAGGACCGGACCATCGGCGCGACCCGCGTCTGGGTGCTGCCGAATCCGAGCGGCCTGAATGCCCACTACACCTTGCCGAAGCTCACCGAGCAGTTCGCGGAGCTGGCACAGGTCAGTTGAGCGCCTTGCGCAGCGTCGAGATCGCCAGCTCGATCGCGGTGCTGGCGGCGTACGTGTCGCGGAGGGCGTCCAGCATCACGAAGTCGTGGATGATCGCTGCGAAGCGCACCGCGGTCGTCGGCACCCCGGCTTCGAGGAGCTTGGCGGCGTACGCCTCGCCCTCGTCGCGCAGTACGTCGGCCTGACCGGTGATGACGAGCGCCGGCGGGAGGCCATGCAGTTGCTCGGTCGTCGCGCGCAGCGGCGAGGCGGTGATCTGGTTCCGCTCGTTCTCGTCGGTGGTGTACTGGTCCCAGAACCACTTCATCCCGTCAACCTGCAGGAAGTAGCCCTCCGCGAACTCCCTGTACGACGCGGTGTCGAACGACGCGTCCGTCACCGGGTAGAACAGCACCTGCTGCACGAACTTCACGTCACCGCGCTCCTTCGCGAGCAGCGTGACGGCGGCCGTCATGTTCCCGCCGACCGAGTCGCCGGCGATCGCCAGCCGCTCCGCGTCCAGCCCGTGGTCCTTGCCCGAGGCAATGATCCACCGCGCGACCGCGTAGTTCTGCTCGAGCGCGTGCGGATACCGGACCTCCGGCGAGAGGTCGTACTCCGGGAACACCACCGCGGCGCCCGCACCGACGGCAAGCTCGCGGACCAGCCGGTCGTGGGTGTGCGCGTTGCCGAACACCCAGCCCGCGCCGTGGATGTAGAGGATCACCGGCAGTACGCCGGTCGCGCCTTGCGGCTTCACGATCCGCGCCCTGGTGCCGTCCTCCGCGGTCACCCACTCCTCGTCGACCGGGAGCTTCGGGTAGTCGGTGGTCTGCACCTCGTCGACGGCCTTGCGGCCCTCCTCCGGCGACAGCTGGAACAGGAACGGCGGCTTCGCGGTCGCGTCGGCGAAGGCCTGGGCGGCGGGCTCCAGAACGGTCATGGTGTTCCTCCCTGATGATGTGTGAGAACGGTCGTTCTCCGGTGGCGTTTGCTACTGTAGGAGAACGTTGGTTCTCCGCGCAAGGTGGTGCGGGTCACGCTGGAGGTTTCACGGATGGTGCTGGACACGGCGACTGCGCAGCGGCAGGTGCTGGACGCGGCGGACGCGCTGTTCTACGAGCGCGGCGTACAGGCGGTCGGGATGGACGCGATCCGGGCCGCGTCCGGGGTCTCGCTGAAGCGGCTGTACCAGTTGTTCCCGTCGAAGGAGACGCTGATCGAGGCGTACCTGGAGCGCCGGGACGCGCTCTGGAAGTCGATGCTCGCCGAGCATGTCGACGCGGCGACCGACCCGCGGTCGCGGCTGCTCGCGGTGTTCGACTTCCTGTACGACTGGTTCCAGCAGCGGGACTACCGGGGCTGCGCGTTCATCAACTCGTTCGGCGAGCTCGGCAGCGTCTCGCCCCGGGTCGCCGAGCTGGCTCTCGAGCACAAGGAGGGCTTCCGGCGCGCGCTGAGCGAACTGGCCGCCGCGGCCGGTGCCCGCGACCCCGAGCAGCTCGCCGACCACCTCATCCTGCTGAGCGAGGGCGCCATCACCCGCTCCGCGATCTCCGGTACTGCCGACCCCGCCGTCCGCGCCCGGGAGGCCGCGACGATCATCCTGGACGCGTCGCTCGGGAGCTGACACCGGTCCTGGCACTGTCGTTCGGCAGGATGGGGCTATGCGTTTGCCGGAGCTGCTGCGATCGATCGACGGACTCTCCTACGGCCGGCGCGTACGGTTTCTCGCGGACCAGGCACCGCAGCTGGCCGGGCTGCTCGGTGAGCTGGCCCCCGGCAGCGCGTTCGAGCGCCACCTCGGTCTGCAGGTCGCCGAGATCACCCGGGACACGGCGTACGTCTCGCGGATGCTCCGGGACCGGGAGCCGGCTGTGCAGGCGAGGGCGCTCGCCGCGGTCGGCCGCGGCGTACCGGTGACGGACGACGACCTGCGCATCCTGTACGACGACGCGCCGGCGTTCCTGCGGACGCGACTGGTGGCGCTGGTACGGCGGCAGCGGCGGGAGCGCCTCGCAGTGCGGCTGATCGACGAGCACCGGGCGCGGTGGGGTGACGTGGCTGCGAGCGGTCTGCTGGACGCTACCGACGACCTGACTGTTGAACGGCTGCTGCCTGAGCTGGCGTACTGCCTGACGCCTGGTAGTTGGCGGACTCTCGCCAAGCACCATCGCTCGCAGGTGCTCGACTTTGCGCGATCCACACTGCCTACTGGTTCGGACCGTGACGAGTGGTGGCAGGGCGTGGGGCACGGGGCCGCTGCTGCTCTCGATGCTGAGCTGATCATGGAGGCGGTGCCGGCTGATGGCCTGCCGATCGCCGTACTCGACATACTCGGGCCGCTGACGGACAGAGACCCGGCTGGTGTGCTGGAGATGCTGCTGGCGCCGGACCGGCGTCGGGTGGTGTGGCAGGCGCTGACACCCGCCTTCCGGCGTCGGCTGCACAGGTACTCCACTGCTTCTCTCATCAGGCTTGGCCGGGTCCTCTGGCCGCAGCTGACCGCGTTGCTGGCTGCGCTGCCGCCCTCGCGGCGGGCAGCGGTCTTTACGGGTGTAACTGACCAGGTGGATCTGGGACAGGCACGGCTTGCTGACGACCTGCTCTGGGTGCTGCCGCATCAGGAGCGCGTTGAGCAGGCGCGGCGGATGCTGGCGCTGCCTGTGCTCCAAGAGGACGGTGCAGCTCGCCGTGCTGTCACAGCGCACCTCCCGTACGAAGAGGCGTTCTCGCTGCTTTCGGGCGACGTACTCGACCCTGACGCTGCAGTGCGAGCCTCTGTGTATCGGGCTGTCATTCGGTCGGCCGGGAACGGGAGGCGGCCGGAGCAGGTGGTGGAGGCCGTTACATGGGCTGCCGGACGTATCCGCAACGACCAGGACCCGGTGCGCTCCACCGTCGTACAGGCTGTTGCGGCGCTGCCGCCGTCGCTGCTGACCGATGCGCTGACCTCTTCGTTGGACACGCTGCTCACTGACGCGCTGGACGCCCGCGACACGTCGTACAGCACGCGGCGGGCCCTGACGGAGCTGGCTGAGCACGCTGTGGTGCACGGTGCCGTCGACGACCAGGGCGGTGTGCTGGAGTGGGGGCTGCAGGCGCACGGGCGGCTGTCTTCGAGCCTTGGGACGATCGACCTCTACGGTCTGATCACCGGGCTACCGCGCGGGCGTGAGGTCGAGGTGTACGACGTACTGCGGCCGGCTGTCGACGCTGCGGCCAAGCGGAACGAGTACGGGCTGGCGATTGCTGTGGCGGCTGCTTTCGGCCGTCGGGCGTGGTCGCTGGAGCCGCTGCAGGACGTGCTGGAGCAGGCGGTCTGGTCGAACCAGGAGCACACGGTCAACGAGGGGTGCCGCTTCTGGCTGGATGCGCCAGCTACGCGGCAGGAGCGCGTGGAGCGGATCATCGCGCGCGACGTACGCATGGCGCGCTGGTACCCGGTGTGGTGGGTGGTGACCGAGCTCCGTACCGATCTGTTGGACCCTGTGCTCGCAGCGGCGGACAAGATCCGGCGGTTCGAACGGAACAGTGCTGCGTGGGAGGTGTCGAGCCAGGCGCTCCGGCGATGGCTGCCGCGACAGCAGGCGCGGTACGCCGAGTTGCTGGCCGGTGTGGCGCGTGACGAGCGAGTGCCGGAGTGGTACCGGGCGCGGGCGGTCAAGACGCTTGGCCAGGTGCCCGTGGGCGGTTCGCTGGATGAGTTCCTTGCTAGTGACAACATCTTGCTGCAAGAGGCCGCGCTGGGCGCGTTGGCGTGGACAGAGCGGCCGGATGCCGTCATACCGTTGCTGCTGGCACATGCTGGTGACGACCGGGCTCGGGCGGCTGTGTACGCGGCCGGGCGGGCGGCGCGGTACGTACGGCCGAGCCTGCTGCCCGGGTTGCTGCAGCCGGTGCTGTCTGGTGACAAGGTGAAGGTCACAGCGCGGAAGGAAGCCGTACGGTTGCTGGGCGAGCTACGGGCGCCTGGGGCCAGTGCGGTGCTCACGGAGACGTGGGCTGGTGCACATCGGGATGTGCGGGCGGCTATCGCACGTGCGGTGTCGCAGTACCTGCTGCATGACCCTGCTGCGTGGGCGGTGCTCGAGCAGGCGGTGCATGACTCGCCTGCTACTGCTGTGGCGTTGGCTGCGCGGCGAGCGTACGACGTACCGCTTGGGTATCGGTCGCGGTACGCGGACCTGCTGATCGCTGTGACGACCCGGAGCGAGCCGGAGGTTGTGGGACCGGCGCTGCTGGCGCTGCGGGAGTGGGCACGGCACAACCCTGCGGTTGCTGGAGTGTGCGCGGACTTCATCAGCCGGTTGTCGGTGCGGGGTCCGGTGTGGCGCCAGGCGATCACGGCGCTGGTGTCGATCGTCGCTGCTGACGCACCGCTCGGCCTGGGCGCACTGGTCGACGCCGTACGTCTCCTGGTCCGCCTGGAAGCCGACCCGTCCCTACCAAACGCCCAGCCGGACCGGGACCACCCGGCACGCCAGCGACTCACCTACCTGGTCTCGCAGCTGACCTCCCACTTCGCCGCCCGACCAGCCGCAATCCGCCACCACTTGCTCGCGGTAGCCAACGAACTCTCCACGCCCGACTTCCTGGATCTGCGCCTCCAGCTGCTGGTCCTCGCCCACGACTTAGCTGCGGAAAGCCGCGGTACACCTCACCGTCAATCCCCGCCCGACGGTCTAACGGCGGAAAGCCGCGGGACACCTCCCCGTCAGTCCCCGCGCGACGGCGTGGCGGCGCAAAGCGACGGCGAGCCCAGCAGCCTTCTCCGTGATCTGCTCGATCTTGTCCTAGACGACCCGCTGGCCGCGGCGAGCGCGGCCGAGCTGATCGGTGCGCGGCTCGCCGCCACCGCATCAACCTGGTCGCCCGCCGACCTGCTGCCGACCGCCGAACACCTGTCGAGGTCTACTGACCTCGCATCCGGACTCTTCGCACACGCCCTGCTCCGCACAGCCGCTCCCCCAGCCGGCTGGCCCGCCCCCTGGCGCTCCGTACTAGTTGCCCTCCGCAACCACCCGCACGTCCCCGTCCGCCGCCGAGCCCTCGACCTGACAACCGCCACGGAGTAACCCAACCAAGCCCCACCCAACCCACCAACCCGACCGCCACAACCACGCCACCACCAACCCGCCGGACTGGAAGTGACGGCGTACCGGCACCTCCAGCTCCCGGTGGCGGCGTACCGGCCCGACGGGCTCCAGGTGGCGGTGCACCGCACGGTGAGCGGCGCAATCGACACAGTCACCTTCGGCACCCCCCAGCAGCACTTCCCTGAAGGCCACCGCAGCAATCGAGGCGCTGCTACATGTAGGCCCTACTCGCCCGTCGCCTGCTGCTCCGCCTCGCGTGCACGCTTCCGGCGCTTCCCCTCATGCATCGCCACGACCCGCGCCACCGGAATCTCCCGCCCTTCCGCAAGCACCTCCGCCGGAATCTCCTGCGGCGCCGGCAACGCCTCCGCCCACGGATCCCGGTCCCCGAGCAACCCCGGCGCCGTACGCACCGTGAAGTCCCGCGGCGACACGTTCTCCAACTCGTCCCACCCGACCGGAAACGACACCGTGGCCCCCGGCCGAACCCGCGGACTGTACACCGCCACCACCGTCGCCCCACCGGAGCGCGTCGAATCGACGAACACCTTCCCGTGCCGATCCTCCTTGATGTACGCCGTGGTCGCGACCGCCGGATCCAGCCTCTCCGCACGGGCCGCGATCGCCCGGGTCGCAGCCGCCGCATCCTCGATCGTCACATTGTCGACAATCGGAACGATGACATGAACGCCCTTCGCACCGCTCGTCTTCACCGCACCGGACAACCCGGAGTCGACCAACGCCTGCCGCACCAGCAACGCCGCCTGCACTGCCATCCCGAACGTCTCCCCCTCGGGCGGATCGAGATCCAGCACGAGATGCGTCACGCGGTCCCACCGATCGGCACGCATCAGCGTCGGGTGGTACTCCACGGCCCGCTGGTTCGCGAACCACAGCAGCGTCCGCCGGTCGTCGCACAACGCGTACGACACCTGCCGCTTGGACGCCTCCGCCCACACCTGCACGGTCTTCACCCACTCCGGGGTGTACTTGGGCACGTTCTTCTGCATGAACTGCGCCTGCCCCGGCCGGATCCGCACCACCGACAACGGCCGCTCCCGCAACTCCGGCAGGATCCGCCCGTGCACCGCGTCCAGGTAGTCGACCAGGTCGCGCTTGGTCGCATCCGCCCCGTCGAACAGCGGCTGATCCAGATTCGTCAGCTCAACGCCGTCCCGCGTCTCATCCGCCTTACTCGCCATCCCCCGACCTTAGATCCTGCCCAGCACCCTCCACCTCCTCCGGCGCCCTAGCCACGCCACCGCACCACACCGAACGCCACGTCATACGGCGCCGGACCGGGCGCGGGACTGGGCCCGGGACCACGTGCCGGACCGGGGCGCGGGACCAGGTGCCGAACCGGGCGCCGGACCCAAGGCGCAGGACCGGGCAGAACCACGCGCAGGCCCAGGTGCTGGACCGAGCGCTGGCCCAGGTGCTGGACCGGGCATAGGGCCAGGTGCTGGATCGCACGCAGGACCGGGCGCTGGACCAGGTGCCGGACCAGATTCAGTACCGAGCGCTGGATCGAGGGCTGGATTGGCAGACGGGACCTAGGCTCCCGGGGGCTCTGCCGCCTGTGGCGCGTTCTGCTGGTCGGCCTCGGCCAGGACTCGGAGCAAGGCTTCCAGGACTAGGTGCTCCTCTCCCGGTTGCAGCGTTTGCGGGTTGAGTGCGATCGCGTCGTCGGGGAGGCCGTGAGTTCCG
The DNA here is from genome assembly GCF_017876295.1 of Kribbella aluminosa. Lineage (NCBI taxonomy): Bacteria > Bacillati > Actinomycetota > Actinomycetes > Propionibacteriales > Kribbellaceae > Kribbella > Kribbella aluminosa. Next base: position 3,413,971 of record NZ_JAGINT010000002.1, on the reverse strand, counting down.
ACCGAGATCCGCGGGGTGCCGTCCCAGAGCGCCTTGAGTACTTCGTCGCGGTTCTGGAGCCGGAGTACGGCGCGGCTGTGCGGCTGGCCGGCCTCACTCGGATACCCGCGCTCGACGAGCATCCCCGGGATTCCCTGCAGGCCGACAATCCAGTTGTCGACAATCTGCTCGTATCCGGCCAGGATCGCCGGCTCGTCCTGCGCGAGCGTCCACTCGACCGCCGCGAGCAGACCCATCAACTCCTCCTTCCCGACCTTCATCCCCCGCCCGAGCTCGTGCAACGGCGAGGTGTGCGCGCGGAGCCGCTCGATCAGCCATCGCTTGCCCAACACCAACCCACTGGCCTGCGGTCCGCGCAGCCCCTTACCACCGCTGACAATCACCGCATCCGCGCCCACGTCCCGCGTGAACCGCCACAACGACGCCACCGGCGGAATCTGCGCCGCAGCATCCACGATCACCGGCACACCGAACTCACGCGCACACCGAACAACCTCCTCCACCTCCAACGCCCCCTCGGCGTAATGCGCCCCCGCAAACCACAACACACAAGCTGCCTTACCGGATCCCCCCACCTCACCCGAGACCCCTTGCCCACTGAAGGTCCCGGCCTCATCCGAAACCCCTTGCTCGGCGGAGCCGTCCGGCTCAGCGGGGATCTCCGCGGGGGCACCAGGCTCGGCGAGCGTCCCCAGGCTCGCGGAGACTCCACGCTCGGCGGCTGGGAATTGCTTGGTGGGGGTTGGGGGGTTGCTGGATAGGGCTTTGCGGAGGGCCCTGATAGAGGGGCCGACCTCGACGATGCGGGCGCCGGTGAGGCGGGCTGAGTAGTCGTAGCCGTTGCGTTGGCTGGTGAACATCACCACCTCGGCGTCTCTCGGGAACGCCTGCGACTCAGTGGTCACGCACGCCGCAACAGCCAGCGTGATGGCGGCTGCAGCGCCGGAGGTCACGTACGCCGCCTCGTTGTGCGTCAGCTCGGCCAGCCGCTCCCCCACCCGCTGGTTCAGCTCCGGCAGGTCGACGAACTGCGCCGCCGCCTCGTTCATCGCCTGCACCACCGGCGGCGGCATCAGCGAACCGCCGAGCACGGTGACCGTCGCGTTGGCGTTGATGACCGGCCGCACCCCCAGCGGATTCATGCGATGAACTTCGACATCGCCGGTACGGCGGACCGCTCCGCCAACCACGCATCGAGAAAGTCGTTGTCCGTCCCATCAAGATGCGTGACCGGGTAAACCTCAGGATCAGGCAACGCCGCGAGCAACGAACGACACCAGTCCTCGTCGTCGATGCTCAGCAACGTACGTCCCGTCACAGCCGGAGCGTGCCGCGCCGGATCGTAGTACGAGAGGGTTGTCGACAATCCTTCTGCTGACGATCCACGCCTCAGGTGATCGTTCAGCTCTTCCAGCGGATACAGGCACGACTTCAGCCGCGCCTCCATCGCCCGGTAGAACAGCAGGTCGGTCACCCGCACCGAGCTGAACCCGGGCCGCCGTGCAGCGGTCAGCACCGCGAGGTCGTCACCGGTCACCGCGACCCGCGCCGGATCCACCTCCGACAGCCCCATCAGGAACTCGGCCGCTCGCAGACAGTCGGCTGCGATCCCGCGGTAGACGTACGTCGACGGATCGTCGATTCCCATTGTCAACAATCCTGGGTACGCCGCCGCGAAGCCCTCGTCGGCGAGCCGTTGACCGCGGTGCATCAGGCTGAGTACGACGTACCGGCTCCGGTCGTTCGGGTGTGGGACGTTGTTGACGCTGCCGTACCGCGGGGTGATCAGCAGCCCCGGGAACGGCCCGTCGCCGCGCGGGATGCTGAGGTTGCCGTACACGCGGTACGGCCCGGTGCTCGTGATCCGCAGCGAGTAGAACGCCGCCTCGTCGGTCGTTCGCGCCGGTACGACGTCCAGTACCGGCCGGCCGGGGATCGCGGCGAGTTCCTCGTCGATCGCGCTCCAGTAGGCGTCGAAGGTCAGTTCGGGGTCCATCGGTTCACCGTCCCGGGGTGAGGTGCTCGGCAAGGAAGTCCTCCACGATCCGCATCACGCCCGGAAGGGCCGGCGTGGTGCGCGCAGTGCGGGTACGTGTGCAAGGTCTTCTCGCACGTCAGGGCCCGATGCAACGCGAACCCGGTCTCCGGCGGGCAGACGTCGTCCTCGAGCCCGAGGTACAGCAACGTCGGGGCCTGCACCTTCGGCGCGAAGTTCAGGCCGTCGTAGTAGGCGACCGTCTCGCGTACGCGGTCCACGTCCTTCGGGTGGATGCGCAGGTACTCGTTGATCTCCTCGTACGGGTACGAGCGGGTCAGCGTGGGCGCGGTCATGATCCCGCAGAGGTACGGCGCACCGGCCGCGACGCAGCGGATCACGTCGGGCATCAGCGCGGCCGTGGAGATCCCGAGCCCGCCGCCCTGGCTGGAGCCCTGGAGCCCGATCCGCTGATTGTCGACATCTGGACGATCCAGCAGCACCTCGACCGCGCGGACCACGTCGAGGTAGAAGCCGCGGTACCCGTAGGTGTTGGGGTCGACGATGTTGTGCGTCAGCAGGCCCGGGTAGCCGGGGTCGAACACGTCGTTGGAGCGGAGCTTGCCGCGCGGGGCGATCGCGAGCGTGGCGTAGCCGAGTTCGGCCCATTCCTTCGGGACGGTCGGCTCCGAGATGTACCCGGGGATCGTGACCAGGCCCGGTAATGGACCGGGGCGGTCGCGGGGTACGGCGTACCAGCCGGCGATGCGGAGTCCGCCGTAGCTGGTGAAATGTAGATCGTTGACAATCACCGTGTCGGTGGAGAGGTTCGGCAGCTCGGTGAGTACCGGGTCGAGCGGGTACGACGCGCAGTCCGCGAGGCCGGCTGCCCAGAAGTCGTCGAAGTCCTCCGGGAGTTCGACGTCGACCGTCGCGTTCTCGGGGTCTCTCAAGAGCGTTCCTCTCGTTTGGGGGTGCGTGTCGTCGGGCACGCAGTTGTTGGGGGTGCGTGTCGCTGTGGTGCGTGTCAGCGGGGTTGTGGGGCGTGGAGAGCAGTGCCGTCGGTGGTGGTGAACAGGTGCAGGCGGGCGGGATCGAGACCGACGTACACCGTGCTGTCGTGGCCCAGGCGGAACGGGGTGGGGACGCGAGCCTTGAGGAGTTCGCCTTCGATGTTCACCGTGACGAGTACGTCGGGGCCGAGCGGTTCGGAGACGAAGACCTTCCCGGGGTGATAGCCCTGCACCGGCGTGGTCGACAAGGTGAGGTCCTCCGGCCGGATACCCAGCACCACCGCTCGCTCTACTGCGTCGAGCGGCGCGGCGGGTGGGGTGAGGGTTTGGGTCAGGGCTGGTGAGCGGAAGACTCGGGTGCCGTCTGCGTCGGCCAGTTCGCCGGTGAGGAAGTTCATCGGGGGTGAGCCCATGAACGAGGCGACGAAGCGGTTGGCGGGGCGTTCGTAGATTTCTTCGGGGGTGGCGCACTGCTGGATGACGCCGTCACGCATCACCGCGATCCGGTCCGACATCGTCATCGCCTCGACCTGGTCGTGGGTGACGTAGATGAACGTCCGCGCCACGTCGACGTGCAGGCGCTTGATCTCGGCGCGCATCAGCACCCGGAGCTGGGCGTCCAGGTTCGACAGCGGCTCGTCCAGCAGGTACGCCCCGGCGTCGCGGACGATCGCCCGGCCGAGGGCGACGCGCTGCCGCTGGCCGCCGGACAGTTCCCGGGGTTTGCGGTCGAGCAGGTCCTCGATGTCGAGCGTGCGCGCGGCCCGCCGTACCTCCTCGGCGATCGTTGCCTTGGGCACCCGCATCATCTTCAGCGCGAACCCGATGTTCTGCGCGACGGTCTTGTGCGGGTAGAGCGCGTAGCTCTGGAACACCATCGACACGTCCCGCTTGTTCGCGGGCAGCCAGCTGACCGGCTTGCCGTCGAAGAAGATGTTGCCCGCGGTCGCCCGCTCCAGTCCGCAGATCATTCGTAGGGTTGTCGACTTTCCACAACCGGACGGTCCGACGAGGGTCAGGAACTCGCGGTCCTCGACGGTCAGAGTTAGGTCGTCCACGGCGGTCTTGCCGCCGAACGACTTGCTGACACCTTCCAGACGCACTTCGGCCATCTCGCCTCAGCCCTTCACGGATCCGGCGGCCATGCCCTGCACCAGCTTGCGCTGGAAGAGCAGGGCCAGCACCAGGGGTGGGACGACCGCGAGCACACCGGCCGCGGCCATCACGGTGAACTGGGTGTTGAAATCGGTGGCGAAGTTCGCCGCCACCACAGGGATCGTCTTCGCGGCTTTCGTACTGGTCAGGAACAGCGCGAACATGAACTCGTTCCACGCGGTCATGAACGCGAACACCGCGGCCGCGACCAGCCCGGGCGCCGCCACCGGCAGGAAGACCGTCCACATCGTCCGGAACCATCCGCAGCGGTCGACCCGCGCCGCTTCCTCGAGCTCGCGCGGTACCGAGCGGAAGAAGTCCTTCAGGATCCAGATCGTGATCGGCAGCGCGAACGTCGTGTACGACAGGATCAGCGCCAGGTAGGTGTCGAGCAGCCCGAACGACCGCATCAGCAGGTAGAACGGGATGATGATCGCGATCCCCGGCACCATCCGCGTCAGCAGGTACAGCACCAGCAGCACCTGACTCCCGCGGAACTTGAGCCGCGAGAACGAGTACGCCGCGAACGTCGCCAGCGCGAGGTTCAGTACGGCGGTCGCGGTCGCCACGACCAGGCTGTTCCGCAACGAGTACGGCGTTTCCGACACCGCCCGCCCGCCGACCAGCTCCTGCGCGGCGTTCGGGCGGACGAACCCGAGGTAGTTCGCCAGCGTCGGATGCGTCGGGATCCAGTGCGGCGGCACCGAGATCGCGTCCACCTCGTGCATGAAACTCATCGCCACGATCCAGTAGAACGGCAGCACGAGATACAACCCGAAGGCGACCGCCAACACGTAGAGCAGGATCTGCTTCCAGGGAATCCGGTAGCGCAGTGGAGCGCGCACGAGAGTGCTCATACTTCGAAATTCCCTTTCCGGTAGAGGAGGCCGATGTAGGCGATGGAGATCAGCAGGGTGATCGCGGTGATCACCCAGGCGTAGGCGCTGCCCAGGCCGAAGTCGGTGAAGGTGAGGACGGTCTGGACGTCCAGGAGGGCGATCGTCGTGGTCGCGTCGCCGGGGGCCGCCGCCGGTCAGGACGTAGATCGTGTCGAAGGCGCGGAACGCGTTCATCGTCTCCAGGATCAGCACGATCAGCAGCGGATGCAGCAGCCACGGCACCGTGACCTGGGTGAACCGGCGCCAGGCGCCGGCGCGGTCGACCGTCGCCGCGTCGTACAGCTCCGATGGGATTGTCGACAATCCGGCGAGCAGAATGATGACCGAGAACGGCAGCGTGTTCCAGACCTGGGCCGACGCGGTGAACAGGAAGGCGCCGGTGCCCGAGGTCAGCCAGGCGTGATAGCTGTCGATCAGGCCGAGTTGCTGCAGCAGACCGTTCAGCGCGCCGGTTTTCGCGTCGAAGATCGTCCGCCACATCAGGCCGTTCACCACCCCTGGCATTGCCCAGGGCAACAACGCGAGACTGAGCAGCAACCCGCGGCCGTGGAACCGTTCGTTGAGCACCAGCGCCAGGATCAGCGCGAGTACGACGGTGAGCCCGAGCACGACCACCACGAACAGCGCCGACACCTTCAGCGCGTTCAGGAACGCCTGATCACTGAACAGCGACGCATAGTTGTCGAACCCGATGAATCGCTTGGCCCGTGGGCGTTTCAGGTTGTTCTTCTGCAGGCTGACGTAGAACGAGTACCCGATCGGATAGGCGACCAGCAGGGCGATCACGACGATCGCAGGAGCGTTCAGCGCCCAGGCTTTCGCGTTGTCGCCCAGCGGCCGGCGTTCCGCAAGGCCGGTAAACGTGGCCATGCTCAGGAGTACTTCTTCTTCAGCGTGCCCGCGGTCTGCGCGAGCGAGTCGACCGCCGCCGACGGCTGCGTCTGGTTGCTCAGCACGCCCTGCACGACCTTGTGCATCTCGGTCTCGAACTCGGTGTACCACGGCACTCCGAGGACGTTGCGCGGTTTCGCGATCTCGGCCAGGTGCGCGTAGATCGCCGGGTCGGCAAACTTCCGAAGCGCCGCGACGATCGTAGGATCGTCGACCATCGCCTTGTAGGCAAACCCGAGCCCGCGCTGCAGGAACCAGAACTTGGCCGTGTACGGCTGCTTCTGGTCGTCGTACCCGCCGAGGTACGTGAGCAGCTTGAACGCGTTGTCCTTGACCGCGGTGTCCTTGGCCAGGCCGTACATCCGGGTATTGCTGACCGTCGCGTGCTCCTTGCCGTCCAGGCTCGGCACCAGCGCCATCCGGATCTTCCCGGCGGCCTTCGACTTGGCCGGGTCGTTGTAGTCGCGGCTCGCGTACCGCGCGCCGATCGTGTACGCGTACCGATTGGCCTTCATCGCATTGTCGACAGGCACCGGCAACAGCTGCAGCGACGCGGGATCGATCACCTTCGACTTGGTCGCCGCCTGCTGCAGCCAGCTGAACACGTCCTTCGTCACCGTGTCCAACGTGTTCATGATCGGGTTCTGCTGATCGTCGAACAGGTTCCCGCCACTGCCGTAGACGAGCGCCCACACCCACGACCACCAGGTGTCGGACAACTGCGCCGGCACACCGATCGGGTACTGCAGCAGACCGGCGTTCTTGATCTTCAGCGCCTGCGCTTCGAGCTCCTCGAGACTCGCGGGCGGCTTCGAGATCCCCGCCTGCGCGAGGATTCCGGCGTTGTACGTCAGGCAGGTGGCGTCGGTGTAGTACGGCAGGCCGTACCGTTTCCCGTCGTACGTCATCGCCTGCGCGTTGCCCGGGTAGATGGCGTTGTAGATCTCGTCCACACCGGCGAGTCCGTCGAGCGGCTGCAGGTAGTCGCCGTCGACCCAGGCCGCGAGCGAGTCGTCGTACACGTAGAGCGCGTCCGGCCCGCCGCCGCCGGTGAATTCGGCGACGACCTTCTGGACGTACTGCGCACTCGTGATCGGGGTGTAGCCGACCTTGATGTTGCTGGTCTTGGTGAACCGGTCGAGGTTCTGCTGGACGAGGGCTGCCTCGTAGTCCCAGCCTTCGAACTTCACGCTTCCGTCGCCGGAAGCACCTCCCGCGGAGGAGTCGTTCGAGCACGCGGACAGTAGGGCAGGGCCGGCCAGTCCGAGACCGGTCAGCTTGAGGATGTGGCGGCGGGTGAGCTCCATGGTTGTGCCTCCAACGCTTGGGCGATGCGCAGTCGGTACAGACGCGTCGGGCGTCCTTTGGGGTGGTGCTGGGCGGTTCCCTCGACGCTCACCAGGCCGCCTGCGTCGAGGGTCCGGATCAGGCGGCGCCCGCTCTGGTCCGTGATTCCGAGATGACCGGCAAGCTCCCCAGGCGAGAGCGTGCGGCCTTGCAGTTCCTGGTCCAGCGCCGCCAGCCGGGAGACGGTGGCGGCGCTCAGACCGACGTACTTCGCGAGGTGTTCCACGTCGTCGCCGTGCGAACGGTACGAGTACCGCAGCGCCTCGCCGGCCGGTCCCATCGGGCCGATCACGACACCGCTGTCCTCGAACAGGTACGCGCACGGTTCGACGGCGAGCTCGGCACGCGCCGCGGCCTGCTCGGCGAGCAGCACGCAGTTGCGGGCCGAGACGCCGACCCCGAAACCGGCGGAGATCCGTGCACCGAGCGCCGCGGCGGCCTCGGCGAGCGCCGGTACGGCGACCCAGTTGCGGGTGATCCGCTCGAACAACGCCTTGTGGGCGAAGACGACGACACCACGGCGCCCGCGGTTCTCGATCCAGGCGCCGGCGAACTCGGGGGTGTTGTGCAGGTGGTTCATCAGCCCGATCCGGGCCCGTTCCTCGTCCGGCGCGTCCGAGATCAGGAACATCCCGGCCGCGAACCGTTGCGCACTGGCCCGCTCCGACTCGATCCGCAGCGCGAGCTCGTGCAGCTCGGTCCGGATCGTGGCCGGCACCGGCATCCCGCTCATGATCGGGATCTGGCCGGCCAGTTGCTCGCGGACGGCGGCGCGCACGCTGATCACGTAGCTGCGCTCCCCGAACCGTGCGAACGCGTCCCGGTGAAACGCGGCGATCTCGTCCACGGTCTGGGTCGGTGCATAGGGCAAGCAGTCGACCTGGTCCTGGTCGAGGTCCAGCGCGGTGGCCACCGCCTCGACCGCCTCGGCCGGGAACGTGTCGATGCTGACCGGCGTACGGCCCCAGCCGCGTTCCTGCGCACGGTAGAGCGCGAGCGTCAGGTCGAGCGCCGACGACCGGATCACGCCGACCGGCAGACCCGGCGGGAGGAGTTCCTGGCTCGCCGTGTACGGCACCGGGCCGGCCAGGAAGCCGTCGAGCCGCGTCGTACTCAGGAACTCGGCGACCCGGTCTCGGATCTCGTCCTCGTGGTCGTAGCTGACCCACTTCAGGTCCACGCCGCGCAACGTGCGCGCGGCGTCGTGGAACAGCTCGTCGTGGGTCGCGTGCGTGACGACCCCGATCACGATGTCCACGGCACTCCTTTGACGAACCAGGTTCGGCTGTACCTACTTACGAACTACGTTCGGAAGTGACTCGTAAGTGCATTGCCGTCCAAGCTCCCCTGGATCACCCGCCAGGTCAAGGGTTTGCGGGATTTGGTTCAAGACGTGGGCGACGACGTACCCCTAGCGTCGGCGGCATGATCCTTGTGACCGGGGCGGGGCTCGGGATGCGTTCCCCACGCTTGGCACGCGGTACGACGTCAGCGAAATCGTGCATCTTGCGGGCAGCATTCCCGGCGACGATCCGGTCGCGTACTTCCGCACCGATGCCGCGGGGCTCTTCAACGCGCTGGACGCGGCACGGGCGTACGGCGGTTCGCGGTCGCGAGCAGCCTCGGGGTGTACATCGGGCAGGACGAAAGCCCTTGGCGCGAAGGGATGCCGCTGCCGGCGGTCGAGGTGCCGCACCTGATCATCGCGTTCAAGAAGGCCGTCGAGCCGTTGACGACGCATGCTCTCCAAGTTCTGGCGTGCAGCCGGTGATCTTGCGGATCGGGTCGACGTGGGGGCCGTTGATGGATCCGGAGTCGCCGTTCAACTTCGTCCCGCCGTACGTGAGCGCCGTACTGCGGGGGGCGCCGGATCCGCTGTACGCCGAGGACGGCGGCGACTCGTGCTACGCGCCGGACGCGGGGCGGGCGATCGCGCTGCTGATGACGGCCGCGGCGCTGAGCCACAACCATCGTCCGGTTCAGCGCGCGCGGTACGACTCGACGTACAACGTGTCGAGCGGTCGGCCGCTCGTCAACCGGAAGCTCGCGGATGCGTTGCAGCAGCGCGGACAGGTCCTTGGCGTCGCGGCGGTGGCAGTCGTACGAGCCCGGCGGCCGGCCGAACCCGCACCTCGACATCGCCCGCCTCACCCCGGACACCAGGTTCACCCCGGACACCAGGTTCACCCCGGAGTACGACACCGCCAAGGCGGTCGCCCACTACGTCGCTTGCCGCTCCGAGAACGCCCGCTGAAGGAGGCGCCCGCCCAGCGTCCTCGACCCCGCATCACGCGACCACCCGGCGGAACCGGGAACACTCCGCGGGGGCACGGCACAGGCAATTGCTTGTTCCGCCACACCAGGAGTTGTCCCCAGATCGGCAACGCGTGCGCTTGCTCCGGGCGCGTGGTTCGGATTGGGTGGTGGGGTGACGGCCAGGTTGGTTTTGTTGTGTGGGACCTCGTTCTCCGGGAAGAGCACCGTCGCTCGGGAGTTGGCGCGGCGGTTGCCGGCGCGGGTCGTGAGTCTTGACGAGATCAACGAGCGGCGCGGGTTGTGGGGCGGGGACGGGATCCCGCTCGAGGAGTGGGGAAGGACGCACGCGATCGCGTCGGCGGAGGTGCGGGAGCTGCTGACGACGGGTACGTCGGTGGTCGTCGACGACACCAGTTCGCCGCGGTTCCTGCGCGACGGGTGGCGGACGCTGGCGGAGGCGGCCGCGGTGCGGTTCACCTTGGTGTACGTCGACGTGGACCATGCGACGGTGCGTGCCCGCAGGGACGCGAACCGGGCCGATCCACGGCGGCGGGATGTTGCGGATGCCGTGCTGGCCGAGCATCTCGGGACGTTCGAGCCGCCGGGCGTGGACGAGGACGCCGTACGGGTGGGGTCGGTCAAAGACCTTGATCAGGTGTGGGGTGCTGGCCGGTAGATGAGCCCTGGGTGTTTCCGTCGAGGGTGCGGGATTCCAGGAGTTCCAGGTCGAAGTCGGCAGCGCCGAAGTCGTGTGCTCCCGTTCGAGTGGGTCGTCGAGAGTGCTGGAGACGACAGTGGCCGGCAGGCCGAGCGTCCGCAGATTCACTGGATCGTTCGGCCGCTGAGGGCCGACCAGAGCGCGGCCAGAACTGCCGGTAGGTGTTCGCCCCGAGCACCAGCCGTTGCTCGTCGGCGTACACCTCCGTCCGCCGGGCGAGAAACTCCGGGCCGGCCTTACCCCAGCACCCGCCCCAGTCGCCCCCGTCGTACGAGCCGAACCCGTCGAGGGTGCAGAAGATCTTCTGGTGCCCTCCGCAGTACGCCGGTCAGCCGCCGGAGACTCCGATTTCGGCGTCCGCCAGGTCGGCGGTCAGGCCGTCGGTGTCGTCCAGCCAGCCTTGGGGGACGATGACGTGGTCGCGGGGGCTGCCCTGGCGGCCGCGGGGGGCGCCCAGCTCGGCTACCGGGAACGGCACGGTCGGGTCGAGTTGGGAGAGCAGGGCGTCTAGGGTGGCGAGGGTGTCGACCATGCCCAGGGCGGCGCGGAGTTCGCCGCCGGCGGGGAAGCCCTTCAGGTACCACGAGACGTGTTTGCGGAAGTCGCGCAGGCCGCGCTGCTCCCCCATCAGCTCGGCGAGCAGTTCGCCGTGCCGGCGCATCACCGCGGCAACCTCGCCGAGCGTCGGCAGCGCCAGTACGTCTTCCCCGGCGAAGGCCGCCGCCAGATCGCGGAACAACCACGGCCGCCCGAGGCACCCGCGGCCGACGATCACCCCGGCGCAGCCGGTCTCCGCGACCATCCGGAGTGCGTCGCCGGCCTCCCAGATGTCGCCGTTGCCGAGCACCGGAATCGAAACGTGCTCCACCAGCGCAGCGATCGCGGACCAGTCCGCCTGCCCCGAGTAGGCCTGCGCCGCCGTCCGGCCGTGCAGCCCGATCGCCGCCGCGCCCGACTCCTCGGCGATCCGTCCCGCGTCCAGATAGGTCTGGTGCGAAGCGTCGATCCCGATCCGGGTCTTCATCGTCACCGGTACGCCGTACGGCGTCGCGGCGTGCACCGCGGACCGCAGGATCGCGCCGAGCAGGTTCCGCTTCCACGGCAGCGCCGCGCCGCCGCCCTTGCGGGTCACCTTCGGCACCGGGCACCCGAAGTTCAGGTCGACGTGTGCAACGCCGTACTGATCACAGAGGATCTGCACGGCACGCCCGATGTACGTCGGGTCCACGCCGTACAACTGCACCGAACGCACCGTCTCGCGCGCGTCGAACGTCAGCATGTCGAGCGACTTCTGGTCCCCCTCGACGATGCCGCGCGACGTGATCATCTCGCACACGTACAGCCCGGCGCCCTGCTCCGCGCACAGCCGCCGGTACGCCGCGTTCGTGATGCCGGCCATCGGCGCCAGCACCACGGGCGTCTGGATCGTCAGGTTGCCAAGCTTCAGCACGTCACGCCTTCTCCACCTGGACCTGGCCGTTGCCGGTGACGGAGGCCTTGAACGGCTGTACGGCGTTCGCGGTCGTGGTCACGTCGCACCCGATCGGCGGTCCGTCGTGGACGACGATACCGATCTCGTCCATGTCGCAGGTGACCTTCGACGCACCGGCGGCCGCCCGGAGCACCGCGTCGATCACCTTCGCGCGGACGATCGCGACCTGCGACGAGGTGAACTTGTACGACGCGCTGTACTGCTTCGCGTCCACGGTGAGCTTGCCGGTGAACGGCTTCCCGGAGTACGTCACCGTGCAGTCGAGAGAGTGCTGCCCGGCGGTTTCGGCCTTGTCGATGCCCGGGCACTTCACGGTCGTCTTCGCGGCCCGGCCGGCCGCGATCTGCGTCTGCTGCGCGATCGCGAACGTGATCCGCTCGGCCAGCGGTGCGTCGTCGGCGGGCGCGCCGGTGACCTTCGGCGCCGGCCACGGCGTACTGGGGGTCGGCAACGGGGTGAGCGCAGGCGTCGACGCGGTGGGGATCGACTGCGCAAGGGTCGGCGTACCCGAAGAAGCAGTGGACGGGGACCCGCCGGCGTCCTTCTTGCTGTCCGAGCACGACGCCAGCGCGAGCACGGCCAGCACCGCGAGCAGACCCCGTGCGGTCTTCATGCTCAGCAACCCACCAGGTGCTGGGCGAGATACCCGGTGACCTCGGTGAGCGCGACCCGCTCCTGCTTCATCGAGTCGCGTTCCCGGATCGTCACCGCCTGGTCCTCCAGCGTGTCGAAGTCGACGGTGATGCAGTACGGCGTACCGATCTCGTCCTGGCGCCGGTACCGGCGGCCGATCGCGCCGGCGTCGTCGAAGTCGACGTTCCAGTTCTTCCGGAGCTCGGCGGCCAGGTCGCGGGCCTTCGGCGACAGATCGGCGTTCCGGGACAGCGGCAGTACGGCGGCCTTGACCGGCGCGAGCCGCGGGTCGAACCGCAGCACCGTGCGCTTGTCGACGCCGCCCTTCGCGTTCGGCGCCTCGTCCTCGGTGTACGCGTCGAGCAGGAACGCGAGCACGTTCCGGGTCAGCCCGGCCGCGGGCTCGATCACGTACGGCGTCCAGCGCTCGCCCTTCTCCTGGTCGAAGTACGACAGGTCGGCGCCGGAGTGCTTCGAGTGCGTGGACAGGTCGAAGTCGGTGCGGTTCGCGATTCCCTCGAGCTCGTCGAACTCCTTGCCGCCGAAGTTGAACCGGTACTCGATGTCGACGGTGCGCTTCGAGTAGTGGCTGAGCTTCTCCTTCGGGTGCTCGTAGAAGCGCATGTTGTCCGCACTCAGCCCGAGGCCGGTGTACCAGTCCCAGCGCGCCTTCAGCCAGTACTCGTGCCAGTCCTCGTCGGAGCCGGGCTCGACGAAGAACTCCATCTCCATCTGCTCGAACTCGCGGGTCCGGAAGATGAAGTTGCCGGGGGTGATCTCGTTCCGGAAGCTCTTGCCGACCTGGGCGATGCCGAACGGCGGCTTCTTCCGGGCGGTGCCCATCACGTTCGCGAAGTTGACGAAGATGCCCTGCGCGGTCTCCGGGCGCAGGTAGTGCAGGCCCTCGGAGGACTCGACCGGGCCGAGGTACGTCTTCAGCAGGCCGTTGAACATCCGCGGCTCGGTGAACGTGCCCTTGTTGCCGCAGTTCGGGCAGGCGATCTCGGCGAGCTTGACGTTGTCGGCGTCCTTGTTCTTGCGGCGGGCGTAGTCCTCGCGGAGGTGGTCGTCGCGGAACCGCTTGTGGCAGGACTGGCACTCGGTCAGCGGGTCGACGAACTCGGCCAGGTGCCCGGACGCCTCCCAGACCTGGGTCGGCAGGATCACCGAGGAGTCCAGCCCGACGATGTCGTCGCGGCCGGTCACCATCGTCCGCCACCACTGGCTGCGGACGTTGTTCTTCAGCTCGACGCCGAGCGGACCGTAGTCCCAGGCCGACTTGGTACCGCCGTAGATCTCGCCGCACGGGTACACGAATCCCCGCCGCTTGCTGAGGCTGACGACGGCATCGACGGTTTCCACGGGCACTTTTGAACTCCAGAACGGGTACAGAAAAATCTATGGAAGGCTCCAGGCTATCGGTCCCCGGCGCCCGCTATCGAATCCGTGCTACATCAGCAAATCTTCGTACGCCGTCGGCTCGTCGATCGCCTGCGACAGCAGCGGTACGGCGGTGAGCTTCACGTCGTACGGCGACAGCGCCCGCCGGTAGCTCCCGACGTTCTCGAACTCCAGCGTGAGCGCCAGCAGTTCCGGGTCGTCCACGTTCCGCCCGGTCCGGGCCGCGACGAACCCCTTCTGCAGCGCGAGCACGTCGACGGCGGCCCGCAACCGCTCTCCGAACCCGGCCTGCTCGGACTCCCCCACCCGGAACCTGATCACCACGAACACGGGGCCAACCATAAGACCTGGAACAATGGGGTCATGAGCACCCCCAGCAGCCCATTGCGGCAGCGGATCACGAAGGCCAGTTATCCGTACGTCGCGAGGCTGCACGCCGCACCCAAGCTGACCCTGCCCGGTATCACCCTGGTGCTGGCGCTGGCCGGGGTGTTCGCGCCGGTCGCCGTCGGGGTGCCGGCGCTGCTGCTGCTGGCGCTGCTGCTCGGCTGGCTGGCGTTCCTGTCGTGGCCGGCCGTGACCGGCGGGCCGAAGTTCCTGCGGATCTTCTCGATCCTGATCATCGCGCTGTTCGCGGTGTCCCGCATCGCCAACGGCTAGCCCGCCGGCAGTCAGGGCCGTCCGAGGCTGTCGTAGGCAGCCTCGACGGCCGCCTCGCGGAGTTCCTCGACCGGCTCGTGGTCGATCATCACCGCGCAGTCGGACAGGCCGCCGAGCGCGACCATGCAGCGGACCACGCCGGACAGCGACGGTTCGGTGCCGATCAGCAGCTCGGCGACGGCGCCGCGCCACTCGATGAAGCGGTCGGTCAGCTTCAGTTCGTGCAGTACGGACAGGTCCCGGATCGCGAGCTGGATCAGCCCGCGGTGCCGGTAGGACAGGTCGAAGTACGAGCCGAGCAGCTCCCGCGGCGGCACCGGCGCGGCCGCCCGCTGGGCTGCGGCGTACGCCTCGAAGTCGGCGATCATCGGCTCGACCAGGCTGTTCAGCAGCTCCTCGCGGGACGCGAAGTGGTAGTAGAGCGCCGGTTTGGTGACACCGAGGCGGTCGGCGATGTCGCGCAGGCTGGTCTGCTGCACCCCCTGTACGGCGAACAGCTCGAGCGCGGCCTGCTGGATCCGCGCCCGGGTGTCACCGGTCCGTCGTCTCGGCATACCCGGAAGATTATCTGACCTTCCGTTAAGTAAGCCATTGACAACACCGTCCTCGTTTACTTACCTTCCGATAAGTAAGGAGGACGAGATGAAGATTCTGATCTCCGGCGCGAGCGTGGCCGGACCGGTGCTCGCCTACTGGCTGCACCGGTACGGCTTCGAGCCGACGGTCGTCGAACGCACACCGGCCGCGCGGCACGGGCTCGGCGGGCACGCCGTCGATCTGTACGGCGCGGCCGCGGAGGTCACCCGCCGGATGGGCTGCTGGGACACGATCGAGGCGGCCCGCACCCAGCTCGACTCGATGACCGTCGAACGGTTCGGCAGGCGCCCGGTCGAGGTCGACCTGAGCCGGATATACGCCGGGATCTCCAGCCGGCACGTCGAAATCCTGCGCGGCGAGCTGACCAAGGTCCTGTACGACGCCGGCCGCGGCAGCGCCGAGTACCTGTTCGGCGACTCGATCGCGAGCCTCCACGACGACGGCGAAGGCGTCGACGTCACGTTCGACTCCGGGCTGCGGCGCCGGTTCGACCTGGTGATCGGGGCCGACGGACTGCACTCGAACGTGCGGCGGCTCGTGTTCGGTTCCGAGGAAGAACTGCACCGCCCGCTCGGCGGCTACCTCGCGGTGTTCTCGATGCCGGACGTGTTCGGCCTCGGCAACCACACGCTCGCGCACTTCTCGGTCGGCAAACTGGTCGGCATCTACGGCGTGCACCAGACC
Source organism: Kribbella aluminosa (assembly GCF_017876295.1). Lineage (NCBI taxonomy): Bacteria > Bacillati > Actinomycetota > Actinomycetes > Propionibacteriales > Kribbellaceae > Kribbella > Kribbella aluminosa. The sequence goes on along the minus strand of NZ_JAGINT010000002.1, from coordinate 3,398,250 downwards.
GGCCAAGTCCGCGCGGGGTTCCTGTTCCGCGGCGACCTGACGTACGACCACCGCGACACGGACCAGCAGAAAGCCCTGCTGGTCAAGGAGTTCGGCGACTACGGCTGGAAGGTGCCGCAGTTGCTGGAGCACCTGCAGCCGGCCGAGGACTTCTACTTCGACTCGATCGCCCAGGTCACCCTGGAATCATGGGTGTCGGGCCGGGTCGGGCTAGTAGGAGACGCGGGTTATTGTCCGGGGCCGGCCGTTGGCGGTGGCACGAGCCTGGCCGTCGTCGCGGCGTACATCCTGGCCGGCGAGTTGGCTGCTGCTCGCAGCGACCTGCCGTCAGGGCTCCGCAACTACGAGCGGATCATCCGGCCGCTGGTCGACAGCAGCCGCCGGCTCAGCCCGAAGGTCATGGGCACAGTTATCCCCAGCAACGCGCTCACAGTGCGGCTGATGCCGGGAGCCGCTGCCACGCTGGCCAAGCTACCCACGGCCCTGCAGCGCCTCATCTGGTCGCAGAACGCGGTAGGCAAGGTGTTCAGCTCTACGGCACTCCCCGACTACTCAGACCTCCTGCAGCCCGAGAGCGGTCAGCCGGTTCCGTAGCCAGGACAGCTCCTTGCTGAGCCGTTTCGCCAACGCCTGCTGGGTTCTGGGGTCCCGCGGCCACACGTACACCTCTGACTCCAAGTGGTGCGTCAACGGATGCCCACCACCCACCAGCCGCGCCAGACAGTCATCCAGTACGCCGGTAGTCACACTGAGCGGAGCTGGTGCCACAGCATGCGTCGCCAGGTGCGCATGCATCCGCCAAGCCGCATGGCCCGACAGCTGCGGCGACTGCGCCACGTCGTCCACACCCGGCCCACCCCACTCACGCACCTGCCGCAGGTACTTCGGTACGCCGAGCTGACCGAGCACGTACCGCCCGGACACGTCAGACGGGTCTACCAGCGTGGGAGCAACCGACAGCTGCGCCTTGACCACGTCAACGCCCGCTCGCCACAAGAGCTCGAAAGACTCGGCAGGGTCCTCGAACTGAACCGCCAGGTGACACACGTCGAGCCCCAGCCCAATACGCGACGTACCGCCGTCCGGGCTCGAATAGCGGGCCAGCCACGCCGCAGCCTGGCCGATCATCTCCAGAACACACCCAGGCTCGGTCTCGACGGCAATCCGGATCCGCCGGCCGGTCCTGGTCTCGGTATGGGCCAGGTGCTGCTCGACGCGGTCGAACGCCTCCCGCGCCGCCCGGTTGCGCGCCCGCGACCACGGCACCCGCCACGCGAGCGGCACGGTCGAGATCGAGCCGTACGTCGCATCGTCCGGGAGCAGCTCCGCGAGTACGTCGATCAGGTCCACCGTGTACCGGAGCCGCTCGGGCTCGGTCCAGTCCGGACAGTACAGGTCGGTGCCACCCGCCTTGCCGGTGTGCGGGATGCCGTTCACGGTAACGACCTCCAGCTGGTTGCGGTGCAGCGCGCGGCGGAGTCTGCTCAGCGACGCCGGCGAGTTCGCCAGCCGGTCGGCCAGCCGGTGCGGGAACCACAGACCGACACCCAGCACCGGTACGTCGAGCGCGGACCGCACCACGCCGGCACAGCCGTCCAACCGCGCGACGAGTTCGTCCAGGTCCGCGACCGGGTGCACCGACGCGCAGTACCCGAGATGAACGGTCGAACCGTCCCGATGACGGAATCTCATCAGCACTCCTCACCCCGTGTGGACACGGAAAGTGCGTGCTGGCGGACACTCCGTGACCTATTAGCAGCGTAAGAGCTGCCGAGCGACTAGGGGGCGGGATCCGGCGTGGCGACCAGGTCGCGGGAGCGGTCCGCGACCGCCATCGCGGCCAGAGCGGTGGTGAGCGGGACGGCCGCGATGATGCCGAGGCTGCCGACCAGGCCGCGGACCACCTCCATCGCGACCGCCTCGGTGGAGATCACCGACAGTATCGGCAGATCCTGGATCGCGAACACGAGCAGCACCGGCATCGCGGCACCGGCGTACGCCAGGACCAGCGTGTTCACCACCGAGGCCACGTGCGTCCGGCCGATCCGCAGGCCAGCCGACAACAGCTCGCGCCGGCTCGCGGCGGGATTGGCCGCGGACAACTCCCAGACAGCGGCCGCCTGCGTGACCGTCACGTCGTCGAGCACTCCCAGGGCGCCGATCACCATCCCTGCGACCAGGAGCCCGGCCAGGTCGAGGTGCGGAGAGAACCCCTGCGCCGCGGACGCCCCCTCGGCTGCGAGGCCACTCAGTTGCGACAGTCCGGTGAAGAACCAGCCCAGCAGCACAGTCAGCCCGAGCGCGGCGATCGTCCCGGCCAGTGCGATCGACGACTCGGCGTTGATCCCGTGGGTCAGGAACACCGCGATGATCATGATCACCGCGCCACCGACGACCGCGACGAGCAGCGGATTCGAGCCCTTCAGGATCGCCGGCAGGATGAACTGGACGAGCATCACCGCGGTCACCGCGAGCGCGACCAGCGCCGCGAACCCGCGCCACCGCGACAGCGCGACGACAGCGATCGCGAAGATCACCGCGAGGATCAGCAGCGGCTTGGTCCGGTCGTGGTCGACGTACTGGTACTTCTGGTCCGGCGGGGCGCCCTTCTCGATGGCGAGCATCACCTCCTGGCCGACCTTGACCGGGATCGGCGACCCGCCGACCTTCGGCACCTGGACCGGCACCGCCTTTCCCTTCTCCGGGGTGTTGCTCAGCTTGACCGTCGCCAGGTCGCACTTGTCCCTCGGGTCCGGGCAGGCCTTCAGAGCGGTGACCTCGCCACGCGCGGTGCTGGTCTGGTACGACTCGACCTTCACCCTGGCGCCCGGCCAGAGCACGATCAGCAGCACGACGGAGGCGATGATCAACGGGGTCAGGACGGCGGCGACGACGATCCGGACCCGCCGGGCCACGATCGCGTCCGAGTTCACCACCGAGGTGTCCACCACATGATCGCCGTGGCCGTGCCCATGCCCGTGGCCGTGGCCCTGAGGAATGTCGAGCACCTTGCGGCGGTTGCCCTTGCGGTCGGCACGCCGTCGCCCGACGTTGCGGCTGGCCATCGTGAACTCCCTGTTTTGACAACCACTTCCAACTAGAATGAAAATGATTGTCATGAGATCTGGTCTTCGCGCAATTATCGCCGGTGCCGCGACGCTGGCCACCCTCGCCCTCGCGGGGTGCGGTGGCGCGACTGCCGGCGGTACGGCGGACGGCAAGCTCAGCGTCGTCGCGTCGTTCTACCCGCTCGAGTTCATCGCCCGCACGGTGGGCGGCGACGCGGTACACGTGACCACTCTCACCGCCCCCGGCGTCGAGCCGCACGACCTCGAGCTGACCCCGAAGCAGGTCGCCTCGATCGCGGAGGCGAAGCTCGTCGTCTACGAGAAGCGCCTGCAGCCCGCCGTCGACGAGGCCGTCGCGCAGAACGCCAAGGACGCCGGCTTCGACGTCGCCCCGGCCGCCCAGCTGGAGAACACCGGCGCGGACTTCGAGCAGCACACCGGCGCGGCGCCGATCGCGCACAACGACAACGCCCTCGATCCGCACTTCTGGCTCGACCCGGTGCGGTACGGCGACGTCGTCAAGGCGGTCGAGGAGAAACTCGCGACCGTCGACAGCGCGAACGCCGCCGGGTACCACGAACGGGCCAAGGCACTGCTCGCGCAGCTCGGCACGCTGGACACGGAGTACAGGACCGGTCTGGCGAGCTGCAAGCTGACGACGTTCGTGACCAGCCACGAGGCGTTCGCCTACCTCGCGAAGCGGTACGGTCTGACGATGATCGGGATCGCGGGGTTCACGCCGGACGCGGAGCCGACCCCGAGCCGGATCAAGGAGGTCCAGGACATCGTGAAGGCCCAGCACGTGACCACGATCTTCTACGAGGAGCTGGTGAGTCCGAAGGTGGCCGAGACGATCGCGAACGACGTCGGCGTCAAGACCGCCGTACTGAGCCCGATCGAGGGCCTGTCCGACGCGAACTCCAAGGACACCTACCTGACCCTCATGCAGCGGAACCTGAAAGAACTACAGAAGGCGAACACCTGCTCGTGACAGATACGTCAGCTCGGGCCGTTCAGGTCGACGATCTTTCCGTCGAGCTGGGCGGCCGGCTGGTGCTTCGTGGGATCGATCTGCGGATCCGCCAGGGCGAGGTGCTGGCCGTGCTCGGCACGAACGGCTCGGGCAAGTCCACGCTGATCAAGACCGTCGTCGGTCTGTTGCCCGCGGCCCGCGGTGAGGTCCGGCTGTTCGGTACGCCGGTCCGCCGGTTCCGCGAGTGGCGCCGGGTCGGGTACGTGCCGCAGCGGATCACCGCGGCGGGCGGCGTACCGGCGACGGTGTACGAGGTGGTGTCGTCCGGGCTGCTCTCGAAGCGCCGGCTGTTCACGCCACTCGGTGCCGCCGGCAAGCAAGCGATCGAGGACGCGCTGCAGGTCGTCGACATGGCCGACCGGCGCAAGGACGCGGTCGCGGAGCTGTCCGGCGGGCAGCAGCAACGGGTCCTGATCGCCCGGGCGCTGGTGTCCGATCCGGAACTGCTGGTCCTCGACGAGCCGACCGCCGGCGTGGATCTCGCCAGCCAGCAGATCTTCGCCGACGCCGTCCGCGAGCGGGTCGAGCGCGGTACGACGGTCGTGATGGTGAGCCACGACCTCGGCCCGATGGACGCGCTGATCGACCGCTCGGTGGTGATGCGCCGCGGCCGGATCGTGTACGACGGCCCGCCGCACGCCTCCCAGACCCACGCCCACGTCCACCACTCCCACACCTCCGACGACGAACCAGGCTGGATGCCGTCATGACTGTGCACATTGCACGCCTCCGGCGCGCTGGGTCATGGGGCTGTGACTCCCGGTCTTCCCTCGTCGCTCTGGTCGTTTCGTTTCCTCCGCTCCCTCCGCTACTCAGTCCAGACCGGGAGGCCCCATGACGATGTTCCAACTGGAGTTCATGCAGCGGGCGCTGATCGCGGGGCTGCTCACCGGGTTGTCCGCGCCGGCGATCGGGACGTACCTGGTGCAGCGGCGGCTGTCGTTGATGGGTGACGGGATCGGGCACATCGCGATCACCGGTGTCGCGCTCGGCCTGCTGACCGGGAGCGCGCCGGTGCTGACCGCGGTGATCGTGTCGATCGCCGGCGCGACCGCGATCGAACTGGTCCGCGCCCGCGGAAAGGCCACCGGCGACGTGGCGCTGGCGCTCCTGTTCTACGGCGGTATTGCCGGTGGTGTCCTGCTGATCGGCCTGGCAGGTCAGGGCGCCGCAACGCTGAACACCTACCTGTTCGGTTCGCTCACCACCGTCTCCCAGAGCGACCTGTACGTCGTTGTCGGCCTGGCGATCGCCGTGCTGGTAGTAGCGATCGGCCTGGGCCCGCAGCTGTTCGCGGTGTGCCAGGACGAGGAGTTCGCTCGTACGACGGGACTCCGGGTCCAGCTGCTCAACCTGGTGATCGCCGTGATGGCTGCGGTCACCGTGACGGTCGCCATGCGCACTGTGGGGCTCCTGCTCGTCAGCGCGCTCATGGTCGTACCAGTAGCGACAGCGCAGCAGGTGACGCGGTCCTTCCGCAGTACGTTCGTGACCGCGTGCATCATCGGCGTACTGGCGTGTCTGGCCGGCATCGTGACCTCCTACAACGCCAACGTCGCACCTGGCGCGACCATCGTCGTACTGGCGCTGGCCGGGTTCGTAGTGGCCGCAACCGTCGGGACACTGCTCCGTCGCCGGTCCGCGCGTCCACTGGCGGACGAGGAGCCTGAGGTCGGAGTACCGGCGCCGGAGCCGCATGTGGTGAGTGCTGGACACCCGCACGCCCACAGCGAGGACTGTCGTCACAAGAAGGTCGAGCACGGGGACCATGTCGACTACGTGCACGACGGTCACCTGCACGCGGCACACGGTGATCACTGGGACGAGCACTGATTTGCCGACTTCTGAGAGAATTGCTGACGGCAGGGAGATGACAGGAGGAACGGTGGCAATCGGAACACGCTCGACCCGTCAGCGCGCGGCGGTCGCGCACGCGCTCGACCAGCTCGACGAATTCCGGACCGCCCAGGAGATCCACCTGGAGCTCCGGTCGGCCGGCGAGGCCGTCGGCCTGACCACCGTCTACCGCACCCTGCAGGCACTCGCGGACTCCCGCGAGGTCGACGTACTGCGCACCGCCGACGGCGAGACGGCCTACCGGCGCTGCTCGAAGGGACATCACCACCACCTGGTCTGCCGCAACTGCGGCCGCACCGTGGAGGTCGAAGGCCCGGCCGTCGAGCGCTGGGCCGACAAGGTCGCCGCCGAGCACGGCTACGCCGACATCAGCCACACCCTGGAGATCTTCGGCACCTGCGCCGACTGCCAGAAATAAGCCTGACCGGCGCTGCCTCGACTGCGCGGCAGTGGGACGGCCGGTCGGGGAAAGAAGTTTGCAGATGGCGCCAGTTTCTTTCCCCGCCGATTGACAACCGGCCTGCTCCCTGAACTGAACGGCGTGAGTGACGCAGGTCACCTTTGCCTTTGAGCGCACTCGAAGGTGACCGACTACAAGATCGCCGCGTACGGCGGCACCGCCGAACCGTAACCAACCGATCAGCTCAGCCGGCCGTCGCGGACGCTCGGTCGGCGGAGCCATGCCTTCCAACAGGAGATTCTTCATGAAACTGGGTACTCAAGGCGCCGAGGTCAGCCGGCTCGGCCTCGGCTGTATGGGAATGAGCGCCGCCTACGGCACCCGCGACGACAACGAGTCGATCGCCACCCTGCACCGCGCACTCGACCTCGGCATCACGTTCCTCGACACCGCGGACATGTACGGCTGGGGCGCCAACGAGGAACTGGTCGGCAGGACCGTCGCCGACCGCCGCGACCAGGTGTTCCTGGCGACGAAGTTCGGCATCCTCGGCAATCCGGCGAAGGCTGAGACGCGCGGCGTCGACGGTTCGCCGGAGTACGTCCGGTCGTCGATCGACGGATCGCTGCAGCGGCTCGGCGTCGACCACGTGGACCTGTACTACCAGCACCGGATGGACCCCGGCGTACCGGTCGAGGAGACCGTCGGGGCGATGGCCGAGCTGGTCGCGGCCGGGAAGGTGCGGTACCTCGGGCTGTCCGAGGCGTCCGCGGAGACGATCCGGCGCGCGCACGCCGTACACCCGATCACCGCCGTACAGTCCGAGTGGTCGCTGTTCAGCCGGGACATCGAGGAGTCGGTGCTGCCGGCCTGCCGGGAGCTCGGCATCGGGATCGTGCCGTACTCGCCGCTCGGCCGCGGCATACTCACCGGCGCGCTGCCGACGGAGCTCGCCGACGACGACTTCCGCCGTACCCTGCCGCGGTTCTCGGCGGACAACCTCGACGCGAACCTGAAGCTGGTCGAGGAGATCCGCGCCGTCGCCACCCGGTACGACGCGACGCCAGGGCAGATCGCCATCGCCTGGGTGCTTGCGCAGGGCAACGACGTGGCGCCGATCCCGGGGACGAAGCGGCGCAAGTACCTGGAGGAGAACTGGGCGGCCCTCGAGGTCCAGCTGTCCGCCGCCGACGTCGAGGCGCTGGCGAAGCTGACTCCGGCCGGCACCCGGTACGCCGACATGACCTGGGTCGCCGGGCAGTCCGCACCGCAGAGCTGATAAGCTGTACGCAGTAAGCCTTCCGTACCGGACTCTTCCGGCGGGAGGCTTTTCTGCGTTCTCAAACCCTCGTGAGGAGACGTATGTCCGACCTGGTGGTACGCCATGTGCAGGCGTCCGACCGCATCCTGATGGAGCGACTGTGGCTGCTGTTCCGCCATGACCTGTCCGAGTTCCAGGGCCAGCTTCCGCGTCCCGACGGCAGCTATCGCAGCGAGTGGCTGGAGAAGGTACTGACCGGTGACCCGGAGTGGGCCGGGTACCTGATCTCGCTGGGCGAGGTTCCGATCGGGTTCTGTTTCATGCGGGCGCTGCAACAGCCGGTGCATGTACTCAACGCGTTCTTCATGGTCCGTCCGGCCAGGCGGCACGGCTACGGGCTGCAGGCGGTCCAGGAGGTGCTGTCGCACCACCCCGGTCCGTGCGACGTCGCGTTCCAGGGCAACAACGAGAAGGCGGTCCGGTTCTGGCAGCGGGTCGCGACCGAGACGTCCGGGGACGTGTGGACGCAGGAGGAGCGCCCGATCCGCGGCAACCCCGACGCGACGCCGGACCTGTGGATCTCGTTCAAGGTCTCAGACGGCCTCTAGCGGCAGCCCGAAGTACTCGAACAGCTCCTGGTCGAAGAAGACCACGTTGTGCGTGATGCCGGCCTTGGCGACGGTGAACACCTGCAGGCTGTGCGCGTGGAAGAGCCCGTCGTCCCCGCGCACGTAGGCGCCGATGGCCGGCTGGTCGTTGGCGACGGTCGGCAGCATTCGCCAGGCCGGGCCGCGGATCGTGTACACGCGGGCCATGAACTCGCCGTACGCCTCGCGGCCGACGTACCACAGCGGGGCCGGCGGCATCTCGAGGACGACCCGGTCGGTGAGCAGCCGGGTCAGGCCGCTGACGTCCGCGGCCTCGAACGCCCGGATGTAGTCGTCGACGACCGCTTTGATCTCCCGGTCGTCGGGCTCGTCGACGTCGTCCTCGGTGATGCCGATCTCGGCGAGCTTGGCCCGCGCCCGCTGCAGCGCGCTGTTCACGCTCGCCGAGGTCGTCTCGAGTGCCTCGGCGATGTCCGCGACCGGCCAGTCGAGCACGTCACGCAGTACCAGGACCGCACGCTGCCGGGCCGGGAGGTACTGCATGGCGGCGATCAGGGCCAGCCGCAGGCTCCCCTGCGCGACCATCGCCGCCGCCGGGTCGGTCGGGAACGGCTGCAACCACGACACGTCCGTCGACAACTCGATCGGCGCCTGGATGTCCTCGGTCACGCTCACCAGCCCCGAGGGCAGCGCACGCCGTCCCTTCCCTTTGAGAGCAGTCAGACAGGCATTCGTCGCGATCCGGTAGAGCCAGGTCCGCATCGACGCCCGCTGCTCGTCGTACGTGCCGGAGGCCCGCCAGGCCCGGAGCAACGTCTCCTGCACGAGATCTTCCGCGTCGTGGATCGATCCGAGCATGCGGTAGCAGTGCACCAGCAGCTCGTGCCGGTGCGGCTCGGCCATCCGGTCGAAGTCGTCACGGTCCATCGGGGTCAGCCTCCCACAGATCGGTTGCGGGAGTACGTACTGCGCCACGAGGTGAAAATCATCGGTCCGCCACCGATGAATCCGGCGGAGCCGCCAGGTATACACCCACGTCCTGTGCAGACAAGGGAGAAACCTGATGACCGCTGTAACCACCGGCCGCCCCACGGGTGCGGACACCCGGCGCGGGCTGATGCTCGCCGTACTGCTGCTCGGCCAGTTCATGGCACTGCTCGACACCTCCATCGTGAACGTCGCGATGCCCGCCGTCGGCGCCGGCTTCCACGCCTCCGGCGCCTGGCTGCAACTGGTCGTCGGCGGCTACCTGGTGGCGTACGCGATGACGCTGATCACCGGCGCCCGGCTGGGCGATCTCTACGGCCGCCGCCGGATGTACCTGACCGGCGCGATCCTGTTCACGCTCGCGTCGCTGGCCTGCGGCCTGGCGCCGGCGATCCTGCCGCTGGTGCTGTTCCGCTTCGTCCAGGGCGTCGCCGCGGCGATCATGGTGCCGCAGATCATCAGCCTGATCCAGACCCATTTCTCCGGACCGGCCCGCGCCAAGGCGTTGTCGGCGTACGGCGTGACGCTGTCCGCCGGCCAGGTCGCCGGGCTGATCGCGGGTGGGCTCCTCGTCGGCGCGAACATCCTCGGCTCGAGCTGGCGCCCGGTGTTCCTGGTCAACGTCCCGGTCGGCATCTGCCTGGCGATCCTCGTACCGCGATCGGTGCCGGACGACCGGCCCGCCGCGACGCGCCGCCTCGACCTCACCGGGCTCGCGCTGTCGACCTGCGCCGTACTGCTGATGGTGCTGCCGGCGGTGGTCGGTCACGAGATCGGGTGGCCGCTGTGGACGTTCGGCTGCATCGCCGCCGGAGTGGTGCTCGCGGTGGTCTTCGTCCGGTTCGAGCGCCGTACGACCGACCCGCTGCTCAACCTCCAGGTCCTGCGCGCCCGCGGGCTGCCGGCCGGTCTGCTGACGATGGTGTGCACGGTGCTGGCGCTCGGCGGATTCCTGTTCGCGTTCACCCTTCACCTGCAGATCGAGCTCGGCGAATCGCCGATGCGGGCGGGTCTCACCTGGCTCCCGTTCGCCGTCACCTTCGGCCTGGTCGGCTACTTCTGGCGGGCCGTCCCTCAGCGGCTGCAGCACCTCGTCGTACCTGTAGGGCTCGCGCTCTGCGCCGTCGGCTACGCGGGCGTCGGGTCGTTCTTGTGGCCCGCACTGGTGGTGGCCGGCGCGGGCATGGGTCTGTCGGCGAGCCCGCTCGTAACTCAGGCGCTGGTCCACGTACCGCTTCCGCGCGCCGCCGACGCGAGCGGCATCCTCACCACCGCGATGCAGCTGAGCCAGGTCGGCGGCGTCACGATCTTCGGCACCCTGTACCTGTCAGTGCACTCGTTCCACACCACGAGCGTGGCGGTCGCGCTGACGGCGGCGACCGGGATCGTCACCGCCGGGTTCCTCGCTAGAACACAACGACCGACCGCAGTACGTCGCCGTGGTGCATCTTCGTGAACGCGTCCTCGACGTCCTCCAGCGCGATCGTCTCCGACACGAACCGGTCCAGCGGCAGCCGGCCCTGCAGGTGCAGGTCGATCAGGAGGGGGAAGTCGCGGGTCGGCAGGCAGTCGCCGTACCAGCTCGACTTCAGTGAGCCGCCGCGGCCGAAGAAGTCCAGCAACGGCATGTCGAGCCGCATCTCGGGCGTCGGTACGCCGACCAGTACGACGGTGCCGGCCAGGTCGCGGGCGTAGAACGCCTGCTTCCAGGTCTCCGGCCGACCGACCGCGTCGATCACGACGTCGGCGCCGAACCCGCCGGTCAGCTCCTGCACCGCCGCGACGACGCCGTCGTGGTCGAGGCCCTTCGAGTTGATCGTGTGGGTCGCGCCGAGCTCCTTCGCGGTGCCGAGCTTGCGCTCGTCGAGGTCGAGCGCGATCACCTTCGCCGCTCCGGCGAGCCGGGCGCCGACCACGGCCGCCGTACCGACTCCGCCCGCACCGATCACCGCGACCGTGTCACCGCGGCCCACGTTGCCGGTGTTGAGCGCGGCACCGAGCCCGGCCATCACACCGCAGCCGAGCAGACCCGCCACCTCGGGCTTGGCCGCCGGGTCCACCTTCGTACACTGCCCGGCCGCGACCAGCGTCTTCTCCGCGAACGCCCCGATGCCGAGCGCCGGGCTCAGCTCGGTGCCGTCGGCGAGCGTCATCTTCTGTTTGGCGTTGTGCGTGTTGAAGCAGTACCAGGGCCGGCCGCGCAGGCAGGCGCGACAGTTGCCGCAGACCGCCCGCCAGTTCAGTACGACGAAGTCACCCGGCTGTACGTCGGTCACACCGTCACCGACCGCCTCCACGATCCCGGCCGCCTCGTGCCCGAGCAGGAACGGGAACTCGTCGTTGATCCCGCCCTCCCGGTAGTGCAGGTCCGTGTGGCAGACCCCGCAGGCCTGCACCTTCACGACCGCCTCACCGGGACCAGGGTCCGGGACCGTGATCTCCTCGATCGACACCGGCGCACCCTTACCAGCCGCCACCACACCACGCACCGTCTGAGCCATGCGTCCGAACCTAACCGCCCCGGCCCACTCCCGTCAGCCCCCACGGCGTGTACCGAACGACTGGACGTAGTCGTCCACGCATACCGCCCGCCACGCCTGAGCTCCGGCCGACCTGACCCGGTGGACAGCACCACCACCCGTTCTTGCGTACACCTCTGTCCACCGGTCGGGGGACAAGCAGTCCGTCGGCAGATGCTCCCGCGCACCGTTGGCGTCAAGCGAGAGTTGAGGCATGGAGAACGACAACGCAGTGAGGGTGCGCGGCCTGGTCAAGCGGTATCCGGACAAGGTCGCTGTGGACGGTGTCGATCTGGACATCCACCGGGGCGAGGTGTTCGCCCTGCTCGGCCCGAACGGGGCCGGTAAGACGACGACCGTGGAGATTCTGGAGGGGTATCGCCACGCCGACGAGGGAGAGATCAGCGTGCTCGGGTCGGACCCGGCGCACGCCGACCGGGTCTGGCGGTCCCGGATCGGGATCGTCGCGCAGACGACCCGGGACGAGGCGGTGCTGTCGGTCGCCGAGATGGTGACGCACTTCGCCGGCTTCTACCCGAACCCACGCGACCCCGAACAGGTGATCGCCTCGGTCGGTCTGCAGGACAAGCGCAAGGCCCGGGTCCGCAGCCTGTCCGGCGGCCAGCGCCGCCGGCTGGACGTCGCGCTCGGCGTGATCGGCAACCCGGAACTGCTGTTCCTGGACGAGCCGACCACCGGGTTCGACCCGGAGGCGAGGCGGCAGTTCTGGACGCTGATCGAGGAGCTCCGCACCGAGGGCACCACGGTCCTGCTCACCACCCACTACCTGGACGAGGCCGAGCACCTGGCCGACCGGGTCGGCGTGATCGCCGACGGCCGGATGATCGAGGTCGCGACGCCGGAGACGCTCGGCGGCCGCGGCGCCCGGACCGCGCGGGTCTCCTGGCTGGCCGCGGACGGTCAGCACGAAGTACGCACCGATCAGCCGACCGCCGAGGTCGCGCGGCTGATGGCGGAGTACGGCGGCGAGGTGCCCGAGCTGGAGGTCCGGCGCCCGAGTCTGGAAGACATCTACCTGGAACTCATCGGGTCGGCGGCCGCCGCTCCGGAACTGGAAGGAGCTCTCAAGTGAGCGCCGCACTGCCGTCCCCGCTCAAGGTCGGGCTGTCCCGGACCGGGATCGAGGTGAAGGAGTTCTTCCGCGAGCGCGAGCAGCTGATCTTCACGTTCTTCTTCCCGATCATCTTCCTGGGCATCTTCTCCGCCGTGTTCAGCGGCACCAACTTCTCCGGCGGCGTCACCGCCGCGACCTACTTCACCCCCGGAATGATTGCCTCCGGCATCTTTCTGACCAGCTTCCAGTCGCTCGCCATCGCGATCGCGATCGAGCGCGACCAGGACGTCCTGAAACGGCTCCGCGGTACGCCGATGTCGCCGCAGTCGTACTTCATCGGCAAGATCGGCATGGTCCTGATCACCTCGATCCTGCAGTTCGCGCTGCTGCTCGTGATCGCCGGCCTGGCGCTCGGCGTCCACATCCCGACGTCGCCGGGCAAGTGGCTCGACTTCCTGTGGATCTTCGTGCTCGGTACGGCGTCCGGTTCGGTGCTCGGGATCGCGTTCTCCGTCGTACCGAAGTCCGGCCGGGCCGCGTCCGCGGTGGTCACCCCGGTGGTCCTGCTGCTGCAGTTCATGTCCGGTGTGTACTTCGTCTACAGCAGCCTGCCCGGATGGATGCGTGACGTCGCCTCGGTCTTTCCGCTGAAGTGGCTGGCGCAGGGCATGCGGTCGGTGTTCCTCCCGGACGGCTTCCAGGCGAACGAGCCGGGCGGGTCCTGGCAGCTCGGCACCGGCGCGATCGTGCTCACCGTCTGGCTGGTCGTCGGCCTCTTCCTCGCCCAGCGGCTGTTCCGCTGGACCCGGCGGGACGCGGGCTGATGAACGGGCTCCTCAGCCTTCGGGAGCGGGGCGACGCCGAGGAGCCCGGGACACCTGCCTGGACCGGCCCTCGGGTGTGGGTCCTGGTGTGGAGGAAGATGGGTTCCGTGCAGAACTCACGCGGTGGCGCCGGGCAGCCCGTCTGGACCCGGGCGCTGGTCGGCTGGCACATCGTGTTCTGGGTGCTGCTCGGGATGACGCTCGCGCTCTCGTTCCTCGGCCACCTCGGCGCGGTGCGGCAGTCGGTGTACGTCGGTACGGTCGTGGTGCTCGCGGCGGCGTACCAGTTCATCGGCCTGCCCGCGATCCGGTCCCGCCGGGCGTTCCCGTCGTACACCTATCGGCTGCTGCTGATCGCCTCCCTGATCACGCTGATCGGGATCTACCCGCAGTCGGTGTTCCTGATGTTCATCGCGTCAGCGCAGATCTGGCTGCTCTGCGAGGACCTGCGCGAGGGCATCGGGCTGAGCCTGCTGCTGGTGCTCGGCGTCGGTGCAGCGCAGCTGTGGAGCGCGGGGTGGGGCTGGAGCGCGTTCTGGCAGATCCTGCCGTGGATGCTGGTCAGTCTGGTGGTCAGCCTGCTGTTCGGGATCTGGATCGAGAAGGTGATCACGCAGAGTCAGCAACGCGCGGAGCTGATCGAGCAGCTCGAGTCGGCCCGCGACGAGCTCGCCGAGGCGCACCACAGCGCCGGTGTGATGGCCGAGCGGGAGCGGATGGCGCGGGAGATCCACGACACGCTCGCGCAGGGGATGACGAGCATCGTGATGCTCGCGCAGGCGGGTGCGGCCGAGCTTTCGCAGGGTGGTGATCCCGCCGGACGCCTCGCCGCGATCGAGCAGACCGCCCGGGAGAACCTGGCGGAGGCGCGCGCGCTGGTCGCCGCGTTCACCCCGGTCGCGTTGTCGGAGGCAACCTTGACCGAGGTACTGCGGCGGCAGGCGGAGCGGTTCGCCGCCGAGACCGGTGTCGACGTACAGGTCTCCCTGGACCTGCCGGACGACGAGGTCGCGGCGCTGCCCCAGGCACAGCAGGTCGTGTTGTTGCGATCGGCCCAGGAGGCGCTGGCCAACGTACGCAAGCACGCGGCCGCGACGCAGGTCCTGATCACGCTCGGCCTCTCGTCGAACCGGGTCTGGATCGAGATCCGGGACGACGGCTCGGGCTTCTCCCCCGGCGTCGCGTCCGGCGGCTTCGGCCTGAACGCGATGCGAGGCCGGGTCGAGGAATCCGGCGGTACCGTCCAGATCGAAAGTACTCCCGGCCACGGCACGCGAGTTCAGGTTCTGATCCCAGCTGTGCAGGAGGACGTGTGATTCGGGTTCTGGTGGTCGACGACCACCCGGTGGTGCGGTCCGGACTGTCCGGCATGCTGTCGGTGACCGAGGACATCACGGTGGTCGGCGAGGCCGGCGACGGTTCCGAGGCGCTGGCGCTCGTCGAGTCGACGTCACCGGACGTGGTACTGATGGACCTGCGGATGCCCCGGATGGACGGAGTGGCGGCTACCGAGGCGATCGTGTCCTCTCATCCGTCGACGCGCGTGCTGGTGCTGACGACGTACGACACCGACACCGACATCCTGCACGCGGTCGAGGCCGGCGCCGCGGGCTACCTGCTCAAGGACACCCCGCACGCCGAACTCCTGAACGGCATCCGCGCCGCCGCCCGCGGCGAAACCGTCCTCGCGCCGCCGGTCGCCGCCCGCCTGATGTCCCGCCTCCGCACTCCCGCGCCCCCCGCGGCGGCGCAGCCGTCACCCCGCGAACTCGAAGTACTCGCCGCCGTGGCCCGCGGCCTCAGCAACGCCGAGATCGGCCGCGAACTCTTCATCGGCGAAGCGACGGTGAAGACCCACCTCCAACGCCTCTTCGCCAAACTCGACGTCGACGACCGCACCCGAGCCGTCACCGCAGCAATCGAACGCGGCCTACTCCCCTCGCCCGGGCGCTGACCCCGGCGTGTGCCCCTGCATGAACCGGATCCGCGGATCCTGCGCACCGCTCGGCTGCTGCTGCGGCGGGTGATCGCCGGCCTGCTCCGCCTCCGTCGTCGGGTTCGTCCCGGCCCGGACAGCGTTCTTCAGCTCGGCAGTCCGGACCGCCTCATCGATGCCGTACTGCGCCATGTCGTTGACGTCGGTCATGTTCGCGTCGATGTGGTCCCGGACCTCCGACAGTCCGTCACGGGCACCGCGCACGTCGCTCGTCAACGACGTACCGGCGATTCGGATCGCTGCCGAGTGCCGCCCGTCGCCGACCTCCAGCGAGGCCAGCTCGAGCCGGCCCGCCGTGGTCCGGGCATTTTCCAACTGGTCGAAGGCGGCCTTCAGCCCGCTGTCGGCCCGCGTGGTCAGGCCCTTGAGATCGGTCAGCCGGTTACGCAGCCCCTCGGACGTCTCGGACTTGCCGTACTCGGGGAACTGCTCGAGCGTGTCCACGTCGCGGAGTGCCTGGTCGAGGCTGGCCGAGCTCCTGGTCAGGTCCTCGTGGAAGCCGTTCAGCTCGCTCTGCGCGGCACCGATCCGCGACATCAGGTGCCCGGCATCCTGCTGTGCGGAGTTGAACGAACGCCGGACCTGGGTGTCGGCGTCGCTCCAGCGATCCATGTCGCCACGGTCCTGGGTGCGGGTGGCGAGCCGGCCCTGTACCTCGGACTCGTACTCGGCCTGCTGGACCCGGGCGCCGCCGGCGTTCAGCGTATCGATGTCCTCGAGCCGGCTCTGCAGCATACGGCCGTAGTTCTTGTTCTGGAGGGAGTCGGCAACGCTGTCGAGGGTCGCCCGCGCCCGGCTCATCGACTGCGCTACCCGGCCGGTGAGGGTCGCGATGCTCAGCTCGGTCGCCATCAGCGCTCGTCCTTCGTCGCAGTCCGCGCTTCGGCCGCGCGGCGGTCGTCCTCGGCCAGACCCGCGCGCAGCTCCGCGGCCACTCTCCGGACCTGTTCCTGTGCGGCCCGTAGCTCTCGCTCGACGATCTGCTGCGGGGTCTCGTCCGTCGGCTGGTCCTGCACGCTGCATCTCCCGTTCATGTCGTTGACACTTGCAACGAGACTAGACGCTTCGGGGGCGAGTCCCGTTCCCAGCGGCCGGACGGCTGAGAGTGCCCTCAGGTTCGGCCCGGACCCGGTACCTCGTTCGGGATCGCGCCGCCGTACCGCCGGTCCCGCTGCGCGTAGATCTCGATCGCCCGCCACAGGTCCCGCCGGTCGAAGTCCGGCCAGAGCGTGTCCAGGAACACCATCTCGGCGTACGCCAGCTGCCACACCAGGAAGTTGCTGGTCCGCTGCTCCCCCGACGACCGGACGAACAGGTCGACCTCGGGAATGTCCGGCGCGTACAGGTGCCGGGCGATCGTCTGCTCGGTGATCCGGTCCGGCTTGAGCTTGCCCTCGGCAACCTCCCGCGCGATCGACCGCGTCGCGTCCGCGATCTCCGCCCGGCCGCCGTAGTTCACACAGAACTGCAGCGTGATCGTGTCGTTGTCCCTGGTCCGTTCCTGCGCGTACTCCAGCTCGTCGATCACGCTCTTCCACAACCGCGGCCGGCGCCCCGACCACACCACTCGTACCCCCATCGCGTCCAGCTCGTCCCGCCGCCGGTGGATGACCTCCCGGTTGAACCCCATCAGGAACCGGACCTCCTCCGGCGAGCGCGCCCAGTTCTCGGTGGAGAACGCGTACGCCGAGATGTACTTCACGCCGATCTCGATCCCGCCCTTGATCACATCGAGCAACGAAGCCTCCCCCGCCCGATGCCCGTCGGTCCGCGCCAGCCCCCGCTGCTTGGCCCACCGCCCGTTCCCGTCCATCACGATCGCCACATGCCGCGGAACCAGCTCCTTCGGCACCTCCGGCACCCGCGCTCCCGAAGGATGCAACTCCGGCGCCACCACCACCTTCCGCTCCCCCCGAGACTCCAACCCCCGACCCCGACGACGACCAATAGGCGACATACACCGCAGTCTCCCACCCCCACCTGCAGCAACCTGCAACCTGTGGACAACCCCACCCCCCGAACACCCTCCGTATGCAACCCTTAACCCACCCCACCCAGAACGGAGCCCCCGAATGCCCCGCCGACCGCTGCTCACCGCCGTAGCCACGCTCAGCACCCTCACCCTGCTGACCGCCTGCAACGGCTCCCCCGAAGCCGGCCGGCCCAACACAACCCCCACGTCAACCACCGCCACCCCGGCTCCCACGCCGACACCGACAGCACCGATCACCCCCACCCGGCCTGCAGCCGAACAGGCTGCAATTGCCGCCGCCAAAGCGCGCTATCTGACGGCCCACCTCGCCATTGATGTAGCGCTCAACAACCCTCCGGTCGCGACCCGCGAAAATCTCCTACGCGCCGGCACCGGCGGTAATTGGCTCATCCAGGTATTGGGCAGCGTGCAATTCAACCTGGATCGCGGCTGGTACCAAGCGGGCAGGACCGGGCTCGAGGCCGTGACAGTTGCGTCGGTGAAACTCAATGCCGAGCAACCTGAGGTCCGATTCAACGCTTGCTTGGACTCCTCGAAGACCTCCCTCCGCTATCAGGCGACTCGCAAACCTGTGCCGGCGATTCCCGCCAACGGAACTCGCCATAAAGTGCAGGCGCAGATGGTCTATGCGCCGCTCATCGGTCAGTCCACGAAGATGTGGTTCCTCATCAACGAGACGGATACAGGATCATGCTGAAAAGCCTCGTCGCGTTGGTTTTGGCGACCTTCTCCTTCGTTTCCGCAGCACCACTAGGGATGGCCGCGCCGGGGAGTGCGGCAGAGCCCAAGCCCAAGGTTGACCTCGTCCACACCTGTCCAACCCCACACAACTGCTTCTGGGTTCCACGCGCTGTCGTGAACCAACAGAACAACAAGACGATTCCGGGAACGAAGCCAGGCAAGTCGGTTACGAAAGGACCTGAAAGACTCTGCCTCCTTGGCGGCGCCTCTCAGGCGTGCACATCCAACCTTGGCAACTGGTCGAACACCCAGCAGTGCTACCTAGAGCGACTCGAGCCGCAGCCTCCGAAGGGCAACCCAGCGTGGCAAGGACACACCGATGGCGCGATCTGGACCTGCGTTCGCGAGGACAACGGCGGCAGGCGCTTCGTAACCAAGTGGGTGTGGTTGCCGGGGAAGCCAGACACAGTCGTGCCCGACCCCATAACCCTCGTCTACCAGGCCATCGCAGAGATGCGGTTGGCGCCGCCGTTGATCAAGACGGCGCCTGGTGCCGGACAGATCGGGCTGGTGAACATGCCGGTCTGGATGTGGGTGACCAAGAGCGAGAACACGTGGGGTCCGATCGTCCGCAGCGCGAGTGTGCCTGGTCTGTCTGTCACCGTCACCGCACAAGTCAAAGCGATCAACTGGTCGATGGGGGACGGCAGTACGGTGCGGTGTGATGGGCCGGGGACGCCGTACGACAAGTCCATGGGCGTGAAGAACTCTCCCAGCTGTGGCCACCGGTACGTGAAGACGTCTCACAAGCTCCCGAATTGCAAGTACCCGGTGACCGCAGTGGCGCAGTGGGATATCACCTGGCTGAGCACGCTCGGTGACACCGGCCAGATCTCAAAGGCCCAACAAGCCGCCACCCAACTACGCATCGGCGAAGCAGTCCCGGTCCTCGTCGACCCTGCCGGAGGCGAGACCACCACCAAGTCAGGATGTTGACTGGCCTACCGAGGCCATCGTGTGACGTGGACGCGCTCGGTCCGCGGGATGCCTGTGTGCGCCTCCTGTCCACAGGGATCGGGAATGGAGCCGCGAGGAATCCGGCCGGCGAATACAGTTAGGGACATGCTCGGACCAACGAGAGACGCGCGGATCTACCTGCTGGATGAGGATCAGCGACAGGTTGAGCCCGGTGGGCCAGCGGTGATTGGGCCTGACGGGAAGCGAGAAGAGATTCCGCTGCTGGTGTATCGCGCTGTAGAGCATGTTCTCAAGGCGATGCGGGCGGGCCAGGCGGTCAAGGTCGTGCCGCTGCGGCCGGAGTTGCCGATCGACGAGGCAGCACACGCGATCGGAATGCGGAGCGACGATTTGCGGAAGCACGTCGCCGCGGGCGACATTCCGTTCCGGTCATCGGAGTACGTCGACTGGGTTCGCCTGGCGGACGTGATCAAGTGGGACAACGAGCGTCGCGCACGGCGACGCGCGATCCTCGACGAAATGCTGGCCGACGATCTCGAGGACGACGGGGAGTAGATCCATGACCGAGTCGTCCTACTGGCCGGACTCGCGGGAGATTGAGCGCGCGTTCCTCGACGCGAACGTCATCCGAGGTCAGTTGACGACCGACGTACTTTTGTCACTGGCCGAGCAGGACGTTTTCGAGCCTCGGTGGACTCAAGAGGTGATCGACGAGATGCACCGCAACCGGCCACCGGGAGTGTCCGAGAAGGCCATCGACCGCCGCATCGCGATGATGAACGGCGCGTTCGAGCGAGCGATGACAGAAGCCCCACCGCAGGAACTGCAGGATCAGATGCTGGCAGATCGAAAGGACAAGCATGTGCTCGCGGGCGCCGTGCACAGTCAGTCGGACGTTCTTGTCAGCGACAACGTCAAGGACTTCTATCCGCCGTCGACCGGTCCGCACGCGATGCGGGTCGAGAGGCTGAACGAGTTCCTGATTCGCAAGCTCAATGAGGACCCTCAGCGGGTGCAGGCGGGCCTGCAGGGGATGGTGAGTCGCAATCGGCGGGAGCCGAAGATGATGGCGGCGTTGATTGACGTGATGGCTGAGGGGCAGGAGCTTCGGGGGTTTGCGCAGAAGTTGAACGCGGTTGTGCCGGAAGGGCAGCGCGGGACTTCGCCGGTGCTGGCTGCCAACCAGCGAGGGGCCGCTCAGTACACGGCGCTTGAAGGGGTCGCTCGGCCTGCGGCGGCGCAAGCTCCGGAGACGGCGCCGGAGGTGCGGAAGTCCGCGGGTGGGCAGAGCGCCGAGAAGGTCAAGGACACCGAGCAGGGCAAGTGACTCGCTCCAGCTGGGCCGGACTGCAACTGGCTGTGTGACCGCTACCTGACGCCCCGAGCGGGGACGGCCAGCCGGAAACGGGATTCTGGCCCACGGCTGGTTTGTGTAGGTGACTGGCGGTCACGTTCTGTTGCTGGCTCTTGCTCCGGGGGTTAGGTCTAGGTGGGGGAGGGAGCGGAGTTGGTTTTCTTGGTGGTAGGTGAAGAAGGCGGCTATCAGGCCGGTGGATTCTCGGCGGGTTCGGGGGTCGGCTTGGAGGGCGGTGGGCCAGTCGCCGGTGAGGAGGGCGGAGAGGTGGGTGACGGTGGCGGGGGCCGGCATGGCTGAGGCGGGTGGGCGGCAGGTGGCGCAGACCATGCCGCCGGAGGCGGGGTTGAAGGCTCGGTGGGGGCCCTGGTTCGCCGCAGCGGGCGCAGTCGTCGAAGGAGGGGGCGTAGCCGGAGATCGACAGGGACCTCAACAGGAACGAGTCGAGGACCAGGGCGGGGTCGCGTTCGCCGGTGGAGAGGACTCGGAGGGCGCCGGCCAGCAGAAGGTGGTGCTGGATGGAGGGTTCCTTCTCTTCTACTACCAGGCGGTCGGCGGTTTCGAGGAGCACGGTGCCGGCGGTGTAGCGGGCGTAGTCGTTGACGATGCCCTCGCCGTACGCCGCGATCGACTCGGCCTGGGTGACGACGTCGAGGGTCCGGCCGGTGGCAAGTTGCAGGTCGACGTAGCTGAACGGCTCCAGCCGGGCGCCGAAGCGTGACGACGTACGGCGGACGCCCTTGGCGACCGCGCGGACCTTGCCGTTGGCGCGGGTCAGCAGCGTGGCGATCCGGTCCGCCTCACCCAGCTTCTGGGTGCGCAGCACGATCGCCTGATCCCGGTAGAGCGGCACCCCACCAGTCTCTCACCCGCGTCCGACATACTCCGCGAGGCCGATCGGGTCCTGCCCGGTGAGGTCCTTGACGGCGGTCGACACGTGGCCCAGCTCCCCGCTCGCGATGGCGGCGTACGACGTCACCCAGCCGGCCACCTCCCACGACGGCGCGCCGTACGACTCCCGCGACCGGTAAGCCTCGTCCAGCGTCTCCGGTTCGTACCGCACCTTCCGGCCGGTGGCCTCGGTCAGTACGGCGGCCGCCTCGGCCAGGGTGAAGGCCGACGGTCCGGTCAGGTCGTACGTCGCCCTCGAGTGATCCGGGGAGACCAGCACGGAGGCAGCAGCCGCGGCCACGTCGTCCCGAGCGACCGCGGCCACCCGCCCGTCCCCCGCCGGCCCGCGGATGACGCCGTCCGTGCCGACGAACCCGGGCACGAAGTCGAGGTACAGGTTGTCCCGCAGGAACGTGAAGTCCACGCCGCTGGAACGGATGTGCTCCTCGGTGTGCCAGTGGTCGCGCGCGAACGTGAACGTCGCCCCCGGCGCCGCCCCGGCGAACGAGGTGTACACGATCCGCTGCACCCCGGCCGCCACCGCCGCGTCGACCGTTGCCTTGTGCAACGCCACCCGGTCCGCCGATTCCGTTGCACTGAGCAACATCAGTACGTCGACCCCGTCCAGCGCCGACAGCAACGCCGCATGCTCGCCGTACGCCGCCTGGGCCACCGACACGTCCGGCAGGACGGGCGCCCGCGCCGGGTCGCGCACGATCAGCCGCAGCGGTACGCCGGTCAGCCGGGCGACGATCCGCGACCCGAGCTGCCCGGTCGCGCCGGTGATGCCGATCATTTGCCCACCAGGTTCATCCCGCCCGCGGCGTACCGCTGACCAGCCACCGCGTCCGCCGGGAACGTCGCGTCCAGCGCGGCCAGGTCCTCGGCGCTCAGCGAGACGTCGAGCGCGCCGAGGTTCTCGGTCAGGTACGACCGCCGCTTGGTCCCCGGGATCGGCGCCACGTCATTGCCCTGGGCAAGCAGCCAGGCGAGCGCCAGCTGGCTCGGTGTCACGCCCTTGGCCGCGGCCAGCGCCTGCACCTGCGCGACCAGGTCGAGGTTGCGCTGGAAGTTCTCTCCCTGGAACCGCGGCAGCCCCCGCCGCATGTCGTCCGCGGGGAAGTCCGCCTCGGACTTGATCTGCCCGGTCAGGAACCCGCGCCCGAGCGGGCTGAACGGCACGAACCCGATGCCGAGCTCCCGCAGTGTCGGCAGTACGACGGTCTCCGGGTCGCGCGTCCACAGCGACCACTCGCTCTGGACGGCGCTGATCGGGTGTACGGCGTGGGCCGCCCGCACCGTCTCGCCGTTCACCTCGGACAGGCCGAGGTACCGCACCTTGCCGGCCTCGACCGCCGCGGCCATCGCGCCGACGGTCTCCTCGATCGGGACCTGCGGGTCGCGGCGGTGCAGGTACCACAGGTCGATGTGGTCGACGCCCAGCCGCCGCAGCGAGGCGTCCAGGGCCTGCGCGGCGTACGCCGGGGAGCCGTCCACGACTGTCGGCACCTCCGTCGCGGACGCGGCCGGGCGCTTGAAGCCGAACTTGGTCGCGAGCACCACCTGGTCGCGGCGGCCGGCCAGCGCGCGGCCGACGAGCTCCTCGTTCGCGCCGTCGCCGTACACGTCCGCGGTGTCGAGGAACGTGCAGCCCGCGTCGACGGCGGCGTGCAGCGTCGCGATCGACTCGGCGTCGTCCTGGCGGACCCCGTACGACTGGGACATCCCCATGCAGCCGAGGCCGAGGCTGGAAACGGTCAGGTCACCGAGCTGGGAAGAACGCATGTACCGAACTTACCGCCGCGCCCCGGTCCGCCGGGCACAGGGCCCCGCAGCACGCAGGGCTCCGCCCTCCCAGGTGTGCATTCTCGACAGGACGTGTCGCCGCGCTCGGCGGAGGCGCACGCTCGGCGTGACGGGTGCCGGGCCCCGAATCCGGGAGACGTCCTGTCGAGGATGTCAGTCAGGTGCCGAGTTCGGCAGGCGTGCCGGGCGTGCCGGACTGGATGAGCTTGTGGAGCAGGTCCGGTAGGTCAGGCGGGGCGAACCGGCCATCGTGGGCGGCGAGCTCGGCGAGGGACCACCAGCGCACGGCGTGGACGTTCTCGTCGCGCAGTTCGGCGGCGCTCAGCGATCCGCCGGGGGTGAAGTGGTCGGTGCGGACCAGGAAGTAGTCGTTGAGGACGCCGTCGTACCCGGTGGCGTGGCCCTCGGCAACGTGTTCCTCGTGCCAGAGGTGCAGTGGGTCAGGGAAGTCCTTGAGGCCGACTTCCTCGATCAGTTCGCGGCGGAGACCCTCGAGCATGGTCTCACCGGCCTCCAGGCCACCGCCGGGCGTCGCCCACACCGGCCCGTCGGCGAACTCGAAGCGGACCAGCAGCACCTGGTCGTCCGAGTCCACGATCACGCCACGCGCCGCGGGCCGCAACCGGGGCAGTTCCAGCTCCAGTTCCCGGTTCTGCTCGACCGCGCGGAACCCGAAGCGTGCGTTGACCTTGCGCATCGGCGCGTTCGTCAGCGCCGTCCAGGTGTGCAGGAAGCGTTGCGTCGTACGGTGTTCGGCCAGCTGAGCGAGGTTCGCGAGCTTCAGGAAAGTGCCGAGGTTGTGGCCGCGGTGCTCCCGCAGTACGAGCGTGTCGTCCTGCTGGGCGTGCTCGGCGTCCGCACGCGGCAGAAAGATCAGCGTGTAACCGGCGGGCGCACCGTCAAGAGTGTGCGCCATCGTCACCAGCGCGAGGTAGTTGCGGTCGACTCGCGCCTCGCTCGTCTCGAGCTTCTCGACCGTCCACGGCAGCACCTCGCGGGTCATCCCGCCGGTCGGCACGTCCCGGTCCATCGCGGTCCGCAGGTCCGCGTACTCCTGCCGATACTCCGACGGGCACACCCCCGCCCACGACGTCAGCCGGTACCCGTCGAGCCGGCCCGCCGCGGACCGCAGGTCCTCCAGCAGCAGGTCGTCGTACGGCAGCGGTACGACGAGATGCTCCTCGACATGCTCGACGGCAAAGCCGAGCTGCGATGCGAACGCCGCACCGGGCCACGGATCCGCGGGCACCCCGAGCTCGGTCTGCACGATGGTCCGCCCGAGCTGCGACGCCCGGGTGACGGCCCATTGCCACAGCGCCCTACCGATCCCCCGCCGCCGGTGCTCCGGCGGTACGTCGATCTCGACCTCGACCGTGTCGAGGTTGTCGGCCAGCCGGTACTCGAACAGCATCGCGCCGAGCACCCGGTCGTCCTCGAACGCGCCGACCGCGCACCGGGTCTTCAACGGGCCGGGGTTGCGCAGCGAGTACCCGAGCGCCTCGCGGCCCTCCACCAGTGGCGCCTCCCGCCCGGCGACCGCGCCGGCCCGGAAGGCGTCGTACCACTCGTCGAACAGGGCCAGGTCGGCCGGGTCGATCTCGCGAATGCTGATCACCCGGCCGACCCAACCAAACAAATGGGTCAGAACGCCACTGGTTAAACCGGCGCGACCTTGCCCTGGTACATGTACATGATCACGAAGTTGTCCGCGTACGGCGCGTTCTTCAGGATCGGGTCGTCGTCGGCCGGGAACTTCGCCACCCGCTTGCCCTCGAGCGCCGGGTTGTTCCCGTAGCGCTCCCAGAGCGGGATGATCGGCAGCAGCTCGTTGAAGGCGACCGCCGCGGCGGTGACGTTCTTCTTCTGCGCCTCGAGGTCCAGCCCTTGGGCGGACTTGTCCACCACGGACTGCAGGTCGATCGGACCGGCCGAGGTGGTCTGCTTGAGCGGGAAGTTCATTCCCTTGCCGCCGGAGTTCGCCGCGATCACGTAGTTGAACGTGTACAGGTCCTGGACGAACGAGAAGTACGGGTGCGGGTGGCTCGACGCGCCCCAGCTCTGGATCGCGAAGTCGAACTTGCCTGCCAGTACGTCGGGACTCAGCTGGGTGAAGGTGATGCCCCGCTTGGTGATGTTGAACCCGAACTTGTTCAGCTGGTCGGCCGCGTTGGTGGCGGCCGGGTTCCAGTCCGCGAACTCGGTCGGGAACTTGATGTCGTAGGCGGCCGGCTTACCGTTCGGAAGCGTCCACTTGCCGCCGTTCTTCTTCCAGCCGGCTGCCTGCAGCAGCGACGTGGCCTTGGCCTCGTCCTTCTCGTACGCCTGCAGCTTCTTCTGGTCGGCGTCGGAGATCCAGTCCGGGACCGAGATGTCGGAGAACCCGGCCATGAACTTGCACGGCTTGCCGGAGTCGCCGAGCGCGACGGTGCCATTCTCGTTGCGGTCCAGGATGTAGGCGATCGCCTGCCGGACGCGGGCGTCCGCCAGCTCCGGGTGTGCGGTGTAGTTGAACACCAGCGCCGGACCCGAGTACACCGGCGGCCGGAGGATCCGGAAGCCGCTGGACTGCAGGGTCTTCTCGGTGGCCACCGCGAAACCGTGGGTGGCGTAGTCGACGTCCTTGTTCAGCACGACCGGCGTGATGTCGGACGTCTCGCCGTTGTACAGAACGACCTTGGTGAAGGTGATCTTGTCGGCGAACAGGCCCTTGTCGTTCTTGACCAGCGCCATCTGGGCATTGGTCATGTTCTTCACGTCGAAGTTGAACGGACCCGACACGACCGGGTTCTGCGGGCGGAACTTCTGGAAGTCGCCGTTGAGCTGCTTGCCCGCGGCGCTGTCCAGGCTGGTCTTGGCCTTCCGCATCGTCTCGGCCTTGGTCGCCCACTCGCCGTACACCGAGTCCGGCATGATCGGCGCGCGCAGGATGTAGCGCTCCAGCACGGTGGACGGCGTACCGATGGTGAACGTCACCGTGGTGTCGTCCTTGGCGCTGACGTCGGACAGGAACGTCCACGACTGCTGACGCATCAGCCAGTGCAGGTTGAACGTCGACACGACGTCCTTCGAGGTCACCGGCTTGCCGTCGCTCCAGGTCAGGCCGGAGCGGAGCTTCATCGTGTAGGTCTTGGTCGCCTCGTCCAGCGTGCCGGACTCGGCCATCATCCATTCCCACTTCTTGTCCGCCCAGTAGTACATACCACCGCTCGGATAGACGAGATCGAGGTACGGGCTGTCCACCTGGATGCCGTCGGTAACCCCCTTCACCAAGTTGAAGTGACCCTTGGGTGGCAACTGGTACGGGTACGCGCCGTGGAACTCCTTGCTGGCGTTGCTGCCGCCACCTCCGCTGGCGTTCGGTTTGCTCGGGGAGCACGCCTCCAGTGACCCGATGCCGGCCACGCCGACACCGGCGATGCCGAACAGCTGGAGCACGTTGCGGCGGGAGATGGCGTTGGTCCGGGCGTTCGCGCCCGTCCCGTTGGTGCCGGAATCGCCGGAATCGATGGTGCCGGTGGGACTCATCCTTCGTCCTTTCTGAGCTGACCACACGCCCATGTGGGTCAGGTACTACTGGTGGGGTTGACTACCGTCCTCGCGTTTTTCCCGGCGCCGGGTGATGACCACCCCGACGACGACCACCAGGCCCAGTAGCAGGCCCAAACACAAGGTGAACAAGGTGACGACGAACTCCGGGGTGCCCGGCGTCAGGGTGAGCAGCAGGACCACGCTGGCCAGCACCAGGAACGCTGCCCAGCCGAGCGCCGCCCGGCCGATCTGAGGTGTCATCGGCTCCCCGGCTCATCCGGTACGCCGTCCCGCGCGACCACGTGACACGCGGCCGACTGACCGGACCGGATCTGGACGAGCGCCGGGACCTTCCCGTCGCACAGCCCGTCCTCGAACTGCGGGCAGCGCGGATGGAACGAGCAGCCCGACGGCAGGTTCGCCAGGCTCGGGATCTCCAGGCTGCGCAGGGATTGCCGGCCCTTGGTCTTGGTCAGGTCCGGGTCCGGCTCCGGGATCGCGTCGATCAGCGCCCGGGTGTACGGGTGCGTGGGCGCGTTGATGATCTTCGGCGTCGGCCCGAACTCGACGATCCGGCCCAGGTACATCACCGCGGTCTTGCCGCGCCAGCCGAAGTACTTCGCGATCGCCAGGTCGTGGGTGATGAACAGGAAGCCGACGCCGAGGTCGTCGCGCAGCCGGCCGAGCATCGCGAGCACGCTGATCCGGATCGACACGTCCAGCATCGAGGTGGACTCGTCGGCGATGATCAGCTTCGGGTCCAACGTCAGCGCCCGGGCGACCGCGACCCGTTGCCGCTGCCCACCGGACAGCTGGTGCGGGAACTTCGGCAGGTAGTTCTCGGCCGGTGTCAGATCGACCTGGGTGAGCAGTTCGGTGGCCTTCTCGGCGGCTTCCTTCTTGTTCTTCACGATGCCGTGCTTGAGCAGCGGCGCGGTGATGGTCTGCTGGATCGTCCGCGTCGGGTTCAGCGAGGCGTACGGGTCCTGGTGCACGTACTGCACGCTGCGCCGGAAGGTGGTGAAGTCGCCGCGCTTCATCGACCAGATGTCGGTGCCGTCGAACGCGACCTGCCCGCTGCTCGGCCGGGCCAGACCGGCCGCCATCCGGGCCGCCGTCGTCTTGCCGGAACCGCTCTCGCCGACCAGGCAGAGCACCTCGCCGGGGTTGATCGACAGATCGATGCCGTCGACCGCCCGGATCGGCCCGGCCTTGGTGTCGAACACCTGACTGACCCCGCCAAGCGTCATCAGCGGCGCCGCTTCCTGCGGGGACTTCTCCAGTGCGCT
Organism: Kribbella aluminosa; assembly: GCF_017876295.1. Taxonomy (NCBI): domain Bacteria; kingdom Bacillati; phylum Actinomycetota; class Actinomycetes; order Propionibacteriales; family Kribbellaceae; genus Kribbella; species Kribbella aluminosa. The sequence goes on along the minus strand of NZ_JAGINT010000002.1, from coordinate 3,370,102 downwards.
CATGATGCGGTTCCCAGGTTCTCGTTCGGTACCGGGCGCTCGAGGTGGACGTCCTTTGCGTGGATGCAGGCCGCCTCGTGCGCGTCGCCGGGCTCGTCGGTGATCGGGATCAGCGGCGGATCCGTCTCGTTGCACTCCTCGGTCGCGTACTTGCAGCGCGGCGCGAAGGTACAGCCCGCGGGCAGCGACGCCAGGCTCGGCGGGCCGCCGGGGATCGACTCCATGTCCGGCAGGTCGCCGACGATCGGCGGGACCGCCCTGATCAGGCCGAGCGTGTACGGGTGCCGCGGACGGTAGAACATGTCCCGGACACCACCGGTCTCGATGATGCGTCCGGCGTACATGGTGGCCACCCGGTCCGCGAGCTCGGCGGCCAGCGACAGGTCGTGCGAGATGAAGATCATCGAGAACCCGAGCCGGTCGCGGACCTCGTGCAGTACGTCGACGACGGACCGCTGGGTGAGGATGTCGAGCGCGGTGGTCGGCTCGTCCAGGATCAGTACCTCGGGTTCGAGCAGCAGGCTCATCGCGATCAGGACCCGCTGGCGCATACCGCCGGACAGCTCGTGCGGGTAGCTGTCCATCACCCGCGACGGCTCGAGGCGGACCAGCCGGAGCAGCTCGCCGGCCCGGTCCTCGATCTCCTGCTTGGAGGCCCTGGTGTGTGCACGCATCGTGTCGTGCATGTGCGCGCGGATCTTCAGTACCGGGTTGAACGCGTTCATCGCGCCCTGGAACACCATCGCCGCGTCCCGCCAGCGGAACTGCCGCAGGTCCCGGCCGTCCAGCCCGAGGACGTCGATCTCGGTACCGTCGCCGCGGTTGAACATCACCTTGCCGCTGGCGTGCCCGAGCCGCGGCAGCAACCGCAGCAGGCCGAGCCCGAACGTCGTCTTGCCGCAGCCGCTCTCCCCCACCAGTGCGAGGCTTTCGCCCGGGTAGAGGTCGAGGTCCACGCCGCGGACCGCCTGGACGGTCGCACCGGCACCGGTCCGGTACTCGACCTTGAAGTCGCGGACCGAGAGCAGCGGCTTGCCTTCGCCGCCGCGTTTCGCACGAGTGCTCGAAGTAGTCATGTTGCTGGCCATGGCGATCACCGGTCCCGGAGCCGCGGGTTGAGGATCTCTTCGAGGGATCTCGTCATCATCACCAATCCGACCAGCAGCAGGACGATCGCGATGATCGGGCTCAGGATCCAGGCCAGACTCGCGTCGTTGAAGATCGCGCCGGCAATCCAGGCGCGGTTGAGCATGATGCCCCAGTTCGAGCCGGTCAGCGGGGCGAGACCGAGCAGGTACAGGCCGACCAGCTGGTAGATCGCGTTGGTCACGCCGATCATGAAGTTCATCAGGATGAAGCTGGCCATGTTCGGCAGGATCTCGACGAACACCACCCGGGCGGTGCCGAGGTCGAGCAGCCGGGCCGCCTCGACGAACTCGCGCTCCTTCAGCGAGAACACCTGGGCCCGGACGGCCCGGGTCAGCACCGGCCAGGAGAGGCCGCCGACCAGCAGCGCGAGCAGGAGCGGCGAGTCGAGCTTGAAGAACGCGCCCAGGACCGCGAGCAGGACAATCTGCGGGACCGTGAGGAAGACGTCGGCCAGCGTGACCACGACCGAGTCGACCCAGCCACCGAGGTACGCCGCGAGCGAGCCGAGGACGATCGCCAGTACGGTCGAGATCGCGGCCGCGAAGAAGCCGACGAAGATCACCGTCCGGCCGCCGCCGATCATCTGGATCAGGACGTCCTTGCCCTCGTTGTCGGTGCCGAGCAGGTGCCCGGACGACCCGGCCGGGAGCAGGATCTCCTTGACGTTCGGCGAGACGTCCGGGAGGACGAACGGCACGATCGCGGTGATCAGCACCATCAGCGCGACGATCACGAACCCGATGAACCCGGCCGGGCTGCGGCGCATCGACCTCAGGATGCCGGCGAACCGGGAGACACCCGTCGTACCGATCGACGTGACGGGGATGGTTGCTTCGGTCATCTCGTCACCCCTTGCCCTGGACCCGGATCCGCGGATCCATCCGGCTGTACAGCAGGTCGGCCAGCAGGTTGGCCGCCACCACCGAGATCGTCACGACCAGGAAGATCCCCTGCAGTACGGCGTAGTCCCGGCCGTTGACGGCGTTGAACAGACTGAACCCGATGCCCTGGTAGCCGAAGATCTTCTCCACGAAGATCGAGCCGCCGACCACGAAGCCGAGCGACACCGCGAGCTGGCTGAACAGCGGCAGTACGGCGTTCCGCCCGACGTACCCGGACCGGATCCGGGAGTCCGTCAGGCCGCGCGCCCGGGCCACGGTCACGTAGTCCTCGCCGAGGGTCTCCACGGTCGACGACTTCATCACCAGCGCCCAGGAGCCGACCGTGGTCAGCGCGTAGGCCAGGATCGGCAGCATCGCGTGGTAGAAGATGTCGTTCAGGAAGCTGAGGCTGAACGAGGGTGTGACGCCCGGCGTGTACGAGCCGCGGGCCTGGGTCAGGTCGAAGACCTGCAGCTTCACGCCGAGGAAGACCACGATCAGGATCGCCAGGATGTAGTTCGGGATCGCGTGCAGCACGGAGCCGATCGACGTCAGCAGGTGGTCGACCCAGGTCTCCCGCCGGTACGCCATGATCATCCCGGCCACGATGCCGATGGCGAAGCTGAACACCGTCGCCACGCCGACCGAGAACAGCGTCCACGGCAGGTAGGTCTTGATCACCGAGGCGACCGTGGTGCCCGGGGACAGCAGCGAGTTGCCGAAGTCGCCGTGCAGCATGTTGACCATGTAGTGGAAGTACTGCGCGATCAACGGCTCGTTCGGGTCCAGCGAGAACAGGTTCTTCGCCTGCGCCGCGGCCGCCTCGTACGAGATACCGGTCTGCGCGATCTGCGTCTGGATATAGGTGTCGACCGGGTTACCGGGCAACAATCGGACCAGGAAGAACGTCCCGGTCGTGACGATGAAGACCGTCAGCACCGCCTTGAACAGTCTCCGCACCAGCCAGGCGTTGACGAACCGCCGTACGGCCGAAGGTCTCGGTTCGACGGCGGGACCTTCGATCAGTTCCGCCGCGGACGTGTCGACCGCACCACTCACTGCTCACCTCCACGCGACTACCAGGGAAAGTCGGTGGCGCAGATCCAGGTCATTCGCAGGACTTAGTAACACTGTCTTGCAAGGATCTGCGCATAGTGACGACAGTGTGCGCAACCTCAGTCACCGAGTCAACGACTTGAGGCAACGTTGAGACAACGTTGCGGTCCGTGACGAAACGGTACCGGGGAGTACAGGAAATGCCCGCCCCCGACACGGGGACGGGCATTCGGTGCCTGGAACCGACTGGAAACCGACTGGAAACCGCCGGAAACCGCCGGAGCGGTCAGCGCGTGGCGCGGTTGACAGCCGAGACGACGGCCTTCAGCGACGCCGTGAGAATGTTGGCGTCCCGGCCGACGCCCCAGAAAACCTCGTCGCCGACCTCACACTCGACGTACGCCGCGGCCAGCGCGTCACCGCCGGCCGAGAGCGCGTGCTCGTGGTAGTCCAGCACCCGGACGTCGTACTTCAGCGGCTGCAGCGCGTCCACGAACGCGGACACCGGGCCGTTGCCCTCGCCGACCAGCTCGTGCGGCACGCCGTCGGCATAGACCTGAACCCGGAGCTGGTCGCCGTGGCCTTCGCCGGACGTCGAGTTGACGGTCAGCAGCGACAGCTTGCCGGGCGCCAGGTACTCGGCCGCGAAGATGTCCCACATCACCTGCGGGCCGACCTCGCCGCCCTCGGTGTCGGTGTGCTGCTGGATCACCCGGCTGAACTCGATCTGCAGCCGGCGCGGCAGGTCGAGCCGGTGCTCCGACTTCATGATGTACGCGACGCCGCCCTTGCCGGACTGCGAGTTGACCCGGATGACGGCCTCGTAGCTGCGGCCGACGTCCTTCGGGTCGATCGGCAGGTACGGCGCCTCCCAGGTGATCTCGCCGACCGGCCTGCCCTCGGCCGCGGCCTGCTTGTCGAGCGCCTCCAGGCCCTTCTTGATCGCGTCCTGGTGGGACCCGGAGAAGGCCGTGTAGACCAGGTCACCGGCGTACGGCTGCCGCTCCGGGACGCGCATCTGCGTGCAGTACTCGACCGTACGGCGGATCTCGTCGATGTCGGAGAAGTCGATCTGCGGGTCGATGCCCTGGCTGAACAGGTTCATCCCCAGCGTCACCAGGTCGACGTTGCCGGTCCGCTCGCCGTGGCCGAACAGGCATCCCTCGACCCGGTCGGCGCCGGCCATCAGCGCCAGCTCGGTCGCGGCCACCGCCGTACCGCGGTCGTTGTGCGGGTGCAGGCTGATCGTGCTGTGCTCCCTGCGGGTCAGGTTCCGGCCGAACCACTCGATCTGGTCGGCGTACACGTTCGGGGTGCACATCTCGACGGTGGCCGGCAGGTTCAGGATGATCTCGCGGCCCTCGGCGGGCTGCCAGACGTCACTGACCGCCTCGCACACCTCGAGCGCGAACTCCAGCTCGGTGCCGGTGAAGATCTCCGGGCTGTACTGGTACCCGAACTCGCAGTCGCCGAGGATCTGGTCGGCGTACTTCATCACGGTCTCGGTCCCGCGGACGGCGATGGTGCGGCACTCGGCCTTGTCGACGTTGAAGACGACCCGGCGGAACAGCGGCGCGGTCGCGTTGTACAGATGGATGGTGGCCTTCGGCGAGCCCTGCAGCGACTGGACGGTGCGCTCGATCAGCTCCTCGCGGGCCTGGGTCAGCACCGAGATCGTCACGTCGTCCGGGATCACGTCGTCCTCGATCAGGCTCCGGACGAAGTCGAAGTCGTACTGGCTGGCGCTCGGGAAACCGACCTCGATCTCCTTGTAGCCCATCTTCACGAGCAGGTCGAACATCCGCCGCTTGCGGGCCGGCGACATCGGCTCCACCAGCGCCTGGTTGCCGTCGCGGAGGTCGGTGGACAGCCAGCGCGGGGTGCGGTCGACGGACTTGGCCGGCCAGGTGCGGTCCGGCAGGTCGATCGGCGGGAACGGGCGGTAGCGGTGGATCGGCATACCGGACGGCTGCTGGACAGGCTCAGGCTGGTTCTTCGGTGCCACGGCGGTTCTCCTCGGAAGTACGGGTGTCGTGCTGGACGACCGGCGTACGACGAAACTCCGCGGCGAGGGAACCGGCCTTAACAGGCCTCGCCGCGGCAGCGAAGGAGGAGAAGCTGGTGCCGCATGATGCTTGCGAGTTTATGCACAACACCCCCAGCACGTCGAACCTGGGGTCTCGATCGGCGAGACACGGAGAGTGACGGGCCCCCGAACCCGTCGCTCGCGGAGGTCCTGCTTGCGTTCAAGAGCGCTTGAATTCCTAAGGTTGCGGTATGACGGAAACTCTTCTCGACCGGGTCGGTACGCATGGCCTCGGCGTCCTGGTGACGATCAAGCGCGACGGCCGGCCGCAGCTGTCCAACATCACCTATGTGTTCGACGGCACCCGCGTGCGGATCTCGCTCACCGACGGCCGTGCCAAGACGAAGAACCTCCGGCGGGATCCGCGCGCCAGCTTGTACGTCGACGGACCGCGGGGACGCTCGTACCTCGTTTTGGAGGGAAAGGCGGAACTCAGCCCGGTCGCCGCGGATCCGCACGACGCGGTGGTCGAGGACCTGGTCGACTACTACCGGACCGCGTCCGGCGAGCACCCGGACTGGGACGAGTACCGGGCGGTGATGGTGCAGGACAAACGGTTGATGTTCTCGATGACCGTCGACCACGCCTACGGCATGCCTACGCCGTAACCACTTCGTCCGGATCGTCGGCGAAGCGGGTCGCCCGAGCAACCTAGCGGTAGCGGCGCGGGGCCATGCCGTCGACGCGCTTGAACGCATTGCTGAACGCACTGCCGGAGGTGTAACCCAGCGAGTACGCCAGGGACGCCGGCAACGGAGCGGAAGCGTTCGGCGAAGAGCAGGTGGGCGAGGCCGTCGGCGGCCAGCCGCGCGCCGGGCGCAGAGGTCGATGCCTCGCGCAACGACCTGTCGAGCAGCCAGCGGAACGTCGCGGCGCGCTCGTCGGTGGCGCGCAGGTGGATGACCGGCGGGAGGGCGCGCACCAGGAGCTCCTCGCCGGTGCGGTTCAGGGACACGTGACCGCCGATACCGACGACCTTCGGACCGCCGCCGCGCGGCTGTGGAAGCTGAGTGCGGAGCTTCTCGACCTCGGATAAACCAGGTGCGGTAACCGCGCCCCGCGGTGGACCCTGTGGGCGTGAAGATCATCAAGCTGTCCCCCGACGACGAGGTCGGATGCGCGGAGGCCGTCGCCGTCGACTCGGCCGGCTGGAAGCTGGACTGCCCGGAGGTCGTCCAGCACACCCCGCGGACCTTCGCGAACATGCTGCGGTACGGCTGGGACCTGGAGCCCCCGCAGGCCTACCTGGCCCGCGAGGGCGACACGGCCGTCGGCGTGCTGACGGTCGACGTCCCGCAGTACGAGAACACCAACCTGACCTGGATCGACGTCAAGGTCCACCCCGACCACCGGGGCCGCGGGATCGGGTCCGCGCTGATCGAGTACGGCGAGCAGGTGACGCGGGACCTCGGCCGCACCCTGACGGGCTTCGGCGGACTCGACCTGCCCAAGGCGGAGGCGTTCGCCCAGCGGCACGGGTACGAGCAGAAGGCGATCGAGGTGAACCGCCGCCAGGACCTGGCCGGCCTCGACTGGGGCCTCGTCCAGCGGACGTACGACGAGTCGCTGGCGGCCGCGTCGGCGTACGAGCTGCTGAAGGTCACCGGGCCGCTGCCGGCGGACATGCTCGACGGCATGGTCGCGGTGACCGAGTCGATCAACGACGCGCCGAAGGACGACCTCGACATGGAGGACGACGTCTACAGCCCGGAGCGGCTGCGGGCGTACGAGGAGGCGCAAGCGAAGAGCGAGCGCACCGTCTACCGGGTGATCGCCCGCCGGAAGGACACCGGCGACCTGGCCGGCCACACGGTCGTCGCGGTCGAGCGGGAGCGCCCGTACATCGGCGAGCAGCACGACACGGCGGTCTCCCGGGACCACCGCGGCCATCGCCTGGGCGCGCTGCTCAAGTCAGCGATGCTGCTCTGGCTGCGCGACGAGGAGGCGGCGCTGACCCAGATCGACACCTGGAACGCCGAGTCCAACGGCCACATGATCGGGATCAACGAGGCCCTGAACTACCGCATCGTCGCCCGCTTCCTGAACTACCAGAAGTCGCTCTAGACGGCCTTGACGATCGAGACCTTCATGCGGTTGCTGATCGTGAAGCCGAGCGAGGTGTAGAGCCGTTGCGCGGTGGTGTTCGTACCGCCGGTGTGCAGGAACGGGGCCCGGGCGGTCGCCGTGATGGTCGCGGCGACCGCCCGGACCAGCCGGGTCGCGAGGCCCTGGCCGCGGGCCGACGGGTGCGTGCAGACCGCGCTGATCTCGACGTACTGCGGAAGGCTGAACCGGGTGCCGGCCATCGCGACCAGCTCGCCGTCGCGGCGGATCCCGAGGTACGTCCCGAGCTCGATCGTGCGGCTCCGGAACGGGCCGGGATCGGTGAGCGCGATCAGCCCCAGCATCTCCGGTACGTCGTCGGCGCCGAGAACCACCGCCTCCGGGTCCGCGGCGGGCAGGTCCGCCGGGGCGGTGAACTGCACCAGGTCGAACACCTGGTCCAGTTTGATGCTGTCCGGGACCTCGAACTCGGGCCGCATCAGCGCCCCGACGCCGTCGGGGCCGAGCAGTTCGGCGGCATCCGCCCAGTCGGCCTCGGTCGGCTCGCCGGGCAGCCCGAGGAACGGCGCGACCGCCTCCGGGTAGCGGCGGGCGTTCCCGCGGACCTCGGCGAAGGACGCGTGCGGCCCGGTCAGGGCGGCGTACACGGGATTCTGCAGGATCATCAGAATCCCAGTTTGCGCAGGTTCTTGGCGTCTGTCTGCCAGTTTTTGGCGATCTTGACGTGCAGGTCGAGGTACACCGGCGTACCGAGCAGGGCCTCGATCTGCTGCCGGGCCGCCGCGCCGACCTCGCGCAGACGGGCGCCCTTGTGGCCGATCACGATGCCCTTCTGGCTCTCCCGCTCGAGGAAGATGTTCGCGTAGATGTCCAGCAGCGGCTTGTCGGCCGGCCGGTCCTCGCGCAGGTTCATCTCGTCGATGGTGACCGCGATCGAGTGCGGCAGCTCGTCCCGGACGCCCTCCAGCGCGGCCTCGCGGATCAGCTCGGCGACCAGCGTCTCCTCGGGCTCGTCGGTGATGTCGCCGTCCGGGTACAGCGGGAAGCCGGCCGGCAGCAGCTTCACCAGCTCGTCGGCGACCACGTCGACCTGGTAGCCGGACGTCGCGGAGACCGGGACGACCGAGGCCCACTCGATCCCGGCGGACTCCCCCAGCGCGGCGATCTCGGCGAGATGCTCGACCATCCGGTCCGGCGAGACCAGGTCGGCCTTGGTGGCCAGCGCGACCTTCGGGGTCTTGGCGACCTTCGCGACCTCGCTCACCAGGAAGCGGTCGCCGGGACCGATCTTGTCACTGGCCGGCAGGCAGACCGCGATCACGTCGACCTCGGCCCAGGTGGTCTTGACGACGTCGTTCAGCCGCTCGCCGAGCAGCGTGCGCGGCTTGTGCAGACCGGGTGTGTCCACCAGGATCAGCTGCGCGTCCGGCCGGTGCACGATGCCGCGGACGGCGTGCCTGGTCGTCTGCGGCTTCGACGAGGTGATCACGATCTTCTGGCCGACCAGCGCGTTGGTGAGCGTGGACTTGCCGGCGTTCGGCCGGCCGACGAAACAGGCGAAACCGGACTTGAAGTTCTCAGGTGTGGACGACATCGCGGACCTCTCCGGTGCCCAGGGCAAGTACTACGGGAATGTTGGCGCCGGCGAAGTGCCGTACGACGTTCACGTCCACGGCTCCGTCCTCGGCACCGTCCTCGGTAACCACCGCGGCGGCCTCCAGACCCTTCACCCCGGACGCGAGCGCCATCGCGACCGCGAGCTGCAACGCGGTCAGCTCGACGGTGTCGAGTGCCACCGTGCAGGCGGCGTACGTCCGCCCGTCGGAGTCACGCACGGCGGCTCCTTCGGTGGCGCGCGTACGGGCACGGGCGGCACGGGCGAGCGTGACGAGTTTGGCGTCCTCGGCGGACAGGTCAGACAAAGGTGCTCTCCTAGGCGTGCTGGTGGTTCTGGTCGTGGGGCGCGGGAGTGGGATCCTCGCGTCGTACCAGAACCGTACCTACCTGGTTCCGGCGGCCGGACGGCCGCTCCGCCGTCAGCGACAGGCCGGCGATCCCGACCTCGGCGCCGGGGATCGGCACCTTGCCGAGCAGTTTCGCCATCAGGCCGCCGACGGTGTCCACGTCGTCGTCGTCCAGCGGTACGCCGAACAGCTCGCCGAGCTCGTCGATCGGCAGCCGGCTGGAGACCCGGTACGCGCCGTCGGACAGCTGCTGCACGGAGTCCGGGTCCTCGTCGTACTCGTCGGTGATCTCGCCGACGATCTCCTCCAGGATGTCCTCGATCGCCACGAGTCCCGCCGTACCGCCGTACTCGTCGACGACGATCGCCAGATGCATCCGGGCCGCCTGCATCTCGCGGAGCAGCTCGTCGACCGGCTTGGAGTCCGGGACGTACATGCACGGCCGCATCACCGACTCGACCCGCTCGGTCGACTCGGACTGGGCGTTGTCGTACACCCGGCGCATCACGTCCTTCAGATAGACGACACCGACGATGTCGTCCAGGGACTCGCCGATCACCGGGATCCGGGAGAAGCCGGAGCGCAGCGCCAGCGACGTGAGCTGGCGGAGCTTCTTGTGCTTCTCGATGTAGACCATGTCGGTCCGCGGCACCATCACCTCGCGGACGATGGTGTCGCCGAGCTCGAACACCGAGTGGATCATCTGCCGCTCGCCGGACTCGATCACCGCGGACTTCTCCGCGTAGTCGACCAGCGCGCGCAGCTCGGCCTCGGTCGCGAACGGGCCTTCGGCGTACCCCTTGCCGGGAGTCAGCGCGTTGCCGATCAGGATCAGCAGCTTCGGCAGCGGGCCGAGGATCCGGGTCAGCGCCATCACCGGACCGGCGGACAGGATCGCGAACCGGTCCGAGTGCTGCCGGCCGAGCGTCCGCGGCGCGACGCCGATGATCACGTACGACACCAGCACCATCACCACCGAGGTGATCAGGATGTGCGTCCAGGTCACCGCCAGCACCCCGGACAGCGCCTGGGTGACCAGCACGATCGCGGTGATCTCGCAGATCAGCCGGAGCAGCAGCAGCGAGTTCAGGTATCGCGGGGCGTCGGAGAGCAGGTCGCGCAGCCGGACCGCGCGCAGGTTGCCCTGCTCGACCTGCTCGTTCGCCCGCACCTTCGAGTACGACGACAGCGCCGCCTCCGCACCGGCGAGCAACCCGGCGAGCAGCACGAGCACCGCAGCCACAACCAGCAGAACAAGGTCGTGGGACGTCATCGGAACATCACGCCTCTAGTCGGTTTCCAGGTGCGCGCCATGCTTCCAGCAGGCGGCCCTGGACGTCCCACATCTCCGCCTTCTCGGCGGGTTCCGCGTGGTCGTAGCCGAGCAGGTGCAGGATGCCGTGCACGGTGAGCAGCTCCAGCTCGGCCCAGGTACCGTGGCCGGCCTTCGCGCCCTGGGCGGCGGCCACCGTCGGGCACAGGGCGATGTCGCCCAGGTGCCCGAGCGGCAGGTCGTCGTCCGCGTCGGCGTCGGATCCCGGCCGCAGCTCGTCCATCGGCCACGACATCACGTCGGTCGGACCGGGCAGGTCCAGGAACTCGACGTGATACCGCGCCATGGTGTCCTCGTCGACCAGCTTGATCGACAGCTCACACTCCGGGTGCAGGCGCAGCGACGACATCACGAACCGGCTGAGCCGCATCAGTCCGTGCGCGTCGATCTCCACGCCGGACTCGTTGTTGACCTCGACGTTCATCGGTGGGAATCAGCACTGCCTTCGTAGTTTTCGTACGCCGACACGATCCGGCCGACCAGCTTGTGACGGACCACGTCGTGCGATGTCAACCGGCAGAATGCCAGATCCTGCACCCCTTCGAGAATTCCCTGCACCACCCGCAGCCCCGAATTCGTCCCGGTCGGCAGGTCCACCTGGGTGATGTCACCCGTGACGACCATCTTCGACCCGAACCCGAGCCGGGTGAGGAACATCTTCATCTGCTCCGGCGAGGTGTTCTGCGCCTCGTCCAGAATGATGTAGGCATCGTTCAGGGTGTTGTGGGTGACCAGGAAGTCGTCCGTCACATAGAGCGAGTCTTCCGCAGCGACCTGGATGCACAGCGTGTCCTGCTGACCGAGGTGTTCGATGCTTTCGATGAATCGCATCGGCCGGCCTCCGCCCGTCGCGTCGTACTTCGCTTGCTTGCGGGCCAGGCGGAACGGCGACAGCCCCTCAGGCAGCCGGATATCCAGGACGTAGGCGTCGGAGCGATGGCCGACGTCGCGCCCGTTGGCGCGGCCCGGGCGCACATACGCGACACCTCCGAGGGACTGCACCAGGAAGATCACGTCGTCCCGCAGCCGAGGTGAGGTGGTGCTGTACTGCACCCGGCAGGTGCGGCCGGTCTGCGTCACCGGACCGCCGTCGGTATCCAGCAGGCCTTGGAGCACCCGCAGCCGGATCCACGCCGAGTTCTCGCGGTAGACCTCGGGAACGAACTTCGTGGCCGACTTGGTGCCGGCGAGACCGAGTCCCCGCAACGCGACGGTGACCGGATTGGCGACACGCAGCCCGCCACGACTTCCGTCGACGTGCCGCAGAACGTAGTCGTAGCGGCTCTTGTGCCGCAGCTCGATGCCGTCCAGAGCCGCCTCGAGAGCGTCCGCGAGCTCGGGGTCGGCCGTCGTGAAGGAGGGGGTCGTCGCGGTGGTGATGCAGCCCTCGCCCAGCAGCAGCCCGAGTGCATACGGATCAAGCGGGACGTCCTGCGGTTCGAATTCGACCGGCTCGACCATCGGGAGTTCGAAGCGGCGGACCTGCCCGCGCCGGAGGCGACCGATCATCTCGCTGGTCTCGATCGTGCGGTGCATGCCGTCACGCTTGTCTTCGGGCGTTCGTACGGTCCACAAGTGCTCACCACAGCAGATGGTGGACGCACCGTCCTGGGTTGTCACCCGGTACACGTCCCGTACGCCGCGTGGGTACACGCCGAGCACCGGTGTCGGTAGACCGTTCGAACCGACGACGAGGTCGCCGATCTCCAGAGAGCCGATCGGCCGGTACCCGTTCGGCGTCAGCACCTTCGCGTCGTACGGCTGCGCTCGGCCCCGCATATAGGCCAGCGGGGCGATCTCGATCGTGCCGGCGGTCATCAGGCGCGGGATGGACTCCGGGTCGAGCATGTCGTGCAGGGCGTCGTACAGCGGCCGCAGGTACGGGTCGATCTTCTCCGACAGGGTGCCGGGCAGGAAGCCGAGTCGCTCGCCGGCCTCGACGGCCGGCCGGGTCAGGATGATCCGGGTGACCTCCTTGGCCTGCAGGGCCTGGACCGCCTTGGCGACCGCCAGGTAGGTCTTGCCGGTACCGGCCGGGCCGATGCCGAACACGATCGTGTTCTTGTCGATGGCGTCGACGTACCGCTTCTGGTTCAGCGTCTTCGGCCGGATCGTGCGGCCGCGGCTGGACAGGATGTTCTGTGTCAGCACGTCGGCCGGGCTCTCGGCCGTCGCCTGCTTGATCATCGCGATGCTGCGCTCGACCGAGTCGCCGGTCAGCCCGTGACCGGTCCGGATCACCGCGATCAGCTCGTCGATCAGCCGCTCGGCCAGGGCCAGCTCGGCCGGCTCACCGTTGAGCGTGATCTCGTTGCCGCGGACCATGATGTCGGCGGCGAACTCCTTCTCGACGATGCGGAGGAACTCGTCCCGGGCTCCGAGCAGGGCCACCATGTCGATGCTGTTCGGCACGACGATCTTGTGCGACGCCTGCGCGCCGGCGACTGCGCCTGACACTGGGCCGTTCTGGCGCGTCTCCGGTTCGATACTGCGTGGCCTGGACAGGCTCTTCCTCCTGAGTACTGGTGATGGAACCTCCATGCTAGCCGTCCGGTCCGGCACCCTCACGTGTAATTCCCCGGGACACCCCACCCGACAGCCGTCCGGCGTAGGTGATTTCGTGACGGAGCGACCACGTACTGTCGCCGCGCTGCTGCATTTCCTCAGGTTCCCATCAGATCAGGCCATGCTGTTGTCAACCTGGGACGGACTCTTGGCGTCGTCTTTTCGTGGCACAACCGGCCGTGGTGTACGAAGAGTGCGTGACACATGAGTCCTCGTGGAATGCCGACGAGGCGCTGACGGCTGTCTACACCGCGCATTACACCTCGCTCGTCCGCCTCGGCGCACTACTGCTGCGCGACACCGGCACGGCCGAGGAGATCGTGCAGGACGCGTTCGTCGCGATGCACGGCCGCTGGAACCGGCTGCGCGATCCCCACAAAGCACTCGCGTACCTGCGAACAGCGGTGGTGAACCGCTGCCGGTCCCGCCAGCGCCACCTCGTCGTGGTGGACAAGCACACCCCGAAGTCGCTGCCCGACGAACCGAGCGCCGAGCAGGCGGTACTGCGGACCGAGGAGACCGACCGGGTCATCGAAGCGATGCGCACCCTGCCGGAGAAGCAACGCACCGTGATGGTGCTGCGGTACTACGGTGACCTGTCGGAGGCGGAGATCGCCGACACGATGGGCATCAGCCGGGGCTCCGTGAAGAGCCACGCCGCCCGCGCGACCAAGTCGCTGCGCCAGCTCCTGGAGCAGAACGTATGAACCACAACTCTCACGACCCGTTCGACGAGCTGATCCGGCGGGCGCTCCACGAGGAGGCGGACCGGATCGAGCCGGCCGACGCACTGCCGGAGATCCGCAGCCGCGCGCACGCCCAGCACCTGTCCGCCCACCGCCCCTGGTTCCTGACCGCCGGCGTCGCCGCGGTCGCCACCGCCGCGGCGATCGGCGCTTTCACCGTCTTCACCAACACCGACACCACCGCCAACGACGGCACCGCGGTCGCAGGCCACGGCACCACCTCCGCGCTCCCGGAGGCCCAGGCCCCGTCGGTCCTCACGGCCTCCCCGATGCCCACCAGGACCCGCGGCGTACCGGAGGCATCGGTGCGCGACATGGTGGTCCCGGTCTACTGGCTCGGCACCCAGGTGGGTGCGCAGAAGAAGACCTCCGCGCGGCTGTACCGCACCTGGTCGAAGGTGAGCGGCCACCCGGCGGAGCAGGCGGTCCGGATCATGACCACGAAGAACCCGAACGACCCGGACTACTACTCGGTCTGGCGCGGGGCCGCGGTGAACACGGTGACCCGGGACGACGACGAGGTGACGGTCGACTTCAAGCAGTTGCCGAACGCGATGCTGGACGAGGAGGTCGCCCGGGTCGCGGCGCAGCAGCTGGTCTACACCGTCCAGGGCGCGCTGAAGGACGACCAGACCCCGATCCGGGTCACGCAGAACGGCCGCGCCGTGCCGCAGTTGTTCGGTCAGATCGACGCCACCCAGCCGTTGAACCGGGCGCAGGCGGCCGACGTGCAGGCGCTGGTCTGGATCGACTCACCCTCCCAGGACCAGGCGCTGGCACCCACGGTCACGGTGCAGGGTGTCGCGGCGGCGTTCGAGGCGACGGTGAACTACCAGGCGACGAACCTGAAGACCCGCGAGGTGAGGAAGAGCTACACCAGCACCAAGCAGGGGCAGACGTTCTCGGCGTACTCGTTCCAGCTCACACTCAGCCCGGGGCCGTGGCAGATCAGCGTGTACCTCGTGTCCGCCGCGGACGGCAGCGTCACCGACACCGACAGCAAGGCGATCCTGGTGAAGTGAGTCAGTCTGCTTCGCGGTCGATGGTGGCCGTGAGGAGGCCGGGGAAGACAGCTTCGAACTCGGGGCGGCGGAGGCGGTTCAGCCGGCGGGCACCTTCGTCGCGTTGCTCGATCAGGCCGGCGGAGCGCAGCACCGAGAAGTGGTGGCTGGCCGTGGCCTTCTTGACCGGGAGGTCGAAGGTTCCGCACGGGCGGGTCCAGTCGGGGTGCGCGGCGAGGTCGCGGAGGATGCAGCGGCGGACCGGGTCGGCGAGGGCGTCCAGAGCGGACTGGAGCGTCACCTCGGCGGGGTCGACGTGCGTGAGCGTGCGGGCTCTGCCGGACTCGACGGCCATAGTGTTCGATCCTTGTCGTACAGTTGTGTTCGGTTCCTGTCTAACAGCTTAGCGAGGTGCTGGCGATGATCGAACGGACCGACTACGGGTTCGGGCCGGATGCGCGGCGACGGACGGAGGACGTCCGGGCGCCGGGGCGGGCCGGGGCACTCGCGGCGTTGGAGACGTTCTACTACGCGCTGAACAGCAAGGATCTGGAGACGCTGGTCGCCGGATGGGCGGACGATCCGCTGGTACAGCTGAACAATCCGGTCGGCGGGATCCTGCGGGGGCGGGACGCGGTGCGGGAACTGTACGCGAAGGTGTTTGCCGGGACCTTGGACGTCCAGGTGACGTTCGGCGACGCGGCGACGTACTGGCTGGGCGACTCGGTGGTGTTCGCCGGGCGCGAGACCGGGACGTACCTCGGCGACCGACCGCTCCGGATCCGGACGACCAGGATCTTCACGTACGGCGGCGCGTGGCAACAGGTCCACCACCACGGCAGCATCGACGACCCGGAGCTGCTGACGGCGTACCAGCTAGCCGTCCGCGCGGGCGTGGGCGGCTAGCGCCAGCGGGATTTCGCGAGCAGGGCGGCGGTGGCTGCGACGCCGGCGGTCGAGGTCCGGAGGACGGTGTCGCCGAGCCGGATCGGCGTGGCGTCGAAGGTCTTCAGTTCGGTGGGTGCGATGCCGCCCTCCGGGCCGATGACCAGGACGATGTCGCCGGCGGCCGGCACCTCGAGTGAAGCCAACGGGACAGTGGCTTCCTCGTGCAGTACGACGGGGAGCGCGGCGGCGGCCAGCAACCCGGCGACATCGGCTGTCGAGGCGAGCGGCGCGACCTCGGCGAACCAGGTCCGCCGGGACTGCTTGCTCGCCTCGAACGCCCAGGCCTGCCATTTCGCGAGCATCTTCTCGACCCGCTCCGGGATCGCCCGGAACTGGCTGCGCTCCGCGTTCCACGGCACGATCACGTCGGCGCCGACCTCCGTCAGCATCTCCACCGCCAGCTCGGCCCGCTCCCCCTTGGGCACCGCCTGCACCACAACCACCCGCGGGTCCGCCGCCGGCGTCTCCCCTCGCTCGTCCACAGCCACGGTCACGCCGGCCTTGGATGCGGCAACCACGGACCCTTCGGCCCAGGCTCCGCGCCCGTCCGTCAGGCGAACCCGCTCCCCAGGACCGATCCGCCGTACGACGGCCGCATGCCGCCCTTCGGCCCCGTCCAGCACCAGCTCGTCCCCGCCGAGTCCAGCGCGAAAGAACACCGCGACACCCACCGACCCACCTCCCTCACCCAACCACCACGAGCCGGCCCAGGATCTCACGCCCTCCGTCCGGGGTTGCCCGCTGAACTGGTGGGTTGCCCACCGAGAATCTCAGCAGGCAAGGCACCATTTCAGTGGGCAACCCCTGAGCTGGAGGGTTGTCCCGCGCGCCGGAGGCGGGTGGTCAGTGGGTGCCGAAGGCGTCGCGGAGGCGGCCGAAGACGCCCTTGTGGGCGGCTTGGACCTGGCCCTGGGGGCGTTCCTCGTCGCGGGCGACGGCCAGCTGGCGGAGCAGGTCGGCCTGGGCGTCGTCGAGCTTGGTGGGAGTCTCGACGATCACCTGGACGATCAGGTCGCCGCGCCCGGCGTGCCGCAGCCGCGGGACACCGCGGGCGGTCAGCGTCTGCGTCGTACCGGACTGCGTACCGGGCCGGATCTCCAGCGGGGTCGTCTCGCCCTCCAGCGTCGGCAGGTCGATCGTCGTACCGAGCGCGGCCGCCGTCATCGGCAGCGTGACCGTGCAGTGCAGGTCGTCACCGTTCCGGGTGAAGATGTCGTGCGGCTCGACCTCGATCTCGACGTACAGGTCGCCGGCCGGGCCGCCGCCGGGGCCGACCTCGCCCTGACCGGACAGCTGCACGCGCGTCCCGCTGTCGACACCGCCGGGGATCTTCACGGTGACCGTACGCCGGGAGCGCACCCGCCCGTCGCCGGCGCACTCGACGCACGGGTTCGGGATCGTGGTGCCGTAGCCGCGGCAGTTCGGGCAGGGGCGCATCGTCCGCACCTCGCCGAGGAACGACCGCTGCGTGTGCGTCACCTCACCGCGCCCGTGACAGATCTCGCAGGTCACCGGGTCGGACCCGGCCGCCGCGCCCGACCCACTGCAGGTCGGGCACAGTACGGCGGTGTCGACCTTGAGCTCCCGCGTCGTACCGAAGGCCGCCTCGGCCAGGTCGATCCGCAGCGGGATCAGCGCGTCCTGACCGCGCCGGGTCCGCGGCCGCGGCCCGCGGGTCGCGCCGCCGGTCTGCCCGAAGAACGCGTCCATGATGTCGGTGAACGTGAACGCCTGCCCGAAGCCCGCGGCGCCGCCCGGCCCGCCGGCCGCGGACGCGAACGGGTCGCCGCCGAGGTCGTGCATCTGCCGCTTCTGCGGGTCGCTGAGCACCTGGAAGGCGCGCCCGATCTCCTGGAACTTCTGGTGCGCGTCCTCGGAGTCGTTCACGTCCGGGTGGTACTGGCGGGCCAGCTTGCGGTACGCCTTCTTGATCTCGTCCGGTGACGCGTCACGGCTGACACCTAGGACGGCGTAGTAATCGGTGCTCATACTCCAGACCAGGGGTTGTAATCGTTAGGATTCGGCCAGAATCTGGCTGACGTAGCGCGCGACGGCTCGCACCGCGCCCATCGTGCTCGGGTAGTCCATGTGTGTCGGTCCGACGATGCCGAGGGTGGCGAGGACCTCCGGGTTCGACCCGTACCCGGTCGCGACCACCGAGGTGGTGGCAAGCTCCTCGAACGGGTTCTCGTGGCCGATCCGGACGGTCAGCGTCTGCGGGTTGGTCGCCTCGCCGAGCAGCTTGAGCAGGATGACGTGCTCCTCGAGGGCCTCCAGCACCGGCTTCACGTTCCGCTCGAAGTCGTCGCCGTACCGGGTCAGGTTGGCGGCGCCGCCGACCGCGATCCGCTGCTCGCCGACCTCGTCGGTGAACGCCTCGAACAGCGTCGTGACGATCGACGCGACCAGCGAGCGGTCCGCCGGTGCGAACAGCTCGGGCAGGCCGGCCAGCGCCGTGGCCGCGTCGGTCAGGCGCTGACCGGCGAGCGTGGTGTTCAGCCGGGACCGCAGGTCCGCGGTCAGGTGCTCGTCGACGTCGTGCGGGTGCTCGACGATCCGCTGCTCGACCCGGCCGTTGCTGGTGATCAGCACCAGCAGTAGTCGCCGCGGGCTCATTGTGACGACCTCGATGTGCCGCACGCTCGACCGGTTCAGCGACGGGTACTGCACGATGGCGACCTGGCGGGTGATCTGGGCGAGCAGCCGGACGGTACGCCGGACCACGTCGTCCAGGTCCACCGCACCGGCCAGGAACGACGTGATCGCCTTCTTCTCCGCCGTCGACAGCGTCTTGACCGTGCTCAGCTTGTCGACGAACAACCGGTACCCCGCGTCGGTCGGGATCCGGCCGGCGCTGGTGTGCGGCTGGGTGATGTACCCCTCCTCCTCCAGCGCCGCCATGTCGTTGCGCACGGTGGCCGGTGAGACACCGAGATTGTGCCGGTCGACCAGTGCCTTCGACCCGATCGGCTCATGGGTCGCGACGTAGTCCTCGACAATGGCGCGGAGCACATCCAGCTTGCGGTCGTCCAGCACGCGCACACCACCCTCTCGGACCACGTCACTCACAACTGGCACTCAGTCGTTCAGAGTGCCAGTCTAGGCGGTCTCGGGCGACGCTCCCAACGGAACGGGCGCCGGACGCGTCACGGTACTGGCCACATCAAGGGGCTGATCCTGTACCGCGGCCTCGACCAGCGTCTCCAGTACGTCGAGCACGTGATAGGCGAGAGCGCCGTCGGCGCGGTGCGGCTGACCGGTCCGCAAGGCCCGCGCCATGTCCGCGACGCCGACCCCACGACCTGCCCCGGCGTACCCGCCGGCGACCGGGACCTCGGTCCACTCGCGCTGCTTCGAGGTCGCGATCTCGACAGTGCCGTCGAACCCGTTCGGGTCCGGCACCGACAGGCTGCCCTCGGTTCCGTGCACCTCGATCCGCGGCAGCCGGGCCGCCCAGACGTCGAACGACATCACCACCGTGGTCAGCGCCCCGGACTCGTGCTCGAGTACGCCGGTGACGTGGGTCGGCACCTCGACACCGAACGTCGTACCGGCCCGCGGACCGGTGTGGATCTGCCGCTGCTGCTTGGACTGCCCCGCCCGCGCGGTGACCCGGCGTACCGGACCGAGGAGCGTGACCAGGCTGGTCACGTAGTACGGCCCCATGTCGAGGACCGGTCCGCCGCCGGGCTGGTAGTAGAACTCGGGCGCCGGGTGCCACAGCTCGTGCCCGGGCGTCACGAACGACGCGGTCGCGGCATGCGGTACGCCGATGTCGCCGCGGTCGATCACTGCCCGCGCGGTCTGGGTACCGGTCCCGAGGACGGTGTCCGGCGCGCAGCCGATCCGCAGATTGTTGACAGTCGCGTACTTGAGCAGCGGCTCCGCCTCCGCCCGGTCGACGGCCAGCGGCTTCTCGCCGTACACGTGCTTGCCGGCCTCCATCGCGGCCTGGTGCACCGGGGCGTGCGCCGCGGGGATCGTCAGATTGACGACAATCTGAATGTCGTCAACCGCGTACAGCTCGTCGGGGGTGAGCGCGCGGATGCCGTCGTTCGTGTCCGCGATGGCCGCCGCGCGGCTCCGGTCGAGGTCGGCGACCGCGACCACGTCGACGCCCGGAAGCTTGGCCAGGTGGTCCAGGTAGGTGCCCGAGATGACACCCGTACCGACGATGCCGACGTTCGTCACTTGCTCGCCCACAGCAGCCCCCGCTCGATGATCGTCCGTACCTCGGGTGTCTCCAGATCGTCCA
Organism: Kribbella aluminosa; assembly: GCF_017876295.1. Classification (NCBI taxonomy): domain Bacteria; kingdom Bacillati; phylum Actinomycetota; class Actinomycetes; order Propionibacteriales; family Kribbellaceae; genus Kribbella; species Kribbella aluminosa. Next base: position 3,350,054 of record NZ_JAGINT010000002.1, on the reverse strand, counting down.
GCTTGTGCCCGACCGTGCAGACGAAGACGTTGCCCTCACCCCAGGTACGGGTCCAGATCGCCGGCATCACGGCGCCCTCGATCCACGGGTAGTCCGGGTGCGACTGGAACGTCGTCGTGGCGAGCACGGTGTTCGTCGGGTCGTAGTGGATGTAGTACTGCTCGGTGTGCACGTCGAAGTGCGTGATGCCGTCGACAATCGGATGGTCGGCAATTATGTCGACGCGGTAGTCGGTGAAGCCGTGCGGGTGCGAGATGAACTGCCCGCCGGTGATGAAGCTGTAGTCGACGTTCTTGCGGAACGAGTCCGCGATCCCGCCGTGCCAGCCGGCGAACCCGGTACCGCGCCGGATCGCCGCCTCCAGGCCCTTGAAGTGCTCGGGCTCGATCTCGCTCATCGTCACGCACTGCAGCACCAGGTCGACGCCGTCGAGTTCGAGGTACGCCGCGGTCGAGTCGGAGACCGTCACCTCGAACCCGTTCGCCTCCAGGTACGGGATGAACAGATCGGTCGCCTCGACCGGGGAGTGCCCTTCCCAGCCACCCCGGACCACAACCGCACGTCGTGTCGTCACACCGGCCACCCTTCGAAAGTTCCGGAGTTCCGATCGGAACACTTGCGACCTTAAATCGGCGGGAGAGGGCTTGCCAAGCACTACTCTCACCACATGGGCTGGAAGTTCTGGAAGCGGTCGAATCCGATGGATCCGCAGGAGCTGCTGGCGCGTGGGCACGCGCAGCCGAACAGCTTTCCCGAGCGGCCGCAGGACACCCTGCCGGTGGGGTCGTTCGGGATGACGGTCGAGGACGTGTTCTCGATCGCCGGACGCGGGACCGTGGTCACCGGGCGGGTGCGGACCGGGACGGTCTCGGTCGGCGAGCAGGTGCTGATCAGCCGCGCCGGGCAGCCGCTCCTGCAGGTCGAGGTGACCGGCGTCGAGATGTTCCGCAAGATCGTGCAGACCGCGAAGCCCGGCGACAACGTGGGCCTGCTGCTCCGCGGCGTCAAGCGGGACCAGGTCGCGAGGGGCGACGTACTCGGCAAATAACGACGGCAAGTACTGTCGAGCGCATGAGTTGGACGGAGCTCGGCGACCGTACGTGGGTTCGCCGGTACGACGAATGGGACCTGAACGTCGGCCTGGTCGTCGGCGCGGACGGCGCCCTGGTGATCGACACCCGCGCGACCGCCGAGGAGGCCGAGCAGCTCCGCGACCACATCCGCGAGCTCACCGGCCTCCCGGTGAAGTGGGTCGTCAACACCCACGCGCACTTCGACCACGTGGTCGGCAACAGCGTCTTCACCGACGCGGAGGTCTACCTGCACGAGAACGCCGCCACCGAGCAGAACCTCGCCGGTACGACGTTCGCCGCCGCGAAGGTGGTCGACCTCGGCGACCGCCGCGTCGAGCTGCTGCACGTCGGCAACGGGCACACCTCCGGCGACACGGTGGTCGCCGTACCGGATGTCGAGGTGTTCTTCGTCGGCGACCTGCTCGAGGAGTCGGCGCCGCCGTCGTACGGCGAGGACTCGTTCCCGCTCGAATGGCCGGACACCATCCAGGCCGTGGTCGGGATGATGCCGCTGGGCGTGCGGATCGTCCCCGGCCACGGCGCCGTCGTCGACCTCGAGTTCGCCCGCGACCAGGCGATCGAGCTCGGCAGGGTCGCGAACACGATCTCGACGCTGCACCACGCCGGTACGTCGCTGGACGACGCGCTCGAGCACACCGAGGACTGGCCGTGGCCGGTCGACAAACTCCAGGACGCGATCCGCCGCGGCTACGCGGCCCTCGGCACACCGAAACGCCCGAGCCTCCCGCTCCTCGGCCCCGGATAAAGCCTTTCGGTAGTTGTCCGTTGACATGAGGTCATCCCGTCCCGCAACTTGTTCGGAACGGACATCGCCGGACCGAATGGGGTGGACCTCATGGCTCTATTGATGCCGCGACTCCGTCGCGGCGGGTCATGGGGCTCTAACTCCCGGTCTTCCCTCGTCGCTCCGGTCGCTTCGCTCCCTCCGCTCCTCAGTCCAGACCGGGAGGCCCCATGACCACGCTTGTGCAAACCGTTCACCCCGACGGACGTGTCGAGCTGACCGATCCGCAAGCACTCAAGGACAGCCGGTACGCGAACGCCGAACTCGCGCCGACGCGGTTGCCCGAGCGGACCTGGACGACGTACAACTACGCCGCGCTCTGGATGGGGATGGCGCACAACATCCCCAGCTACCTGCTCGCGGCCGGGCTGGTCGCGCTCGGGATGAACTGGCTGCAGGCGTTCCTCACGATCACCCTCGGGAACCTGATCGTCCTGGTCCCGCTGCTGCTGAACAGTCACGCCGGTACGAAGTACGGCATCCCGTTCCCGGTCTTCGCGCGGGCGTTCTACGGCGTCCGCGGCGCGAACTTTCCGGCGCTGCTGCGGGCCTTCATCGCCTGCGGCTGGTTCGGGATCCAGACCTGGATCGGCGGCCAGGCGATCTTCGTGATCGTCGGCGAGCTGTTCGGCAAGGGCTGGACCGGGGCGTCGGCGATCGGCGGCCACCCGTGGACGATGTGGGTGAGCTTCCTGTTCTTCTGGACCCTGCAGATGGTGCTGATCTTCCGCGGGATCGAGGGCCTGCGGCGGTTCGAGAACTGGGCTGCGCCGCTGGTGACGATCGCGTTCGTGGCGCTGATGGTGGCGATCCTGGTGAAGGCCGGCGGCTTCGGCCCGATCCTGTCGCAGCCGTCGAAGCTCGGCTGGGGACCGGACTTCTGGAAGATCTTCGCGCCGTCGTTGATGGGCATGATCGCGTTCTGGGCGACGCTGTCGCTGAACATGCCGGACTTCACCCGGTTCGGGAAGGGCCAGCGGGCGCAGGTGTGGGGCCAGGTGATCGGCCTGCCGACCACGATGTCGTTCATCGCGCTGGTCTCGATCATCACCACGTCCGGCACCGTGGTGCTGTACGGCTCGGCGATCTGGGACCCGGTCGAGCTCACCCGCCGGTTCCAGAACCCGGTGATCGTCACGATCGGCCTGGTGATGGCGATCCTCGCGACGATGTCCTGCAACGTCGCGGCGAACGTGGTGAGTCCGTCGTACGACTTCGCGAACGCGGTGCCGCGCTGGCTGAACTTCCGGACCGCGGGCCTGGTCACCGGCGTGATCGGGATCGTCATCCAGCCCTGGCGGCTGATCTCGGACCCGTCGATCTACATCTTCGTCTGGCTGTCGTTCTACGGCGGCCTGCTCGCGTCGGTGGCCGGCGTACTGGTCGCCGGGTACTGGGTGATCGACCGTACGCACCTGCAACTCGCGGACCTCTACACACCGGACGGCCGCTACTGGTACTCGGCCGGCTGGAACTGGCGCGCCGTCGTCGCGACCCTGTTCGGCTCCCTGCTCGCGGTCGGCGGCGCGCACTCTGACCCGGGCGCCGGCCCGTTCCCCCAGCACGGCCTGATCCCGTTCCTCAAACCGCTCTACGACTACTCGTGGGCCGTCGGCATCGCCGCCGGATTCCTCGCGTACTTCGTCCTCACACTCACCGCGCCGAACCGCCAGTCGACGGCCGCGCATGCGGCTCCCACTTATTAGCATGGGCGGGTGGCCGACAGGTATGGGAACGACGTACTCGCGGGTGACTGGCGCAAGCCCAAGAACGGGCGGACCGTCGAGGTCGAGATCCAGAAGGGGATGGTCGTCGAGGAGCCCAGCTCGGGGTTCGTCGGGGCGATCGTGCGCTGGGAGCACGGCGTCGTCGATCTCGAGGACCGGCACGGGAAGATCCGTACCTATCCGCTCGGGCCGGGGTTCTGGCTGGACGGGAAGCCGGTCAGCCTGAAGCCGCCGAAGAAGGCCGGCCAGGCGAAGAAGACCCGGACCGCGTCCGGTTCGGTCGCGGTCGGCAACGTCCGGGCGAAGGTGGCGCGGGCCAGCCGGATCTACGTCGAGGGCCGGCACGACGCCGAGCTGGTCGAGCGGGTCTGGGGCGACGACCTGCGGATCGAGGGCGTCGTGGTCGAGTACCTCGAAGGCGTCGACGACCTGGTCGAGATCGTCAACCGGTTCCAGCCCGGCCCCGGCCGGCGGCTCGGCGTACTCGTCGACCACCTGGTCGAAGGCTCGAAGGAGTCGAAGATCGCGGCGCAGGTCAGCAACCGCTACGTCCTGGTCGTCGGGCACCCGTTCATCGACATCTGGGAGGCGGTCAAGCCGTCGTCGGTCGGGATCAAGGCGTGGCCGAAGATCCCGCACGGGCAGGACTGGAAGAAGGGCGTGCTGCAGTCGTTCGGCTGGCCGGCCACCGACCAGGCCGACGTCGCCGCCGCCTGGAAACACATCCTGTCGAAGGTGAACAGCTTCGCCGACCTCGACCCGGCCCTGCTCGGCCGCGTCGAGGAGCTCATCGATTTCGTGACGCTGGACTGATCTCCGGCATCCGCTTCTCCAGCCACGTACGGATCCGGCGACGGGTGCGGCGGACGTACCAGGTGATCGCGCCGAGGACGGCACTGAGTGCGAGGATCGCGCCGGCCAGTACGGCGGCGATCAGCCGGAGCGGGCCGACCGCGCCGGCGACCACCAGCAGGACGATCCCCAGCGCAGCTGTTGCCAGGGGCAACCATGGCTCGAAGATCGGCGGCCGTTGCGCGGGAGTCACCTTGGCGCCGCGAACGGTCCGCTCCCACACCGCCTGCCGGGCCGGTTCGGTGAACCAGCGGGCCGTCCGCAGCAGCCACGAGCCGGGCCGGTTCTTCCGCCCGGCGGTCGCCTTCACCCAGTCGCCGACCTGTGGACCGAGACCGCCCGACACGTCGACCATCCGGTCCGCGAGCCCCTTCGTGATCGCGCGGCCCTCGGGTGACGCGTTCAGCTCGTCCCGCATCGTCAGCAACGCGTTCATCCCGGCGTCGGCCGGGAAGTCCCTGGCCAGCCGCTCGATCCGCTCGGCGACCGCGTCCAGCTGCCAGCCCTCGGCCTGCAGCACCTGGTGCTGGGTCTCGCGGATCCAGTCCGCGTCCGCGCCGAGCATCGCGCCGAGGTGCGCGACGCAGTGCAGCCGGCCCATCAGCCAGTCCCACCGCCGCCAGTCCGCGGCACCGAACGCGCCGAAGTGCCCGACCTGGCTGCCGTACAGGATGCGGTCGTTCAGCTCGTTCGCGATCGACCCTTCCTGCAGGTCGTCGAGCACCGCCAGCGGGATGTCCGGCCCGAGCCGGAGGAACTGGAACGGCGCACTGCGCTGCTCCGGCGTCCGCGCCGACGTACACCGGGACACGATCTCGACCTCGAGCGCGATGTCCACCAACTCCTGGCCGACGCTCTTGATCAGGGCGGCGAACGTGTCGCCGAGGGTGCGCTGGATCTGCAACTGCTCGAAGATGTCGTTCAGCCCGACCGCGACCGCTTCGGCCCCGCCGGCCGGTCGCAGGTCGAGATCCGCGGCCGCCAGCTGTACGTCGAGTGCGTCGCGGACGGCCTGGACCTTCAGCAGGCAGTCGCTCGCCGCGGTCAGCCGCCTCTCCAGCCCGGACCGTTCCGCGCGCGGCGCCGCGCTGATCCGGGTCCGCAACGACCGCAGGATCAACCGGACGATCCGCTCCGCCGAACCGGTCCCCCACCACCAGCTCGGCTTGCCGTCGGCCTCCTCGTGCAGCACGGCGGTCGAGCCGTCCGGCCCGGGGACCCACAGGTGCTCGGTGCGCAGTACCTCGTCGATCTCGGACTCCGACAGCGCGGTCGCGGCGTCCAGCACGGTCGACTGGTCGTGGCTCGCGATCGTCACGGCCTCCCACACCCCACCGGCCGCGCGGCCCCGGCAGTACGCCGGTTGCAGCGCCGCGGCCGCCGCCCGCAGCCGGGTCCGCTCGTCCGGTTGCTCCAGGCAACGGTCGAAGAGCCGCTGGGTGTCGGACCAGGACGCGTCCGCCTCCAGCAGCAGGCGTTCGAGCTGCTCGACGTCCGAACGGAAGTCCACCTCGCGCGGGAACTGCACCGCGGACAGCGCCGACACCCGCCAGCTCGGCTCCTTCGCCGCGGGCAGCGCGGTCGACGCGTGCCCGATCCCCGCGGACGGTACGACGTACAGCACGTAGCGGGTCGCCTTGCCGACGACGGGACGCCGGGCCACGACGTCGAGCACCGGCCCGAACGGCGCGTTGTCGAGGACGCCGCCGTCGATCAGCCAGGCGCCGGCCTCGGCCGGACCGGGGCGCAGCCGCGGCGGTTGCGCGGCCAGCTCCGGCGTCTCCAGTACCGGACCGAACGCGGCCGGGAACGACGCGGACGCCCGCGCCGCGCGCGCCAGCAGCTCGGTGTCCTTCAGCGCGTTCTTGTCCTCGGTGACGAACTTCCGCCGCACCCCGTCGTACGTCGGCGCATCCTCGCTCGTGAAGCCGTACAGATACCGATGATCCGGTACGACGAACGCCTGTCCGGCTGCGTCCTTCGCCTCGAACTGCTGCACGCCCAGACCGGACGCCGTCACGAATAACGTCACCGGCTCCTCGGCGGCGCTCTGGCCGGCGTCGGCGACGTCCTTGAGCAGCCCCTCGACCTGGCGGAGGAAGTACTTGCCGTCGAGCACCGACGGCGACTTCACGCCCGCGGACGGCACCAGCTTGCCGACGTCGAGCGACCCGAGCGCGACCCACTTCTGCCGCAGCCAAGGCCCGTTCTCGCTGTCCGGGTCGAGCGTCGACCCGTTCGCGATCGCGGTCGCCAGCAAGGACCCGTTCAGCCCGCCGGCGCTCGTCCCCGCGATCACGTCCACCACGATCCGCCGCTGCTCGTCCCCGCGCCGGCACAGCTCCCGCCACCGGTCCGCGATCACCGCGTCGTACCGCTGCGGCCCGGGCGCGCCGGACCTGCCGGACGCCCGCCGGATCAGGTCCAGCTCGTGCGTCACCCCACCCATCCAGACCGCCAGACTGACGCCCCCGTTCAGTACCAGAGCAATCCGGATCTCGTGGTCAGTCATCGGCGCCCCCTATCACTCAGAGATACCACGGTTCGGCGTCCGTCGCAGCGGAGAGTGCACGAAAGGTTGTCGTGATCTGCACGCAGGGTCATCCTTGTCCTGGGGGTGGTCGTCATGCGCTTCTGGGCTGTGACGGTTTCCGTACTCATTCTGCTGGTGCAGGGGTGCTCCGGCACGTCCGGTGACGGCGGTACGGCGCCACCGGCGACGGTCGGCACCCCCGGCGGCACCAGCGAACCGGTCCCGGAGCCGACCGGCACCGAGCCAGCGCAATCGCAACAGAACAAGCCTTCCATCGAGATCGCGTCGCTCCCGATCGGAGGAATACCGGAAGGAGGCTCGACCTGCAACCCGATCAGCTGGCTGGCCGGAGACATCCCCAGCGGCGTCACGATCAAACTCGGTACGCCCGCGTTCAACCCGGCCGGCATCTTCGAACCCGACCAGACCGGCTGCCCGGCCGACGCCCAGTCCTGCGAGGGACTGCTGTGGACCTCCCAGGGCCTCCCGCAATGCTGGGTCGGCTTCAAACAGGTCGCCCCCGAAGGCGCCGCCACGCTGGTCATTCCAGCCACCGCGACCTGCGACACCGAAACCCTGTGCGAGAAGCTCAAGTCCCTGGGTGGCAGCCAGATCACCTTGACCGCCCAACCCACTGAAACCCCGACGAGCTGAACAATGGCGGACGAGCGGTCACAGGCCGAGCGGTGGGTGAGTTTTGCTGCCGGGATCGTGGCGCCGGTGACGTTGCTGAGTGCCTTGCTGTTCTACTTCGGGTACGTGTCGGCGCGGTCGCAGTACGAGTACTTCGGGATCGACGTCGACACGATCGGGTTGAGCACCCAGGACTACGTGATGCGCAGCCCCCAGCCGTTGCTCGTCCCGCTGCTCGTGATCACGCTGCTCGCGGTTGCCGGACTCCTTCTGCACAACGCGATCCATCCGGCCACGGTCGCCGTACGCCGGGCCGCGCGGATCGCCGTACTGGTGCTGGTCCTGGGTGTACTCGGCCTGCTCGCCTATCCACTGATCGGCGGGATCCCGTACTACGCGCTCATCGTCCCCGGCGTCATCGGACTGTCCGCCGCGACGCTTGCCTACCTCACCTACCTGCGCCGCAGAGCCGACCCCACCGCCGGCTCGCAACGCATCCTCGTCGCACTGCTCGCCGTCGCCACCACGACCTGCGCGTTCTGGGCAACCGCAACCACCGCGCAGTACTCCGGCCGCGGCCTCGCCAAGTCCGACGCCCGCCACCTGAACCGCTTCCCGGTCGTCATCCTCGACACCAAGGAAAGGCTCGCTCTCCGCTCACCCGACATCGAGGAAACCGCCCTCACCCCGAGCGCCGGCCAAACCTTCCGCTACCGCTACCGCGGCCTCCGCCTCCTCGTCGTCGGCAAAGACCGCCTCTTCCTCGTCCCCCACGTCTGGACCGCCTCCAACACCACGGTCGTCGTACCACTGGACGACTCGATCCGCGTGCAGTTCCAGTTCGAGAACGACCCACCCTAGGGACCGTGTGCGGGCGCGCGGTCAGGCGTGGAGTTGGTCGACGAACGTGCGGGTGATTCGGGCCGGGTGGGTGATCGCGGTGCCGACGACGACGGCGTACGCGCCGGCGGTCAGGCAGGCCTGGGCGTCCTGGGGATTCCGGATCCGGCCCTCGGCGAGTACCGGAACGTTGACGTCGCCAACGAGTTCGGCGAGGAGTTCGAGGTCGGGGCCGCGGCTCACCGGGCGGGCGCCGGTGTAGCCGGCGAGGGTGGTGCCGACACAGTCCGCGCCGGCGTCGACGCTGTACAGCGCGTCGTCCAGGCTCCCGCAGTCGGCCATCACCAAGGCGCCGCGTTCGTGAACGGCGGCGATGCTCGCGGCCAGCGGCTGCCCGTCCGGCCGCTCCCGTGCGGTGCCGTCGAGCGCGACGATGTCCGCTCCGGCGGTGACGCAGTCGACCGCGTCCGCGACCGTCGGCGTGATGAAGACGCCGTCGGAGCCACGTTTCACCAGGCCGATCAGGCAGACGTCCACCAGCGGGCGGATCGCCTTCAGGTCCTGGATGCCCTGCGCCCGGACGCCGTACGCACCACCTTGCACGACAGCCTGGGCGACCGCCGCCATAATGGCCGGCGACCGCATCGGCTCGCCCGGGTACGCCTGGCAGGAGACCACCAGCTTGCCCTCGAGCGCGGCGAGCGCCGTACCCCCAGTACGCGCGATCATGCCGTCATCCTCCTCGTCACGTAATGGGCTGCACCGCGCAGCGCCGTCTCCGCACCGCCGCCGGACACCTCGAGCCGGGTCGCCGCGACCGCCGGGATCAGCCCGTCCCGGTACGCCGTCCGCAGCGCCGACTCCCACACCTCGCCCGCGCGGGCGACACTGCCCGCGACGACGACGAGCTGCGGATCGATCGCGTTCACCAGACCGGCCGCCGCGGCACCCAACGCCGTACCGCCGGTCCGCAGGGCCGCCAGGGCGAGTTCGTCGGTACGGCGGGCCAGGTCGCGGGTCGTCGCCACGGTGGGATCGCCGCCCTGCGCGTGATACCAGGCGAGGATCCCGTAGCCGCTGGCCACCGCTTCGAGGTGGCCGATCCGCCCACAGGGACAGGGCATTCCAGCTGCCTCGGCGGCGACCACGTGGCCGAAGTGCCCGCCGGCGTGGTGCGCGCCGAGGACCGGCTCGCCGTTCAGGATCAGGCTGCCGCCGACGCCGGTCCCAGCGACCAGGGCCAGCAGATCGGGTACGCCGTACTCGATCGACAGCCCGATGCCGAATGCGTTGCCGTCGCCGATCACCCACACCGGCAGGCCGAGCCGCTCGGAGACGAGGTCCGCGAGCGGCGTGCCGCCCCAGCCGCTGATGCTGCTGGTCGAGGTGAGGACCTTCCCGCCGGCGACGTCGACGACACCCGCGGCCGCGATCGCGACTGCCACGTCCCCGGTCTCCCGCAGCTCTGCGAGCAGTTTGACGACCGCGTCTACGACACCAGCAGGCGTAGGCACCTGCCGGATCTCGCTCGCCAGTACGCCAGCTGAGTCGACCCGCGCGGCCGCGATCTTCGTACCGCCGATGTCAGCGACCAGGATCCCAGAAGTCACTGCGCCGCCCGGTTGATCACCACGTCGTAGCCGTACCGGTCGCCGCGGTAGATCGTCTCCGCGATCTCCACCGGTACACCGGCCTCGGTGTAGCTGACCCGGGTGACCTGCAACGCAGCCGCGCCGACCGCCTGGTCGAGGTGGTACGCCTGGTCGCGGTCGAGGTTGACGGCGTGGATGGACTGCGCGGCCCGCTCCACGGTGATCCCGGCCGCGCTCATCTGCGCGTACAGCGAGGCGGTCGGGTCGAATGTCGACCAGTCCGTCCCCATCGCCGGCAGGTGCACCGACTCCAGCGCCATCGGCGTACCGTCGGCCGACCGCAGCCGGCTCAGCACGAGTACGTCGGCGCCTGGCTCGATCCGGAGGCGCCGGGCGACGTCCTCGGTGGCCGGCTGCACCGCCGTACCGAGAACCGTCGTGGACGGTGTCAGGCCGCGCTGCTGCATGTCCTCGGTGAAACTGGTCAGCCGGAGCGTCTTCGTGACCACGTCCGGGTCGGCGACGAACGTCCCGGACCCGTGCACCTGGTAGACCAGCCCGCGCCGTACCAGCTGCTCGATCGCGCGCCGGACGGTCATCCGGCTGACGTCGAGCTGCTGCATCAGGTCACGTTCCGACGGCAGGTGGTCGTGCGCCTGCAGCTCCCCCGCCCGCCGCGCGATCTCGTCGGCAACCTGCTCGTACTTCGGCTGCTCGGCCCGCTCTGACATCATCATCTCTCCACCGTGTCCAACTGGTACGGACCAATGATGAGAGAGAATAGGCAGGTGTTGCGCTCATGTCCAGCGAAAGTGTCAACAAGTGGTCAGGTCCACTTGCTGCGCGCAGGGCGAAAGAAAGCCCCGCCCTGGGCGGTTCCCAGTGTCAGGCGGAGTCGCGAACGATCAGTTCGGTGCTGTAGATCTCGGCATCGTGGTGGTCGGCGCCGGCGATCTTCGCGAGCAGGATCTCGGCCAGCCGGGCGCCCAGCTGCTCCACCGGCTGCCGGACCGTGGTGAGTTTGGGAGTGGTCGTCGTGGCCAGCACCGAGTCGTCGAAGCCGACCACGGCGACATCGGCGGGGACCCGCCGGCCGCGCTGCGAGAGGACCCGGAGCGCGGCCGTCGCCATCAGGTCGGAGGCCACGAACAGTCCGTCCAGGTCAGGGTGCTCGTCCAGCAGCCGCTGCGTCGCGTGCTCGCCGCCGTCCGCGGTGAAGTCGCCGTACCCGATCATCGCGGGCAGCCCGGCCTCCTTCATCACTTCCTGGTAGCCGGTCAACCGGTCGATTCCCGCGGTCATGTCGAGCGGCCCGGCGATCGTCGCCACCTTCCGGCGCCCGATCGCCAGCAGATGCTGGACGCCGGTGCGCGCGCCGGCCACGTTGTCCACGTCCACACTCGCGACCGGTACGTCGACACCGAGCGGCCGCGCGCTGAACACGATCGGCAGCGGCAACAGCGCCAGCTCCTGCAGCACGTTGTCGCGGCCGTGGTGACTGATGATGATCGCGCCGTCCACGTGCCCGCCGCGCAGGTAGCGCAGCAGGCGCTGGTCATCGGCCTCCGCGGGCTCGATCAGCAGCACCAGCTGGGACGGCGTCGGCGCCAGTGTCCGGCTGACCCCGCTCAGCATGCCGGCGAAGAACGGGTCGGAGAACACCCGGCTGTCCGGCTCCGGCACGACGATCGCGATCGAGTCCGTACGCCGGGTCACCAGCGCGCGGGCCGCCCGGTTCGGGACGTAGCCGAGCTGGAGGATCGCCTGCTCGACCGCGGCCACCGTGTCCGGCAGCACCTTCGGTGACCCGTTCACGACCCGCGACACGGTCGCCCGGGACACCCCGGCGAGCGCCGCGACCTGCTCCAGCGTCGGAGAACCGGACTCGTTCATGGCCCTCCTCGGTCCGTGATCGGCCTGCGTTCACACCGTAGTACCTCGCCGGTCGATCACGCGTCGGTCGTTGGCCACCGAAGCGGGGTGTGTCGGCAGAAATCTTCAGAGGGCGCAGGGTTCTCAGAGGCGTTCTCAGAGGCCTTCTCAGCTGCCGACCCGGACGGTCGCCGCCTTGTCCGCCTCCGCGAGCGCCTGCCGCCAGGCGGCGTCCGGTGCCTGCTTGCCCGCGTCGACGCGGGCCAGTGCGGCCGTGAAGATCTGGTTGATCTCGCCGTCCCGCGGGCCCTTGTGCTGCTTGAGGATCACGCTGCGCGCGCGGTCGACGAAGATCTGCCCGACCGGTGCGTTGTTGAAGTACGCGTTCACCTGCGACTTCACCTGCGGGTCGTTGTACGCGTCGAGCGTCGACGGGAACGAGCCGATTGTCTTGAACACCTTCACCTGCTGCTCCGGAGCGGTCAGCCAGGCGGCGAGCTTGGCGGCCTCCTCGGGATGCTGCGACTGGACCGGGACGGTCAGGTACGACCCGCCCCAGTTGCCACCGCCGCCCGGGAACACGTCCGCGACGTCCCACTTGCCCTTGCCGAAGCTGCCCGCGTTGTCCTGGATCACGCCGAGCAGCCAGCCCGGGCAGGCCATCGTCGCGAACTTGTCGGTGCGGAACGCAGAGTTCCAGGCGTCGCTCCAGGCCGGCAACCCCGCCGACAGCCCGTCCTTGCTGCCCGCAACGACCTGGTCCCAGGTGCGTTTCAGCAGCGGGTTCTCGTCGCCGAGGAAGCGGTCCTCGTTCGAGTAGTACGCCTGGATCAGCTGGTTCCGCATCGCCTCCCAGGTCAGGACGGCGGAGTCGTACCACGCCGATCCCGGCACCCGTTGCTTGAACTTCCGGCCGACCGCGAAGTACGACGGCCAGTCCTCGAACAGCTTCGCGACCTGCGCCCGGTCGGTCGGCAGCCCGGCCTTCGCGAACAGGTCGCGGCGGTAGCAGATCGCCTCCGGGCCGATGTCCGTGCCGTAGCCGATGACCTTCCCGTCGGTGGTGGTGGCACCGTCGAGTTTCCAGCCCAGCCAGCGGTCCTTCAGATCGTCCGCGCCGTACTTGCGCAGGTCGGCGAACTTGTCCGCCTTGGCCAGGTACTTGTAGATCCAGCTGACCTCCATCGCCTCGATGTCGGCCAGCCCGGTACCGCGGGCCAGGTTCGCGTCCAGGTTCTTCACGTGGTCGTCGACGGTCTTCGCGTGCTGCTCGACGATCGTGATGTTCGGGTGCTGGGCCTCGTACTCGGCGTACAGGTCGGCGTACCCGAACTCGTTGAAGGTCGCGACGGTGAGCTCGATCTTCGGGGCGTCGGCGGCCTGGGGTGCGCCGGAACTGCCGGCACAGGCGGTGACGAGCAGCATGACCGTAACGGCGAGCAGGCCGGCTACGGGGCGATAGCGGGCACTGGGCCCCATGGGGTTGCTCCCTGGAACTGGACGGGTTTGAGAGCGCTCTCGGATCGCGAAAGTGAGCTGAGTCTCAAACCTCGGCACCGGATATGTCAAGTGCCGTTTCGTCACCGTGCGTCAACACTGAGTGATCAGCGGGAGCGCGGTGGCCCGACCGAGTCGCGGACCACGACGACGGTGCCGAGCGTGGTCACCTGCTGCTGGTGCGCGAACGGGTCCGCGCTCGGCTGCTGACCGGCGATGCCGGCCCGGACCGCTGCACGGCCGAGCTCCTCGAGCGGGACCCGGACGGTGGTCAGCGCCGGTTGCAGCTCGACCGCGACCGGTACGTCGTCGTACCCGACCACCGAGACGTCGCCCGGGATGCTCAGGCCGCGTTCCCGGAGGGCGGCGTACACACCGGCCGCGACGATGTCGTTGGCGGCGAAGACGGCGGTGAAGTCGAGGCCCTCGTCGAGAGCGCGGAGCGTCTGGTCGTGACCCCACTGGCGGCCGAAGGCGCCGGTACGGACCAGTGCGGGATCGTGGTCGAGCTTGCGGGCGGCGTACGCCTGCCGGAAACCGCGGACCCGGGCCGTCGTCGTGGACAGCGTCGTCGGGCCGCCGAGGTACAGGATCCTCGTGTGCCCGGCGCTCAGCAGATGGTCGGTGATCGCCGCGGCGCCGCCGGAGTTGTCGTAGTCCACGGCGTACGCCGGTACGCCGGACTCCAGGCCCGGCCGCCCGCAGAGCACCAGGCTGGAACCGTTCTTCGCCAGTTGCTGCGCGCGTTGTCCGATGGTGGCGAAGTACTCCTGGTCCTCGACCGCACCGCCGACCAGGATCACCGCGTCCGCGCGCTGCTCGAGCAGCAGGTCGACGAACCGCAGCTCGGCGGAATCACCGCCCTGCGTCGAGCAGACCAGGCAGAGCCGGCCGGACGACAGCGCCTCGGACTGCACCCCGCGGGCGATGTAGGCGAAGAACGGGTCGACGATCTCGCTGACCACGATCCCGACCACCCGGGTGGTGGACCCGGCCAGTGCCCGGGCGTGCGCGTTCGCGACGTACCCGAGCTCCCGCATCGCGCGCTGCACCGCGGTCCGGGTCCCGGCCGCGACCGGATAGTTGCCGTTGACAACACGAGAGACGGTCGCGGTGGAGACCCCGGCCCGGTCGGCGACGTCGCGGATGGTCCGCGCCGCCTCCGGATCACGCCGGCGCGCCCGCGTCCGCGGTGGCTCCGCCGCCATCGTCCACCTCCTCGCCCAGCTGTACCGCGGCCCGCCTACCGTCCGCGAACCGCACGATCACCCGCGACCCGCGCACCGTCACGCCGATGCTCTCACCCAACTGCCGCGCCCAGACCGTGTCGCCGGACAGTACCACCGCCGCGACCAGCACCCGGGGACCTTTTCCGTCGTACTCCGCTTCCAGGTACGGCGTCGCCGAGTGCGGCCCGAACGCATTCGAATCAAGCCCCCGCCGTACGCCCGCCCGCTCGTAACCCGACAACCCGACAACCACCGAGCTCAGCCGGTCCACCCGGGTAACCTGCGCCCACGGCCGTCCTACCCCCGCCCCGCGCAAGGCGCCGTCCGCCGCTCTCGCTTCCGCTCCCGCTTCCGCCTCCGGTCCCGCTTCCGGCTCCGCCTCCGCTTCCGGTCCCGCCTCCGCCTCCGGTCCCGCCTCCGCCCCCGCCTCCGCCCCCGCTGCCGCTCCCCCTCCCGCTTCCGCTTCCGCTTCCGCTCCCACTACCGCTTCCGCTTCCGCTCCCACTACCGCTTCCGCCTCCGGACGGTCGGCTCCGGCGACGGCGTACCCACCGTGCCGTACCACGCCCGCCGGCCCGTCCACCAGCGCACACCGGACCTCGATGCGCCCGTGCACCACCGACACCACCTCGACCCGCGCCTCACCGGCCTCCCACCACGACGCTGCGGAACTCCCCTCCACGGTCCGCCGCCGGATCCGCCTTCGTGGACCGTGCGTGCCGAGGACAATCTGATTGTCGACAATCTCCTCGCCCAGCTCCGGGGCGGTGCGGGTCGAGTAGGCGAGGCGGTTGTAGTGCGGGTCGCCTTCGCCGCCGTGGTCGCTGCCGTGGTTGAGGAGGCGGACGATGCCGTCGTGTTTCGTTGCCTGGATCAGAAACCCGGGTGCCGGCATCGCGCGCACCTGATCCCGTTCGTCGAGCGGCAACGCGGACTCCGGCGCGGTCCACACCTCGTGGTCGGGCGGAAGCAGCAACCCGAGGAATCCCTTCGAGGCCCAGTACGGCGACGCGGGACCGGAGTACGGCTGCGTCGCCGGTAGGAAGTGGTGATGCCAGCCCAGCGTCAGCAGACCGCGCTCGTCCGGCACACCGTGATCGACGAAGTGCCGAAGCGTCCCGGAACACAACCGTCGCGTCTGCCCCGGCGTCAACGGCGTCGCGTCGAGGAGCACACCCATCCAGTACGGCGCCGCGGTAGCCATCCGATAACAGAGCGACCGTCCGAAGTGCACAGGCGCACCATCCGACCCGGTCAGCTGTACGGCGTCCTCGATGAAGCGATGCAGCCGCTCGCGGTACACCGCCAGCCGGCCGTCCGCCGACGGGCCGGCCATCCGCGTCCACAACCCGGGGTACAGATGCATCGCCCACCCGATGTAATGGTCGAAGTTCTGCCCAGGCCCGTCGGAGTACCACCCGTCGCCGACGTACCAGTCCTCGATCCGCTCCAGACCCGCGTCGATGTCGTCCTGCGAGTACGGCGCCCCGACCGACGCGAGGAACTGCTCCCCGACGACCTGGAACAGCCGCCAGTTGTTGTCCCACGTCCGCGACCCGACGAACCCGCCCAACCAGTCGACGACAACCTGCTGCTCCCGCCCGTCCAGCCGATCCCACAGCCAGGCCCGCGACTCGTGCAACCCGACCGCGATCGCCGCCGCCTCCACCATCTGCTGCGAACAAGGCGTCAACCGAGGCCACTCCCCGGCCGCGCCCGCGACCAGCCCCCGCGCGTACCGCTCCACCAGCCGCTCGTCGCCCGCCCCCGCCGCAATCCGGAACGCCGCCAGCAGAAACGACCGCGCGAACCCCTCCAACCCGTCGCAGTCCGCCCCCGACCAGCTCCCCCGCCCCGGCAACCGAACCTGAGCCCCACTCCCCGAAAACCAAGGCACCAACGAATCCAGCAGGTGATCCGCCACCGCCAACCAGGTCTCCCGCGTATACCCCGTCCGCGAAGACAACACCCGATCCGGCGCAGGCAAGCACGGCCCCCGCTGTGCGACAGCTCGACAGTACGTATACATCTACTCACCCACCACCCGTACGCTCAGCACTGTCTTCGACAACGGCCAGTGGACGTATACGTCCTAATGAGAGTTATCGGGTCGCCGTCGGGCAGACTCGGTAGCTGGTAGGCCGCCGGTGGGTGAGCACTCTATACGTCCTGGACTTTGAGTCCTGTCGACAGAGCGTGCCCCTGCCGGTGACCGGGAGAGTTGATCGCTGATGGGATGTCGTGCCTGGCCCCGCCGTGCTGTGTGGTGGGTTGCCGTGAGTACTGCTTCATTAGGTCGCTGATGGTTCTCCCGACCGGCTTGCCTGCGGGTGACTGGCTTGATCGAGAGCGGGAGAACTTAGTGAAGTTGTTCGTGGGTGATGACTGGGCCGAGGCGCATCACGATGTGGAGGTGATGGACCCGGCCGGGCGGGTGCTGGCCAAGGCGCGGCTGCCCGAGGGGATGGTGGGGATGGCCCGGCTGCACGCGCTGCTGGCCGAGCAGTTCGCCGCTGTTGATCCCGATGCCGATCTGGACGAGGTCGAGGTGGTGGTCGGGATCGAGACCGATCGGGGGCCGTGGGTGGCCGCGTTGGTGGCCGCGGGCTACCAGGTGTTCGCGGTGAACCCGTTGCAGGCGAAGGCGTACCGCAAACGGCATGCGGTGTCGGGCGCCAAGAGCGACGCGGGCGACGCGCACGTGCTGGCCGACATGGTCCGCACCGATTCCCACCAGCTGCGCACGGTGGCCGGTGACAGCGCCGGGGCCGAGGCGATCAAGGTCGTCACCCGGATGCACAAGACACTGATCTGGGAACGGACCCGCACCACGCAGCGGCTGCGGCACGCGCTGCGCGAGTACTTCCCCGCCGCGCTGGAAGCCTTCGCCGACCTCGACGCGCCCGACACCCTCGAACTACTGGCCAAGGCCCCCGACCCGGCGTCTGCGGCCCGGCTGACCACCGCGCAGATCACCGCGGCGCTCAAACACGCCCGGCGCCGCAAGATCGACGGCATCGACGGCAGGGCCGCGCGGATCCGGGCCGCGCTGCGCGCCGAGCACCTCGGCCAGCCTGCCGTGGTGACTGCCGCCTACGCCGCCTCGACCCGCGCGCTGGTCGCGGTCCTGGTCGTCCTCGATGAGCAGGTCACGACGCTGCAGGGCCAGGTGGAGGCACATTTTGGCCGGCACCCGGCCGCTGAGATCATCGTGTCCCAGCCCGGGCTGGGACCGATCCTCGGCGCCCGGGTGCTCGCAGAGTTCGGCGACGACCCCGAACGGTACGCCTCGGCCAAAGCCCGCAAGAACTACGCCGCGACCAGCCCGATCACCATCTCCTCGGGCAAGAAGAAGGTCGCCCTGGCCCGCTACGTGCACAACGACCGGCTCATCGACGCCCTCATGACCCAGGCCTTCTCCGCGCTCAACACCTCGCCCGGAGCCCGCGCCTACTACGACAAACAACGAGCCCGCGGAGCCGAACACAACCCCGCCCTGCGCCAACTCGCCAACCGGCTCGTCGGCATCCTCCACGGCTGCCTCAAAACCAGCACCCCCTACAACGAAACAACCGCCTGGTCACAACAGGCCGAATTGCTCGCAGCTTGACACCCTTAGCTCCTGGGATGTCTGTCGAGCTGCACATGTCATGCGATCCGCCCAAGGTCTTCGCGGTGGATGCCGTGCGCGAGCGGCCTGCCTGCAGCCAGGCGCTCGATCTCGTCCACGGCCGCGTCGCCGAGTCTCGTCGACTCGTTGCCCATGGCACCGGCCAGGTGCGGGGTGATGAAGACGTTGGGCAGGCGCAGCATCGGCGAATCCGGCGGAAGCGGCTCAGGATCTGTCACGTCGAGGATCGCGTCCAGACGCCCGGCGACACACTCCCGCTCCAGCGCCAGATGATCGACCACCGGGCCGCGCGCCGTGTTGATCAGCACCCCGCCGTCCGGCATTGCGGCCAGCAGCTCCGCGGTGACCAGCCCGCGCGTCTCCGGCAGCAACGGCGCATGTACGGTGACGATCTCGCTGGCCGCGAAGAGCTCCGGCAGCTCACACCACCGCGCTCCGAGGGCCGCCGCCTCCGACCGGCTCAAGTACGGATCACTCACCAGTACGTCGACATCGAGGCGCCGGAGCCGCTCGATCACCTGCCGCCCGATCCGCGACGCCCCGAGTACGCCGACCGTCGTCCCGAGCGTGCCGAGGATCGGTGCCCCGGGCAACGGCCGCTTGGTGCCCGACGTCCGGAACCAGTCCCGCTGCCGGAACGCGCGTTTCGCCGCCAGCACGATCGCCGCGACCGTGAACTCCGCCACCGGGATCGCGTTCGCCGCGGCCGCCGACGACACCTCGATCCCACGCTCGAACACGACCGGATCCACGAACGTCTTGACCGTCCCGGCGGCGTGCACGATCGCCCGCAGCTTCGGTGCCGCGTCCAGCACCTCGGCGGTGATCCGCGGACAGCTCCATCCGGTCAGCAGCACCTCGGCCACGGCCAACTCCCCGGCAACACCCGCAAACGACCCCTCCAACCGCGGAACACTCCCCACCCCCCACCCCACCACCCCGCGCGCGGCCGCGCCGCCCACCACGGCGCCGCCCACAACGCCGCTCGCGGTCGCGCGGCCCACCACGGTGCCGTTCGCGGTCGCGCCGGCCAGCGCGCCGGCCGCGGGCGCAGCGGCCGGTTGCAGGCCGAGCAGGTCCGTGACGGCTTCCAGGCGGGCGCGTGCTGCCGGGGTGAAGACCTCCGACCAGGTCTCGGCGGGCATCGCGACGAGCGTACGCAACCGCGGCCGGCGGACCGGGTCGGTTTCAGGTTTCGGCACGGATCACTCCTAGTAAACGGTTACTGGAAACCGTAGGCAGTGAACCGAAGGATGGTCAAGAGAAGTTCCCACAAGTGCTTGACAGCAAGGCGCTCCAGGTTTCATCGTTGCTCACACATCGGACAGCAAACGCTTACCATCAGGAGGAACATGCACCGCCTCAGCCGTTCGTCGCGCCGGCCTGCGGCGGTCCGGCAGTCCGGCCTCGGCCTGCGCGCCCGGCTGCGCCGGGACCGGGTGATGCTGCTGCTCGTGCTGCCCGGATTCCTGTTCTTCGGGGTGTTCCACTACGTGCCGCTGCTGGGCAACGTGATCGTCTTCCAGGACTACCAGCCGTACCTCGGGTTCAAGGAGAGCCCGTGGGTCGGCTTCGGCAACTTCGCGGTGTTCGCCGAGCCCGCGTTCTACGGCGCACTGCTGAACACGCTGAAGTTCGCCGTACTCCAGCTGGTCCTGTTCTTCCCCGCGCCGATCGGCCTGGCGTTGTTACTGAACAGCATCGTCAGCCCCAAGATCAAGCGGTTCGTGCAGAGCGTCGTGTACCTGCCGCACTTCATCGGCTGGGTGATCCTGATCTCGATCAGCCAGCAGCTGATCGGCGGTACCGGTCTGCTCCCGCAACTGCTCGGTGACATCGGTCTGCCGCGCGTCGATCTGATGACCAGCCCCGGGTTCTTCCCCTGGCTGGTGACGCTGCAGCTGATCTGGAAGGACGCCGGCTGGGGCACGATCATCTACCTCGCCGCGCTCCTGAACATCGACACCGAGCATTACGAGGCGGCCGCGATCGACGGCGCCGACCGGTGGCGGCGGCTGTGGCACGTGACGGTGCCGGGCATCGTGCCGGTGACGTTGCTGCTGCTGATCCTCAACCTGGGCAGCATTCTCTCGGTCGGCTTCGAGCAGATCCTGCTGCAGCGCGACGCGGTCGGCGCGGACGCGGCCGAAGTACTCGACACCTACGTGTACTTCCACGGCGTGCTCGACGGCCAGTGGGGTCCGGCCGCCGCGGTCGGCCTGGTCAAGGGCGTGATCGGCCTGGTCCTGATCCTCGGCGCGAACAAGATCGCGCACCGGTTCGGCCACGAAGGGATCTACAGCAAATGAGTACGTCGTCGCAGCGGGTCGCGAACCGGCCCCTGAACCGGCCACCCTGGATGGAGGCGCCGAGCAGAGCCGGGCTGGCCGTCAAGACCGTCGTGATCGCGATCGTCTGCCTGCTGGTGCTGTATCCGTTCCTGAACATCGTCGCGACCAGTCTGGCCGGCGAGTCCGAGATCACCCGGCGCGGCGGGATCATCCCGCTGTTCCCGAGCGAGCCAACCCTGGCGGCGTACCGGACGATCTTCGCCGGCGGCGTGGTGAGTCACGCGCTGCTGGTCAGCGCGGCGGTCACGGTCATCGGTACGGCGCTGAACATGGTCGTCACGATCGCGCTCGCGTACGGGCTCAGCCGGCCGATCGTCGGCGGGCGGTTCGTGTTGACATCAGTATTGTTCACAATGCTGTTCGGGGCCGGCATCATCCCGAACTTCCTGCTGGTCAAGGCGCTCGGGATGTACGACTCGTACACGTCGCTGATCGTCCCGGGCCTGGTCAGTGCCTTCAACTTCCTGGTACTGCGCAACTTCTTCCAGAGCATCCCGGCCGAACTGCTGGACAGCGCCCGGATCGACGGCGCCGGCGACCTCGCGATCCTGATCCGGATCGTGCTGCCGCTGTCGAAGGCGGTGCTCGCCGTCGTCGCGCTGTTCTACGCCGTCGGCCACTGGAACGCGTTCTTCAACGCGCTGCTGTACCTCAGCGACACCGGCAAGTGGCCGCTGCCGCTCGTCCTGCGCCTCTACGTCCTGCAGGGGCAGCCGGTCGGCGGCGGCACCGAGTCCCCCGGCGAGGCGGTCGCCTCGATCCAGGCCGTGCAGATGGCGGTCGTCGTCGTGGCGCTCATCCCGATCCTCTGCGTCTACCCGTTCCTGCAGCGCTACTTCACCAAGGGCGTACTCACCGGCGCCATCAAAGGTTAGGAGAAAGACCGTGACCACCTCATTGAGCCGCCGCAACTTCCTGCGGAGCGCGGTCGGTGTCGCCGTGATGAGCGCCACCGGCGTCCCGACGCTGGTGGCCTGCAGCAACGGAAGTACGACGGCCGGCACCGCGCGCGCGTCCACGGTCACGCTGCCGTCGTACGTGCCGTTCGCCGGCCCGAAGCCGGATCTCGCCGGCACCGCGGACGGCGTACCGCCGGGCTACCGGACGTACCCGAAGGAGCTCGTCACCACGGTGAAGTCGCCGCCGCTGCGCGGCGGCAAGGTCAGCGTGATGACCGACATCTTCGACCCGCTGCCCCCGTCCAAGGACAAGAACGCGGCCTGGCAGGCGGTCGAGAAGCAGCTCGGCGGGACGCTGGACCTGACGATCGTCCCGGACAGCGACTGGGCGACCAAGTTCCAGACGGTCCTGGCCGCGAACCAGCTGCCGGACCTGTTCCTGATGTCGGATTCGACTCTTGTCAACAATCTACCGGCCTTCCTGTCGGCGAAGTGCACAGATCTGACGCCGTACCTGAGCGGCGACAAGGTGAAGGACTACCCGAACCTGGCGAACGTCCCGCAGGTGGTCTGGCAGGCCTGTGTCGTCCAGGACAAGATCTACGGGCTGCCGATCCCGCGCAGCATCACCGGTGGCGCCGGGTTCTACAACAAGCGGCTGCTGGACGCCGCGGGCATCGAGTACCCGGCCGGCGCCGAGGATTTCCTGGCCGCCTGCAAGGAGCTGACGAAGCCGCAGCAGGGCCAGTGGGCGATCGTGAACTCGAAGGGCAACACGTTCTTCACCTTCGTCCAGCAGATGTTCGGCGTGCCGTACAGCTGGAAGGAGGACGGCGGCAAGCTCGTGAAGAGCTTCGAGACTCCGGAGTACAAGGCCGCGCTGGAGTTCGCCGTCCAGCTGGTGAAGGCCGGCGTCACGGTCCCCGGCTCGGACGGCGCCGACGGCACCGCCCGGAAGAACTCGTTCAGGTCCGGCAAGGGCGCCTTCGTGTACGACGGGTTCCCGGCGTACACCGACTACAGCAGGGCGATGAAGCGGCTCGACCCGGAGAACGACCCGCGCGCGTTCGTGCCGATGGCGCCGAAGGGCGGCAAGGCGAACACCTGGGCGGACAACGTGCTGTTCGCGTACACGCTGATCAAGAAGTCCGACGACGCCCGCGCCAAGGAACTGCTCGCGGTCGCGAACTTCTTCGCCGCGCCGTTCGGCAGCACCGAGAACCTGCTGCTCACGTACGGCGTCGAGGGCGTCGACTTCACCCGGGACGCGAACGGCAACCCGAAGCAGACCAGCAAGGGCGAGGCCGAGCTGACCGTGCCGTGGAAGTACATCGCCGCTCCCCCGCAGGTGCTGTTCAACGCCACCGACCCGACCTATGTCGACAATGCGCACGCCGACCTGACCAAGCTGCTCGGGATGGTCGTGAAGGACCCGACCACGTCGATGATCTCGCCGACCAACGACAAACTCGGAGGCGACATCGGGCATGCGTTCTCCGACGTCCGCAACGACGTGATCGCCGGGCGCAAGCCGATCAGCGCGTTCGACGCGGCGCTGGCGAAGTGGAAGAAGGACGGCGGCGACAAGATCCGCGGCGAGTACGAGACGGCGCTGAGCGGCGGTGCGAGCCCTCGATGAGCTGGCTGACCGAGGCCCGGTTCGGGCTGTTCGTGCACTGGGGAATCTACGCGTCCGCGGCGCGGCACGAGTGGGTGAAGTCGTACGAACAGCTCACCGACGCGCAGTACCAGCCGTACTTCGACCACTTCGAACCGGATCGGTACGACCCGGAGCAATGGGCCGAGGACGCCTGGAACGCGGGGATGCGGTACCTGGTGATCACCACCAAGCACCACGACGGGTTCTGCCTGTGGGACTCCGAGCTCACCGACTACTCGGCGCCGCACACCCCGTGGGGCAAGGACCTGCTGGCGCCGATGGTGTCGGCGTTCCGCGAGCGCGGGTTCAGGATCGGGCTGTACCACTCGCTGCTCGACTGGCACCACCCGGAGTTCCCGGTGGACCTGTATCACCCGCAGCGGAAGGACGTCGCCAGAGAACTGGAAGCCGGCATCGACCGTACGGCGGGTCGCGACGTGTCGAAGTACGCGGACTATCTGCACGGTCAGGTGCGGGAGCTGCTGACGGGGTTCGGGACGATCGACGTGATGTGGTTCGACTTCTCGTACGCCGATCGTGGGTTCAACGCGAAGGGGCCGGACGAGTGGCGGTCCGCGGAGCTGCTGGCGATGGTGCAGGAGTTGCAGCCCGAGATCCTTGTCAACAATCGACTGGGGCTCGGTTCGGGTGACTTCACCACACCGGAGCAGGTGCAGCCGCCGGGGAACGAGGTTGCTGCCGGCAACGGTACGCAGGTGCCGTGGGAGGCCTGCCAGACCTTGAACGGCAGCTGGGGCTATCACCGCGACAACCACGACTGGAAGTCGCCGGCGCTACTGATCCGGATGCTGGTCGACTCGGTCTCGAAGGGCGGCAACATGCTGCTCAACGTCGGTCCCGACGGTCGGGGCGCCTGGGAACCCCGGGCGCTCGAGGCACTGGCCGGGGTCGGCTCGTGGATGCGGCTGCACGAGCGGTCGATCCGGGGGTGCGGGCCGAGCGCGTACCTGCCGCCGGCCGACTGCCGGTACACGCAGAACGGGCGGCGGCTGTATCTGCACGTGTTCGCCTGGCCGATGGGGCATCTGCATCTGCCCGGGCTGGGCGACCGGGTGGAGTACGCGCAGTTCCTGCACGACGCGTCGGAGGTGAAGCGGATGACCGTCGACCCGGCGGCGCCCGCTCACACGTATCTGACCGGGCTGCCGGAGAACACGTTGACGCTCAAGCTGCCGAACCGTGCGCCCGAGGTCGCCAGCTGCGTGATCGAACTCTTCCTGCGCGACTGAGCCCGTCCGCCGAGTTCACCCCCGTACGACGAAGGCACCCACCTCGACCCGGTGGGTGCCTTCGTCCTGATTGCAGATTGTCTACTCGCGGATTGTCGACGGATCGGTCGTCGGCGGCGTCAGGTGCCGGGCGGCGAGCTGGGCCGTGGCCTCCGCGTCGACCGGTACGCCCCAGGCGCGGAAGAAGTCGCTCAGGTCGTGGCCGGCGTTCCGGCTGCACAGGACGACCAGGTTCCGCAGACGGAGGACCTCGTCCGTGTAGTCGCCGGCGTACGGACGCTCGACCCGGACGAGCTGGTGCAGCCGTGGCCAGAAGTCGTCGCCGAACCCGAGCCGGAGCTGCTCGAACATCACGAGCTTCTCGTACGGGTCGAACGTCTTGCCGTAGTCGACACCCGGCGATCGCAGCTTGCCGGGCGCGCTCTGCCAGGGAGTGCGGCCGGTCTTCGCGTCCGGCGCGTGCAGCCGTGGCTGCTGGCCGTACTTCGTCGCGAACACCGCGTTGACCGCGAGCGAGTAGATGTTGACCGTGACCTCGGTCAGTGAACTCGGCTTGTAGGTGATCTGCTGATGCTGGTGCCCGAGCTCGTGGTAGATGCCCCAGCCGCGCGTCCGGAGACCTTCGACGGTCAGCATCCGGTCCTGGATCGGCGGCGGGAACGACATGTGGCCGTGCGTCGCGTACGCGCCGACGCCGGTGATCGCCGACGGGTACCCGACGAAGTGGTACCGGTGCACCAGCCGCGCGTGCACCGGCGCGGAGCCGTCGTACCCGCTGGTCGCGTCCTCGACCCGGATGACGTCCTCGTACGTCGCGAGCAGGTCGGTGTGGTTCTCCGCGCGGTAGGTCAGGGCCGACGCGCGCTCGACGGTGATCATCGCGTGCGGGCTGACGAACTCGACGTACGGCGTGGTGCGTTCGTCGAGCTGGCGCTGGAAGTCGGCCTCGCCGGTGCAGCCGAGGACGAAGTACGGCATCGGCTGCGCCTGCTCGCCGATCGTGACCTTCGCGCGCCCGGAGTCGCCGATCAGTTTCAGGTAGACGACGCCACCGCCGGCGTCGGTGACGGTGTTGCGGCCGGCCTGCAGCGGGTACTCGCGCGACGACTTGAAGTCGGCGCGCGCGTCGGCGTCCGGTGCGCCGATCACCAGCGTCGGGACGAGACCTGTGTGGACAACCACGTTGAGGGCGGTGCTGGCGGGTAGGTAGAAGCCGGTCGTGCGGAGTTCGCTGGCGCTGAGCGAGTCCTGGGTGCGGTCGAGCTCCGTCGTCCGCGCGGACGGGAGTGCGTCGATCGTGAGTGTGTTGGTGGTGCTGCTGCTGTTGGTGACGGTCTGCGCGTGGGCCACCGCTGGTACTGCCGGTACTGCGGCCAGCGCCAGGCCGGCACCGGTTGCCTGGAGAACACGGCGCCGCGTGTACTGCGCGCTGTACTCCGTGGGGCGGGCGTGCGGCATCATCGAACAACCTCCTGGTTGAACTTGCCAGCACCCGGCGACCCGGCCGGCCCTGGTGGCCGACCCCGGTTGCTTGCGAAACTAGTGGAAAGACACGGTGTGCGTGGCACCACGCGTGCCGCCGACGGCGACGTCGACCACCAGCTGTTTGCCGGTAGCAACCACCGTGACAGCCGGATCCTTGGCAACCACAGCGCCCACGTGCCGCCCGACCGTCACCCGGACAACCTGCGCAGTCCGACTCGGATCCGACACGGCGACAGTCGTCACCGGTCCGTCTCTCCCGACCACCACCGAGGCTGGCCCGTCACTCCCCACAAACGCGGCTCCGTCCCCGGCGACGGAACCGGCTGTCCAGAAGTTCGCCAGTACGAGGTTCTCGCGGTGGGAGATGATTGCTTGGACATTCGGATTGTTGACAATAACGGTCATCCCGGGATCGGCCGACCGCTCAGCCGTCTCACGAGTGGTTGCGTTGGGCAACAGGATGTAAGCGTACGAACCGGCGTCCGTGCCGTGCTCCAGCACGAGCTTGGCGTAGCGGCGTGTATGCGGGGTGGTCGACCCGGAGGTGTCGTTCCCGATGTTGATCTCCGACCAGGAACCGGTGCGATCCTCACGTTCGACCCGCAGCTGTCCTCCCGCCGGGAACACGTACCCGCCCACACCGTCCAGGTGCACCCACCGTGGGTCGCCGTACGTCTGGTCGACACCCGACCGCCCGTCGACGACCAGCGCGGCCGTCCCGTTCTCGTGGAGATTCCGATTGTCGACAATCGTCTCCACCGGATAGCCGTCGGTGCCGACGATCCCCGCGCCCAGGGCGACGACCGAATCCCGCAGACAGAACCACGACTTCCGAGCCTGCAAGCTCTTGTCGTAGTTGATCAGCTGCATCCCGACGGCACCCGCGACATCCTTGTACGACGCCCCGCCGACCCAGTCCGCGTACGCCGCGACGGTCCCCGTACCGCTACCGGTACCACCCGGCTGCCGCGGTTTCGTGCTGACAGTCGTGCCGGGCATCCGCTGCGCGTCGACCGTCGGCCAGTACGCGTCGTAGTACTGCGACTGGTCCGCGTTGTACAGGTACGTCAGACCGTCGCCGACGTACCACCCGCGGAGGTTCTCGCCGTTGCCCCACTCGTAGCGCGCCATCCGCTTCGACGACATCGCGATCGCGAACGTCCAGCCCGGCCGGCGGTGCACGACGCGGTCCTGGTTGTAGAACTGGAAGTGCCGCGGCGACGCCGGCGCGGGCGTCACCGAGGTGTCCGCGAGCAGCGCCTTCGCGCGCGAGATCTCGGGGATCGACGCACCGGGCAGGTAGTCGTCGAGCCGGTCGCGGGTGATCCAGCTCTTGGCGAGCGCCCGGTAGCGCGAGGCGTACGGCTCGGCGACACCGCTCGCGAGCAGCAGCACGGTCGACGTGGTGCCGTGCCCGTTGCGGTGGTCCCCGGCGGCCTCGCGGGAGATTGCCCGGCCGGAGACGCAGTCCATCATCAGACCGTCGACCATGAACGGTGCGAAGCTCGCGTCGACCGCGTCCAGGAGGACAGCGCGGTTCGGGTCGGCGATCTCCCACGTGGAACCGCCGAGCAGCGCGATCAGGTTCGCGACGCCGCCGAGCGCGACGTTGCCGTAGGTGCCGACGTAGGCAAGGTTGCCGTGCTGGACGAACGAGCCGTCGCGGTAGAACCCGTCGCCGCTGGTGACGTAGGTGAAGACGGAGTTCTTCCCGGACTCGGCGACATCGCTGAGGGCGTCGCGGGCTGTCGACAATCTGCTGGTCGACTTTCCGACGATGCCGCGGAGCGCGACGATCAGCGCCTTGTCGACCCGGTTGGCGCCGGTCTCACGCAGCGAGGGCGAGTTGGTCCGGCGGTTCGGGTCGGGGACGAAGTGGTCGACGGCCGTCAGGTACGTCGCGAGCTGGTCGGCCGAGAGCACGTCGTACGCCAGAACGCAGGTGTCGAGGAGCGCCCGCGGTGTGCCGATCTCCCAGAACCACCAGTTCCCGGTCTCCTTCAGCGTCTCGTTGAAGGAATGCAGATTGAGGAAGTCGAGCGCCCCGCTCAGCAAGCCGCCAACCGCATCCGCAGCACTCGCCCCTCCGCCTGCAGAACTCGAACCGCCGGCCGCAGCTCTCGCCCCTCCGCCTGCAGTGCTCGAACCACCGGCCGCAGCTCTCGCCGCGCGGGCGGGGGCGCTTGCCACGCTCGTGGCCGGCGCGCTCAGGCCCGCGCCCGGTGTCGCGCGGGCCAGGGCGATCGTCTTCAGGCGGGTGTAGCTGATGGAGAAGTTGCCGCTCGATGGGCTGAGGGGCAGATCCGCCCACAGCGCCGTCCGACTGTTGTCGACAATCAGCGTGTCGACAAACTCCTGCGCCTGCTGACCGAGCTTGGCGAGCGCGCTCGCGTACGCCGGATCCGAGGCGTCGATCGCCCCGCCGGTGTTCAGCTCGGCCCACCGCGCCCGGAGAACGTCGAACTCGTCCCCCGCGAACGCTCGAGTGGGCAGCCCGAGAGCGCTGACCGCACCAGCGGCGAGCCCGGCCTGTAGCAACAGTCGACGACGAATGAAGGGCGGCATCGCGACTCCTCGACGAGGGATAGTAAACGCTTACCTCACAGCCTGCCGTGTGTCCGTAACAGTCGTCAACAGCTCACTGTGATCAGTTTTGATCACTTCAACCCCACAAGCCGCGGTTGCCGTCCACCGATCACGGCCAAGGCCGCGGAGCGGTTACGGCAGCAGATCCCGGACCACCGCATCCGCGAGCAACCGCCCGCGATCGGTCAGCACCAGCCGGCCGTCGGTGAGTACCGCGAGCCCGTCCGCGACCACCTGGTCCGCTGCCGCCCGCCCCGCCGCGTCGAGGACCTCGAGCGGCAGACCGGCCGACAACCGCACCTCGAGCAGCACCCGCTCGACCCGCCGGGTCTCCGCGTCCAGCGTCTCCCGTGCGTACGCCGGACTCTCGCCGGCGGCGATCCGCTCCGCGTACGCGCTGGGATGCTTCACGTTCCACCACCGCACCCCGCCCGCATGGCTGTGCGCGCCCGGCCCGATCCCCCACCAGGTGTCGCCGCGCCAGTACAGCTCGTTGTGCCGGCAGCGCGCCGCCGTACTGCGGGCCCAGTTCGACACCTCGTACCAGCGCAGGCCCTCGGCCGACAGCAACTCGTCGGCCAGCACGTACTTGTCCGCGAGGTCGTCGTCGTCCGGCATCGGCAGCTCACCGCGCCGGATCCGCCGGGCGAGCTGCGTACCGTCCTCGACGATCAACGCGTACGCGCTCACGTGGTCGGGCTGGGCGGAGAGCGCGGACTCCAGCGAGGCTCGCCAGTCGTCCAGGGACTCACCGGGCGTTCCGTAGATGAGGTCGAGATTCACGTGCTCGAAGCCGGCCGAGGTCGCTTCCTTCGCGGCTTCCAGTGCACGTCCGGGACTGTGCTGCCGGTCGAGGATCCTCAGCACCTGGGACGACGAGCTCTGCATGCCGAAGCTGACGCGGTTGAAGCCGGCCTCGAGCAGTCCCTCGAGGTAGGCCGGGTCGACGGACTCCGGGTTGGCCTCGGTCGTCACCTCCGCGTCCGCCGCGAGCCCGAACTCGTCCCGGACCGCCGCGAGCATCTTCCCGAGATCCGCGACCGGCAGCAGGGTCGGCGTACCGCCCCCGAAGAACACGGTGTCCACCGGCCGGTCCAGGTCCCGCAGCACCTGCCGCGCCAGCCGCACCTCCGCAACAGCCGCCGAGGCGTACGACGCCTGCGATCCGCCACCGCCCAGCTCGCGAGCGGTGTAGGTGTTGAAGTCGCAGTACCCGCACCGCGATGCACAGAACGGCACGTGCAGGTAGAACCCGAACGGCCGCCCGGCGGCCTCCCGCACAGCAGCATCCGGCAACGCCCCGTCCCGGGGCGCAACCTCCCCCTCGGGCAATGTCGACGGCACCCACCCATCCTACGGACCGCCACCCGCGGCGTACCGAAGGACGGGCAGTGGTCACCTTTTCGCGGCCACGTCACGCGTGCGCTCCGCTTCCGACCGGCCAGATCGCCTACCACTGCCCGTTCTTCGGTACGGATCCGGCGTCGGTACGGATCCGGGCATTTCTTGATCCGATCGCAGCGGTTCTGCGGTGGCGGAAGGTGCCGATCCGATTACATTCGGTTCATGGACACCGAGGCTCACCCCGTCGGACGTGCCACCCGGAACGCGGTCGTGGTGGCGATCATGCTCGGAATGTTGCTCGCGGCGCTCGATCAGACGATCGTGGCGACCGCGCTGCCGACCATCGTCAGCGATCTCGGCGGGGCCAACCACCTGTCCTGGGTGGTGACGTCGTACCTGCTCGCCGAGACGATCATGACCGCGCTGATCGGGAAGTTCGGCGACCTGTACGGGCGCAAGCCGATGTTCCTGCTCAGCGTCGTCCTGTTCCTCGCCGGGTCCGCGCTCTGCGGGATGTCGCACTCGATGCTCTGGCTGGTCGGGTCCCGGGCGATCCAGGGCCTCGGCGCCGGCGGCCTGATGGTCACCGCGATGGCGGTGATCGCGGACGTCGTACCGCTCAGCGAGCGCGGCCGGTACCAGGGCGTGATGGGTTCGGTGTTCGGGGTGTCGACGGTCGCCGGGCCGCTGCTCGGCGGGCTGTTCGTCGACCACCTGAGCTGGCGCTGGGCGTTCTACGTGAACATCCCGCTCGGCATCATCGTGCTGATCGTTGCCTCGATCACCCTTCCTTCGGTGAAGGCCGCGGTCGGCCCGAGGATCGACTATCTCGGGATCCTGTTCATCGGGATCGCCGCGACCGGGCTGACGCTGGTCACCACCTGGGGCGGGAACGAGTACGCCTGGACCTCGGCGGTGATCATCGCGATGGCGGTCGGCTCGGTGCTCGCGCTGGGGCTGTTCGTGCTGGCCGAGCGGCGCGCCGCGGAGCCGTTACTGCCGTTGCGGTTGTTCCGCTCCCCGGTGTTCACGGTGTGCTCGATCATGAGCTTCATCATCGGGTTCGCGATGCTCGGCGGGGTCACCTACCTCCCGACGTACCTGCAGTTCGTGCACGGCGCCTCGGCGACCGAGTCCGGGCTGCAGATGCTGCCGCTGGTGTGCGGGCTGCTGGTCGCGTCGGTGGTGGTCGGGCAGATCATCAGCAAGACCGGGCGGTACCGGCTGTTCCCGATCTTCGGCACGATCCTGATCGGCGTCGGTCTGTTCCTGCTCTCGCTTCTCGGCAACGCCACGTCCTACCTCGAAACCGCGGGCTTCATGGTGGTTCTGGGACTCGGTATCGGCGCGTGTATGCCGGTGCCGACCGTGGTCGTGCAGAGCACCGTCGACTACTCGGACCTCGGCGTCGCGACCTCCGGGGTGAGCTTCCTGCGGACGATGGGCAGCTCGTTCGGAGTCGCGGTGTTCGGGTCGATCTACGCGCACCAACTGCCGGAGAAGCTCGGCGTCGCGGTGCAGACCGCGAAGGTCGACCCGCGGCTGGCGGCGACCGTGGCGGGGGTCCGCGGACTGCCCGACGCGGCGCGCTCGGTGATCACCGCGGCGTACGCCGACTCGCTGCACGTGGTGTTCCTCTGGGCGGTGCCGGTGGCCGGGCTGGGGTTCCTCACCGCGCTGCTGCTGAAGGAGGTCCCGCTCCGCGACACCGCGCGGATGGCCGCGTCCGACGTCGGCGAGAACTTCGGGGCCCCCGCCTCGTTCGACTCCGAGCACGAACTCCAGAAGCTCGCGGCTCTCGTCGTACGGCATCACAAACGCAACCCCGCGCCCGAGGTGCTCGCGCAGTCCGGGCTGCCGCTGAGCGCCGCGCAGACCTGGATGATCATGCGCGTCTTCCGCGGCGGCGCGGAGTCCGGATCCGCCACGCTGGCCGAGATGACCGGCGAGCTGCGGATGCCGCCCGGCGTACTCGAACCGTTGGCCACCCAACTGGTTGCCGAGGGCTACTTGTCGGAAACGCTCGGCCACTACCGCTTCACCACGCTCGGCCTGGAGATGTTCCAGCGGTTCGTCGGCGCGTTCCGGGTCTGGATGCTCGACCACCTCACCGACTGGGACCCGGAGAACTCCGAGGCGTTCTCCCAGGCCGTCGACCGGATCGCCGAACAGATGATCGACCAGGGCCAGTCCCTCACCACCGGCAAACACGCCCTCGCCACCTCAGCCTGACGCCGCTTGCTACTCCCGGCCGGGCGCCGATGCCCGGTGATGTGGGCCGGAACAGCTACTCGTGTCCGCAGACAAGCAATAGCCTGTGCCCGGACACCAGGAGTTGTTTCCGGCCCCGACGCTCGCGACGAACGGCCGCTCCACCCCGTCCTCGGTCGCCACCACCGACAAGTACGTCGTACCGAACGGCAGCCCGATCAACGGTCATTCGTGCTCCCCCTCATCAGAGGTCGTGGAGCCAGGATTCCACGGCGGTGAGGGTTTGGGGAGTGACGCCCTCGTGCGGGTCGATGTGTTCGAGGAGGGTGGGGGCCGGGTGGTAGTTGCGGAGCCAGTCGCTGTCCAGGGTGGTCAGCTCGTCGTCGAGCCAGACGAAGGGGCGGGTTCCTGCCCAGGTCGCCAGGCCGCGGGTCTTCCAGTGCAGGCCGAGCCCGTGGTCTCCCGGTCCGGGGTCCGCTTCCCACGTCACCACCGGCAGGCGGGGCAGCCCCAGGCGCGGGCTGATGCCGGTGTTGGCGTCTTCGCCCCAGGTCGTGGCCCAGACGAGTTCGCACGGCATCGCCGCCAGCCGTACGCCGACGCCCGCGACCAGCCTCCGTGCCGCGGGATCGCCGCCGAACGGCAGCAGCGTCCCGTCGACGTCCAGGAACACGATCGGACGTCCATCACGACCGCTCACTCTGCCCCCCGACTGTCCCCACGTGCGCAGTCACTCAAGCATAGGCACGCGTATGCTCGCCGGCATGCTGAGTGACGGGACGCGGACGGTGCTCGCGGGTGGGGTCTCGCACTGGGTGCGGGTGGCGGGGGCCGGGAACGGTGGTACGCCGTTGGTCCTGTTGCACGGCGGGCCGGGTGAGAGTTCGTACGGCGTGGAGCGGTCCGTCGGGGATGCGCTCGCCCGGTTCGTGCCGGTGGTGTTCTACGACCAGCGCGGGTGCGGGCGTACCCAGCGTCCGGCCGACACGTCGACGTACACGATGGAGCGTCTGGTCGCGGACCTCGACGAGTTGCGTACGGCGTTGGGCGCCGACCGGATCGTCCCGTGGGGCGTGTCGTTCGGGGCCTTGCTGGCCGCGGAGTACGCCGTTGCTCACAGCAACCATGTGGACCGCCTGGTACTGCACGCGCCGCCGATCGTCGACCCGCTGCATCCCGGGCTGTGGACGATGCGGCCGGGCGCCGTCGACCCGCTGCTGACACCGGCCGAGCGGACCGCGTTGCGCGCCCAGCTCGACGGCGTCACCAAGCCGCTGGAACGGACGGTCGCCGCGCTCGGCGCGATCGCCCAGAGCGAGAACGCCGCCGCCTTCTTCTACCACGACCCGTCGAACATCCCGGCCGACGACCAGAACGCGCCACCACCCAACATCGAGGTAGCGATGGCGCTGGTCGGGGACGAGCGTCCCGAGCTCGTCGACGACCTGGCCGCGCTGGACATCCCGACGCTGGTCCTGGCCGGCCTCTGGGACCGCCAGGTCGGCTTCGACATCCCGCGCGACCTCGCGACCCGGCTCCCGCAGGCCACCCTGGAGATCTTCCAGCATTCGGCCCACTCCATCGACGAGGAAGAACCGGCCGCCTACGTCGAAGCGATCCGGAAGTTCTTGTCCCGGTAAGCCTTTCGCACCGACCGAGCACCCGGGAGCGTCGTTCCGCGAGTGAACCCCTGTGTGCGTAACATCACCGACTTCCATCGAAGGACCGGTACGCACACAAACAGTTGCTCCAGGACGACCACGTCGGAGGAGACACTCACATGCTCGGACAACCGCGCCGCCCGCGGGCTGTCCTTGTCGCCGTTGGCGCATTGATTCCAGGAACGATCAGCATCTCCGGGTCGGAGGCCGCGACCCACGAAAATCCTTCTGCACAAGGCGAAACGGCCGCAACCGGCACCGCCCACGACGCGGCGACGAGCCGCGTCGACACTCACCGCAGTACGACGACCAAGGCCGCAACGCCGGCGACGCCCGCCGGCCGTGACGCGGCGCTGCGCAAGGTCCTCGCCGAGTACCTGAAGCCGGGACTATCTCGGTCTCGAGGAAGGCCTGGCCGCGTTGGGCGGCAGCGAGGTAGCGATCGGCGGCGTCACCCCGGCGCAGGCGCAGGCCGCGCAGGATTCGCCGGGCTCGAAGGCCGCGGCCGCATCACGTGCCGTTCACGGCCGCGGCCAGACTGACGGGCGGTACGGCGAAGACCGCCGCGTCGTCGGGTGCTCCACAGCCGCAGGCCGGTGAGCCACCACGCCGATACCGGGTGCGCGGATCCAGTTCACGCTCGGTCTCGGAGGTGGGACGCAGACGTGTACCGGGACCACCGATGCAAACGGGGTCGCATCGTGTGCCCTCACGCCGACGCAGAAGTCTGGGCCGACAACCCTGACGTTGCGGTATCTCGGTGATCACGGGACTGCGGCGAGTTCGAGCTTCGTCTCGTTCGCTGTTGAGCATCAGGCGACCCAGGTCGCGTACACGGGTCCGAAGCGGTCGCCAACGGGACGGCCGCTTCGCTGTCGGGACACTGCGCGAGTTCCACGGCCCGGCTGTCGCTGGGCAGAAGCTGCACTGTCGCTGGGCGGAAGCTGCAGCTGGCACTGGGCAATGGGAGCGATCGCCAGTCGTGCACGGGGACGACTGACTCGTCCGGGACGGCCCGTTGCACGATTTCTTCGGCGAACCAGCCGCTGAACGCGGCGGCGACCGTTCGGGTCTCGGTGTCCTTCACGGGCGACGACTTCTACCTGTCGTCCTCCAAGTCGGCGACCGTGCAGCTGGAGTACTACACCGGGCGAACGTACGGCGTCGCAGG
This sequence comes from Kribbella aluminosa, assembly GCF_017876295.1. NCBI lineage: Bacteria > Bacillati > Actinomycetota > Actinomycetes > Propionibacteriales > Kribbellaceae > Kribbella > Kribbella aluminosa. The sequence continues at coordinate 3,315,152 of NZ_JAGINT010000002.1, read as the reverse complement.
CACGATCGACGTTCCGCTGCTCGCGCAGGTCAAGATTCCGTCGCAGCCGGACACCAAGGACGTTCGGGTCGCACAACCGTTCACCACCAGGACGTCATGTACGGCGGAACTCGCGGCCGGCGGCCTGGTGACCACGAGGGCGCTGTGCCCGAAGGTTCAGACGAGCCTCGCTCCTGGCACCTCCACCGCATCGTCGATTGTCAACAACACGACAATCGGCATTCCGGGGCTCCCGGTCATCGAGGTCCGCGGTGCGACCGCCAAATCCACCAGTACCTGCGCCGGAGCCAGTGCCACCACGGACCTGGCCGGGCTGTACATCGGCGGCCGGCGGATGCCCGTCTCGGCCGAGCTCAACAGCACGACCACCGTCGCCGGTATCCGTCTGACCACCAACCAACGAAAGCCGGTGGCCAACACCGAGCACGGCCAATCGGTCACCGCTCTGCACCTGACAGCCCTCGACGGCAAGGTGGATCTCGTGATCGCCTCGGCCACCACCGGCGTCCACAACTGCGCCGGCTGACCCGTGTCGGTTGGGAGGCGCCGTTCGCGGCGCCTCCCGCGGGCTACTCGTACATCTTGTCGAGGACGTCGGCGTACTCGGTCTCGACGTGTTTGCGCTTGAGCTTGAGGCTGGGGGTCATCTCGCCGGACTCGACCGTGAGGTCGCGGTCGAGGATGGTGAACTTCTTGATCGTCTCCCAGCGGTTCAGGCCGGCGTTGAGTTCGTCGACGTAGCCCTGGACCATGGCGCGGGCGGCGCCGGACGTGACGATCTCGGCGTACGGCCTGCCGCCGAGGCCGTTCGACTCCGCCCAGCTCGTGATCGCGTCCGGGTCCAGCGTGACCAGTGCCGAGACGAAGTTGCGCAGGTTGCCGTGCACGATGAACTGGCTCGCGTACGGGCAGATGGTCTTGAAGCGGCCCTCGATCACCTGCGGCGCGACGTACTTGCCGCCGGAGGTCTTGAACAGGTCCTTCTTGCGGTCGGTGATGTAGAGGAACTCGTCCTCGAAGTGCCCGATGTCGCCGGTGTGGAACCAGCCGTCGGCGGTCAGCACCTCGGCGGTCTGCTCGGGCTGGTTGTGGTACCCGCTCATCACGCCGTCGCCCTTGATCAGGATCTCGCCGTCCTCGGCGATCTTGAACGACGTACCGGGGAACGCCGGACCGACGCTGCCCAGCCGGTACTGCGTGGGCCGGTTCAGCGTCGACCCCGCCGACGTCTCCGACAGCCCGTACCCCTCGATGATCAGCAACCCGGCGGCGTGGAACCACTCCGCCAGCGACTTGTCGAGCGCCGCGGACCCGGACACGAAGAACCGGATCCGGCCGCCGAACCGGGCCCGGATCTTCGACAGCACCAACCGGTCCGCCGCGGCGAACTGCGCACCCAGCAGACCTGACGGCTCCCGACCGGACTGCCGGAGGGCGGAGACCTTCGCACCGATCCCGAACGCCCAGTCGAACAACTTGGCCCGGGCCCCGCCCTCGGACTGGATCATCGTCACGATCCGGGCGTGCGCCTTCTCGAAGATCCGCGGCGCCGCCGCCATGAACGTCGGCTGGACGACAGCCGCATTGTCGACAATCTTGTCGATGCGGCCGTCCACCGCGGTCGCGAAGCCGATCTGGCACTGGACCGCGAGCAGTACCTGGCCGAACACGTGCGACAGCGGCAGCCAGAGGAACTGCAGGTCGTCCGGCGACAGCACCCGCATGCCCTCGACCGCGGCGCCCTCGTACGTCCACACCGAGTGCGGCAGCCGCACGCCTTTCGGGCGACCCGTCGTACCGGAGGTGTAGATCAGCGTGCACAAGGTATCCGGGGTGATGCCTGCAATCCGATCGTCGACAATCGACGGGTGCTCGGCGAGGTACTCGTCGCCCAGCAGGTCGAGCTGCCCGAGGCCGATCACCCAGTCGCCGTCGCTCTCCAGCGGCGTGCCGTCGAGCAGCACGACCTTGCGCAGCGACGGCGTCTCGGCCCGGTGCGCGCGGAGCTTGTCGACCTGCCCGGCGTCCTCGGCGAACACCACCTGGACGTCGGCGTCGGCCACGATGAAGGCGACATCGGCGGAGATCGTCGACGGGTAGATCGTCGACGTTGCGGCCGCGGCCAGTACGGCGGCCAGGTAGCACTCGATCCACTCGATCCGGGTGCCGGCCGCGATCCCGACCCGCTGCTCGGGTTCGACCCCGAGCGCGATCAGGCCCGCGGCCCGGCGCCGGGTCAGCGCCTCGGTCTCCCGCCAGGTCACCGACTTCCACTGCTCTCCGCGCGGGAACCGGAACGCCTCCCGCTCAGGCGTCGCCGCCACCCGGTCCAGGAACATCTGGGCCATGGTGTCCTTGCGGTTGCTGAGAAGTGCGAGCTGGCCGGGATCGGCGACAGGCATCATGACTGGCCTCCGTAGGGGGTCAAGTTGGGCGTGCCTCCCGGTCCAGCGCCGTAGCGAGCAGGTGCTCGGTGCGGTGCCTCGGCGTGCTGGAACGAAGGCCTCGATGTGGTTCCATCGTGGCCTTTGCTCCAGTGCGGCGAGATGCCGTGCCGAGTGCCGCGCAGTAGGCGTTGGGCCGGGAGGCACGCCTTTACCGGACAGTAATAGCAATCACGGCGGCTGACCATGCCACTCGCTTGCCCACCCGAACCTTCTCCATTACGTTTCCGCAACATGCGCATACGGTCGGTGGTAACCGCCTCACTATCCGTCCTCCTGCTGGCGATCGGCGTTCCGGCCCGCGCGGCCGCCCCGCCGGCCGAGTTCGGCTCGGACTACGACGACCCGCGGACACCCGCGCCGGCCGTCGCGGTCCCGCACACCCGGCACTGTGAAGTGCAGATTGTCAACAATCAGTTCCGCGACTTCGACCCGTACCGGTCGACCTACACGCCGCTCGCCGACTGCCAAGGTCCGTGGTCGAAGGTCGTGCTACGGATGCACGGCGCGGTGCAGGGCGTGCAGTACGACCGCCTCGGTCACCTCACGATCGGCGGCGTCGGCGTGTTCCGGACCTCGACGCCGGAGCCGAGCACCGACGGCATCGAGTGGAACGTCGAGAAGGACGTCACGTCGTACATCCCGCTGCTGCGGACGACGCAACCCGTCGTCATGGAGCTCGGCAACGTCGTCGACGGCACCTACACCGGCGTCCTCGACATCCGGGTCACGCTGGACTTCTACACCACCGACCGCCGCACCCCGGCAGCCCGGACCGCGGACGAAGTACTGCCGCTGCAGGACCAGACCCGCGAGGACGCCGACCTCCGAGGTACGGCGACCCTCCCCCGGAACACGACCCGCGTCCTCGGCGAGGTCTACGTCACCGGATCGGGCGGCGGCTGCGAGGAGTTCTGGGACACGTCCGCACCGGCCGCGACCGGGTACTCCTGCCCCGACGGCTCGCCGTACCGCGAGGTCGACGTGAGCATCGACGGGAAGCTCGCCGGCATCGCCCTGCCGTACCCGTACATCTACACCGGCGGCTGGTCGAACCCGTACGAGTGGCGCCCATCCCCCGCGCCGCGCGCGTTCGACATCAAGCCGTTGACGTACGACCTCACGCCATTCGCAGGCCTGCTGACCGACGGCAAGCCGCACGAGTTCCGCATCCACGTCGACGGCGTACCGGCGGGCCAGTCCGGCTGGTTCACGGTCCCGAACCTGCACGTGTGGACCGACGCGCACCGCACGCAGACGACCGGCGCCCTCACGTCGTACACCGTCGGCCCGCTCGCGAAGACCGACGACGTGACCGGTGCCCCCAACGCGGCCGGCTCCGTCAACACGACGGCAGCCCGCAACCTCACGATCAGCGGGTACGTCGACACCTCGGCCGGCCGGATCCGCACCACCGTCCGTCGGGCGCTGACCAACGTCTCCAAGCACACCTGGGACGCCGGCGAGTCCCACGACGCCCTCGACGCCGACTGGCGCGACACCGCGACCACGATCAGCAACGGGCGCGTCGAGCGGACCGACCTCGGCTACGGCAAGCACGGCGTACTGACCTTCTTGCCCAACGCAACGATCCCCGGCGGGTACGACGTGGTCACGGACCTCAAGATCTACGACACGATCCGTACGCCGCGGCTCACCACGACCGAGACGTACGACGGCCGCGCGTCCTGGATCTACGGCGTACCACGAGACCAGCGCCACGCGACCGGCACACAGACCGTGCACTTCCGGGCCACCGGCCATGGCTGCTTCGACCACACCCTCACCGCGGTGAACGGCGTTTATACAAAGGACTTCTACCGCTGCTGAGGCTTCCGGGCGACCACGCGACGGATCGTCCGGCCCGGACTCGCGCTGGTGACCTGCTCGTCGAGGAGCAGGTCACACGTGCCGAGCGCGTCCTTCACGACTAGCTCGTCGACGGCGGCGTACAAACGCCTCGCGTCGTCGCGCTGATCCGTCGGCGAGACACGCCAGGTCAGGTACAGAATGCCGCCGGCAGCAAGGTCGGTCTCTCCCGTACCCGGCTGCTGCTCTGGGCGAGGTACTCGCTTGAGGATGTCAGCGAGCCGCCGTCCGGCCGCCTATCGCGGACTCACGGTCCCTCGATGTCAGCCTTCTTGACGTCGATAGATCAGCTCCGCGATCTGGACCGCGTTCAGGGCGGCGCCCTTGCGGAGGTTGTCGTTCGAGACGAACAGGACCAGGCCGCGGTTGCCCGGGACCGACTGGTCCTGGCGGATCCGGCCGACGTACGACGGGTCATGGCCGGCCGCGAGCAGCGGGGTCGGGAGGTCGGCGAGCGCCACACCGGGCGCGGCACCGAGGAGTTCCGTCGCTTCGGCCGGGGTGATCGCCGAGGCGAACTCGGCGTGGATGCTCAGCGAGTGCCCGGTGAAGACCGGCACCCGGACGCAGGTGCCCGCGACCGGCAGGTCCGGGAGGTGCAGGATCTTCCGGCTCTCGTTGCGGAGCTTCTGCTCCTCGTCCGTCTCACCGGTGCCGTCGGCAACGATCGACCCGGCCAGCGGGAGCACGTTGAAGGCGATCGGCCCGGCGTACACCTTGGGCTCGGGGAGCGTGATGCCCTCGGTCCCGCGGGCGAGCTTGCCGCCGGCCACGGACAGCTCACGCGCCTGGTCCTCGAGCTCGCTCACGCCGACACCGCCGGAGCCGGAGACGGCCTGGTACGTCGAGACCACCAGACGGGTCAGGCCGGCCGCGCGGTGCAGCGGGGCGAGGACCGGCATCGCGGCCATCGTGGTGCAGTTCGGGTTCGCGACGATGCCCTTGGGGATCGTGTTCAGGTCCTCCGGGTTCACCTCGGAGACCACGAGCGGTACGTCGGGATCCATCCGCCAGCCGGACGAGTTGTCCACCACGACGGCACCCGCGGCGGCGACTCGAGGGGCGAGCTCCCTCGAGGCCGTCTTCCCGTTCGAGAACAGGGCCAGCCCGAGCCCGGAGAAGTCCGCCGTCGCGGAGTCCTCGACGACGATCTCCCGGTCACCGAACGGCAGCTTCTTGCCCGCGGACCGCGCCGACGCGAAGAACCGCACCTCGTCCACCGGGAAGTCGCGCTCGATCAGCAACTCCCGCATGACCCCGCCGACCTGACCCGTTGCACCAAACACCCCAACTCGCATACCCGAACCCTAATCGCCCCTAACCCCCACCCCCTCCCCCGTTCCACCATCCGGCGCGCCCGTCCAACCCCAACTTTGAGAACCCACCAACCATTTCCAGCACGAAAATCTGGTTGGTGGCTTCTCAAAGTCGAGATCGCGGCTGACCGCGGGGGCGAGTCAGGCGTCGGCGACCAGGGTGCCGCCGTTGGCGACGTCGGTCTTCTCGATCTCCTGGAAGACGATGCGGACCGCCTCGCGCTTGGCGCCGAGGATGGCGATGGCGGAGTCGGTGACGGCGGCGACGAACTCGCGGCGCTGGTCGAGGGTGCGGCCGGAGAGCAGTTCGACGGTGATGTTCGGCATAAGGCGGTTCTCCTGTGTGTCGTTTTCGAACAGTGGTTCAGGACCGGGCCGCCGCCGGTTGGGCGGTGAGCTCGGGGTCGGTGTTCAGCGAGTCGACCAGGTCGTCGACGTCCACACGATTCTCGGGCAGCAGCAAGCCGAGGCCGACGTACACCACCAGAGAGGTCGCCAGCGGCAACGCGACGACCAGCGTCTGGTCGGTGGACCCGACGCCGTACTTCACGATCACCCAGGCGATCAGCCCGATCGCCCAGGACGCCAGCGCAGCCCGCGATCCGCTCCGCCGGAACCAGGGCAGCAGCCCGAGCATCAACGGGATCGCGATCGGCCCCATGGTCGCCGCGACCAGGTCGACGACGATCTTCAGCACCACACCCTCCCCGTTGGTGGCGATCGCGATCAGCATGCTCACCGTGACGAACGTGAACGTCACGATCCGCGCCATCTTCAGCGTCGCGCCGTCGGTCAGTTGCCGTACGCGCGGCACCAGCACCGGCGCCAGATCGCGGGTGATCACCGACGAGATCGCGTTCGCGTCGGACGCCACCATCGCCATCGTGTGCGAGAAGAACCCGGCCAGGACCAGCCCGATCAGGCCGCTCGGCAGCAACAGCTGTGCCAGCTCGACGTACGATTGCTCCGGCTTGCCCGGGTGCACCAGCAGCGGCGCCGCGCACATCGGGATGAACAGGACCAACGGCCAGACCAGCCACAACACCGACGACAGCATCGCCGACCGTTTCGCGTCGGAGCCGGACGGCGCAGCCATGTAGCGCTGCGCCAGGTTCCACATGCCGCCGTTGTACTCGAACGTCTTGATGA